>NZ_QGSZ01000042.1 GCF_003857055.1 Micromonospora inaquosa | reverse complement strand
CTTCTACGACCGCCCCGGCGAACCTGTCACCTTCCCCGGCGGCGTGCCCGCCCCACCACCCCTGCCGACACCGCATCCGCTGGTCGGCACCGAGGTACAGGCCGGCCCCGCCGGCGGCAGCGCCCGGGTCGCCGACCTGGCCGCGTTCACCGCCACGGACCCGGACACCGGCACCCTCCCGGCGCTCGTCTGGGGCGACGTCCCGGACCGGATCCCGGACGGCACCCTGCTGGCGGTCGCCGTCAACGGCCGGATCGGGGCCGTCGTCCCGGTGGTGCCGGCCGACCCCGGCGGACGCCGGTTCGCCGCGCTGCTCGCCGACGACAAGCTGTTCCACGCCGGCACCAACAAGCTCGACGTTTTCCAGGTCGCGACGGACGGTACGCTGCGACACCTCACCCTGTCCTGACCTGATCTCGCCGATCGGGACGAGGGTTTCCCCGCCGCGTGGTCGGGAATCGGGTGACGCATACCTCACCGCCGAACCACGGCGGGCGTTGTCCCCCGAGCCGCAATTACGGTAGAAGCGAAGGCAATTCAACGTAGATCTGCCGGCGAAGCGAGGAACCACATGACGGAAGTCAAGCTCGATCACCCCGGTGGGCAGCTGTCGATGCCGGTGCATCCTGCGGTCGAGGGCCCCGCCGGTATCGGGGTGAGCAAGCTGCTGAAGGAAACCGGAATGACCACGTACGACCCCGGTTTCGTGAACACCGCCGCTGCCTCATCCGCGATCACCTACATCGACGGCGACGCGGGGATCCTGCGTTACCGGGGGTACCCGATCGAGCAGCTGGCCGAGAAGTCCTCCTTCCTGGAGGTCTCCTACCTGCTCATCTACGGTGAGCTGCCGACCGAGCAGCAGCTGACCGAGTTCACCGAGTGGATTCGGCGGCACTCTCTGCTGCACGAGGAGATGCGTCGCTTCTTCGACGGCTTCCCCCGGGACGCCCACCCGATGGCGGTGCTCTCGTCCGCGGTGAGCGCCCTGTCCACCTTTTACCAGGACAGCCTGGACCCGTTCGACTCCGAGCACGTGGAGATCTCCACGGTTCGGCTGATGGCGAAGGTCCCCACCATCGCCTCGTACGCGTACAAGAAGTCCATCGGTCAGCCGCTGCTGTACCCGGACAACTCGCTGGGGTACGTGGACAACCTGTTGCGGATGACGTTCGGCGTGCCGGCGGAGCCGTACGAGGTCGACCCGGTGATGTCGAAGGTGCTGGACATGCTCTTCGTCCTGCACGCCGACCACGAGCAGAACTGCTCCACGTCGACCGTCCGCCTGGTCGGCTCCAGCAACGCCAACCTGTTCGCCTCCGTCTCGGCGGGTGTGAACGCGCTGTTCGGGCCCCTGCACGGTGGCGCGAACCAGGCGGTGCTGGAGATGCTGCAGCAGATCCACGCCGGCGACGGCGACGTCCAGTCCTTCGTCCGCAAGGTCAAGGACAAGCAGGACGGCGTCAAGCTGATGGGCTTCGGCCACCGGGTCTACAAGAACTACGACCCGCGGGCGGCGATCGTCAAGAAGGCCGCGCAGGACGTGCTGGGCCGGATGGCCAAGCCCGACCCGCTGCTGGACATCGCCATGGAGCTGGAGGAGATCGCCCTCGCCGACGACTTCTTCGTCTCGCGTCGGCTCTACCCGAACGTGGACTTCTACACCGGCCTGATCTACAAGGCCATGGGTTTCCCGACCAAGATGTTCACGGTGCTCTTCGCGCTCGGCCGGCTTCCCGGCTGGATCGCGCAGTGGCGCGAGATGATCAACGACCCGGAGACCAAGATCGGCCGTCCGCGGCAGGTCTACGTCGGCTCCGCCGAGCGGGACTACGTCCCCTTCGGCGAGCGCTGACCCGCTCCTCGCTTCACCGACAGGCCGTCGACCCGCTCACGGGTCGGCGGCCTGCCGCGTTCCCGGCTGGTCCCGTCCCGGCATGATCGACTCGGGTTTCATGAAGGCGCGGTGTCCGTCGTGCCGGGACGCCCCGACTTTCAGGAAGCCGAGTCGATCACGCGCGGGCCGTTGGGACGGCCCTCGGGCGGCGGGTGGTCGACGACGGGCGGCAGGTCAGAAGGCGGAGATGTCCCGGGCCCGCTCGCTGCGGCTGAGCGCGCTGATCAGCGCGGACTGACCACGGCGGCGCACGGCCAGCCGGACCAACAGGTCCCGGACGGGGTCGAAGACATCGGCCGGGAATTCCGGCGTGGGTAGGCCGACGCTCACCGCGAGGTCGTCGGAGTGCACGACGATCTCCAGCTGGCGGGTGAGCAGGAAGTCCCCGCGCCGCAGCGACCAGCCCTGCCACGGGATCGGCACGACAGCACGGGCGGCACCCCCGGAGAGCAGGTCGCCGACCACTTCCAGCGCGTGGGCGGAGCGGGCGTGCAGGTCGGCCGGTCCGCGTGCCGCGTCCGCCTCGTCGGGGCCCTCGGCGACCGACTCCTCGTCCGGGGTGCCCTCGCTGACCCAGGGGGCCTGCTCGTAGTGGTTGTCGGCGGACTCCAACGTCGGTAGGTCGGTCGGCATCGGCAGCAGTTCGGCCGCGCGTACCGCCTGACGTCCCAGGTGGCACGCCAGGCCACCCACGGACAGGTGCGGCAGCGCGCTCGGGCTCGACCACTGCTCGGACACCTCGGGGCGTCGGATCAGGTCCAGCGCCATGGAGGCGGCGATCGGAAAGGAGGCATCCAGGGCGTCGACAGCGCGAAACATCCGCACATTCTGGCAGGACCGGCCGGCAGGTGCCGGGCTGTGCGGCCCGGCTCGACGGGCACCATTCCCGCCGGGCCCGAGCGTGATCGACTCGGTTTTTCAGGAAATCGGGGCATCCCCAGCGCGGGGACACCCCGACGTCAAGAAAACCGAGTCGATCAACCGCGAACGGGCCGGGCGAGGGTCAGCGCAGGCCGGCGGCGGCGAGCAGGTTGCCCTCGGGGAGCGCCGGAAGCGCGCGGCCCTGCGACATCCGCTGCTCGGCGCGCTCGGCCGTGAACGCCGCGTCGTGCTGGATGGCGGCGGCGTAACTGGCGGCGGTGCGCTGGGCGATCGCCGCCCAGCCGTACTGCTCGTGGACCATCCGGCGGGCGTGGCGGGCCATGGCGCGGGTGCGGTCGGCGTCCGACAGCAGCGCGTGCACGGCGTCGGTCAGGCTGTCCGGGTCGTGCGGGCGGAAGGTCATCCCGGTGACGCCCGGTTCGACGATCTCGGCGAGGCCACCGGTGGCGGCGACGGCGAGCGGAGCGCCGGCCGCGGCGCCCTCCAGGGCGACCATGCCGAACGGCTCGTAGATGCTGGGCACGGCGAAGCAGTCGGACGCGGCCATCAGCGCCGGCAGGTCGGTGCCGCCCAGGAAGCCCGGCATGCTGACCATGCCGCCCAAACCGCGGCGGTGCACCTCGGCCTCCAACTCGGCGCGGTACGGGCCGTCGCCGGCGATCACGGCACGCAGCCCGGGGTGCCGCTCGCGCAGCCGGGGCAGCGCGGCGATCAGGTGCTGCACGCCCTTCTCGTACACCAGGCGGCCGGCGAAGGTGACCAGCGGGCCGTCTCCGGCGAAGCGGGCGCGGGCGGCGGCCACCGCGCTCGCGGGCACCCGCCAGCGGTGCGGCTCCACGCCGTTGGCGACCACGTCGACCCGCCCGGCCGGTACGCCGAAGAGAGCGTTCACCTCGTCGCGCATGTACCCGGAGCAGACGATCACCCGGTTGGACTCGCTGCTGAGCCAGTGTTCGACGCCGTGGATGGTGCGGTTCATCTCCTCCGGCAGCCAGCCCTGGTGCCGCCCGGCCTCGGTGGCGTGGATCGTGCTGACCAGCGGGACGTCCAGGTGGTCGCGCAGCGTCATCGCGGTGTGGGCGACGAGCCAGTCGTGGGCGTGGATGACGTCGTAGCCGCCGGCCTGGGTGGCGCGGAGGGCGGTGCGGGTGAGGGTGTGGTTGAAGGCCATGGTCCAGGCCAGCAGGGAGTTGGTGGCGAGGGGGAAGGTGACCGGGTCTTCGGGGGCGCGCAGGATGCGGA
>NZ_QGSZ01000191.1 GCF_003857055.1 Micromonospora inaquosa | reverse complement strand
CGATCACGGGCCACCCGCACGACGTCATCGCGGAACTCACGGGGGTAGGGCTTAGGCACAGCAACATCCTTCCAGCCCGCCACCAAGGCAAGCCATCTCAGATGTCACCTATCGGTGCAGCAGACCCGAACCCGAAGTTGGCAGATTGCTCTGCCAGACGTCGTACCTGTCGAGGGTCCACGACACTCCACGTGGCTAGCCTGCGGTGAACACGTCAGAATAGGGACGATCACCGGCCCGCACAGCCCTCACCACGCGTGGTGACAGCTTTCCGACAGCAGCAACAACCCCTTCTCGAACATACGTTCTATCGCCTGATTCGCCACGGCAGATAGGATCGAAGTCGACTCGACACCAGCCCAGAGTCAGCGAAATGTCCGGCCGATCGCTAGTCTCGAAGCCAGGCCAGGGTAGGGGGTGTTACCAGATGGCTACCGCTCACGATGTCGCAGCGGCAGTGCTCAGCAAACTCGGCAGTGTCACCGCCATGAAGCTGGAAAAGCTCGTGTACTACTGCCAGGGGTGGCATCTGGCACGCGAGGGAGCCTTGTTGTTCCCCGAGCCGATCGAAGCTTGGCGGGAGGGCCCCGTCGTCCCACCCCTCTACCGTCACCACCGTAGGCAGCTCACCGTGTCCGGGTGGCCACACGGGGAGGCCTCACACCTGACGCCAGATCAACACAGGACCGTCCAGTGGGTCACTGATGAGTACGGCAAGTTCTCGGCAAGCCAACTGTCCCTCATGACGCACAACGAGCTGCCCTGGAGAGCCGCCCGAGGTGCGCTCCCCGAGTCAGCCAGCTCGTCGGCAAGGATAAGCACCGACCTCATGCGGACGTACTATGCGCGGCAGATCGCGAATACGGAAACTGCTGTCGGGCTAGCCACTGCCAACGCCGCCCTGGAAGGCAAAGAATTCGACCAGGACTGGCAGGACAAGCTCCGCGATGTGGCATCAGGTTTGATCAGCGCAGACGAGCTGGTCTCTCAAGAGATTGCCCGCCTCAAGGGTGCATGATCCGTACTGCTGGCCAGGGACCACCTGCCTGAAGAACAAGTTAGGAATCACGGATCCCGCCATCCTTCGGGAGGCGGAGTTTCGCTTGACCTCGATCCGGGAGGTTCAAGCATCCCGAATGATGATTCCGGGCAGCTACGGCCTTGACCACCTACAGGCGTTCCACCGGAAGCTGTTTTGCGATCTCTACGACTGGGCCGGGCAGACCAGGACCGTCGACATCAGTAAGCCAGGAGCACGCTTCTGTCACTGGCGATACATCGACGACCAAGTGAGCACGATCCTTAGCGGACTCAGCAAGGATGGCTTTCTTCTTGGCCTAAAGCATGAAGCGTTCGTCGAGACACTCGCTCACTACTACGGCGAGTTGAACGTCTGTCACCCCTTTCGTGAGGGCAACGGCCGAACGACCCGATCCTTCCTCCGACAGCTCGGTGCCGCTGCGGGCTTTTTGCTTGACTGGTCGGAGCTGAACGAAGCTGACAACATCGCAGCGTGCCATGACCACCTGACCACCACCGACAAAAGCATGCTTGTGACGGTCCTGCGTCCGGTCGTCCGCCGGTTGAGTTGACGCCGCCGGTGGTAGAAGGCGCTCTTCCGCGGCCTCGCGCCGGTCTGAGAGCTCATCCCGAAGCGAAGGGACGCGAGGTCCGTACCTCAGCCGCAGGTGAGCTCTTGACCTGCATCCGGAAATGCGGGATTGCCTGTCTGTGTCGCAGTGACTTTTCGCGCAACCGCCCGCAGGCTGTCCCCGGTCAAGCCTCCGGGCCCGTCAACACATTCACGGCCACACCGGTTGCGAACAGCCAAAACGCCTCGACGGCACCGATCAGCCCAGGGCCCTCGACGTGCTGGAAATCGCTGAGGGCCCAGTCGGCGGGATCGCGCTCGTGATACTCGGCCAGGAAGTCGCGTAGCTCGGCGAGGGTGCCCAACCGGTCGCCCCGGAGCACGTGTACCCGCAGGTCGACCCGGTGGCCGTCCTCGACTTGGCGCTCCCAGACCCGGGTCGCGAAAGTGACGCCCTCCCACTCGGAGGCGAAGTCCGAAACCAGGTCACCAACGTCCGACGGCAGATAGCCGATGCGAAAGCCATCCAGCTCGCCGCCGTCCCGGGCGACCGGGCCAGGCACGCCCGTCACCCCGTCGCCTCAATGGCTGCCTCCACCTTGTCCAGATAGTTGAACCACCAATCCCCCTCACTCTTTGGGCGAGAAGACAGGAGGCTTGCGGCCACAATGAAGGCTAGGACGACTACGCTGTCAGCTGGCAGCACACCCGACATCGGTCGCCCGGCAACAACGGCGTTGAGGAAGGCTTCGACCTCGGGAGAGGTTGCCGAACTCCACGCTTCTGCCTCGGCAACTTCCTCGGCCAACTGCTGGATTTGCTCAGGCGATGGCTTGCCCTGGCATATGTCAGCACTGACGAAGGCCGAGATAGCAGCCAACAGCTCCAGGGCGGACTGCCGCGTCGACCTGTCAGAAAACGCCTTGAGCGCTTCGTCAAACTCAACCGGCTTCCGCTTGACGGCCCAGTGCAACGTGTCACGGACGAGCTGCTCAACTCGCTCATCAATTTTCAACGGAACCTCCGCCATCCTGCGATCTCGCTTTGTAAGCCTTGAGGGATCCCCAGGTTGCCACGGCCCCGAGGACGACGCCGGCTACGGCCTTCGGCAGAGCCGGCAAGAACTCTGAAACCGTCGCCCATGCTGTCGCCGCTGCCGAACCGCCAACAGCAATTGCCTCTGGGCCGACACTCCTGCGTCTCGTGGGCGGCGGCGCATCTCGGCTCTCTCGGCCGCGCGCCTCACGTCGCCCGTCGCGGTCCGCCACCGTCGACCCAAGCCCTGGGATCGCAGGTCGCAAGGTGACGCTGACTGCCGCGGGTGGTTGGTGGATTGCGCTGCCACCACCCGTGGTCAGTTTCCCAGCGCTCGGACCTTCGCGATCGTCTCCTGCACGTGCTGCTTGGCCGGGTCGCCACCCTGGGACGCCTGCGCGAGTGCCTGACGGTACGAATCAATCATGCCGACCAGCGGACCGGCGGCTACGCCCTCCAGAGCACCGGCGACGAGTGCTCGCGCCTCGGCCGCGTCCTGTGCCGCCGCTGCGGTCTTGGCCTTCGCCTCGTCCAGCTTCTGAGACGCCGCCGCCAACCTCGCGATGATCTGTGCTGCGCTCACGCGCGCCTCCCCATGATCGACCATCGCCTCCACCACCGCACCGGCAGAGACCACATGGGAGCGTACGAGATCCGCGCACCCAGCGCGACCGGCCGCCAACTTCCGGGTCACCTCGTCGGGGCCCGGCGATGCCGCAAGTAGGCGACCATGGCGAGAATGGCCTGGACCTGACCGGGTCCAGACGCGAAAAGTGGATCTTGGACACTTTCCGTTACGCGTGAACGGAAAGTGTCCAAGATTGCGAGCGGGTGAGCGAGGATCCCGGCGTTAAGCGCTCACCGCTCGGCGACGAACACGCCGACACCACCGACGCCTTCCACCAAGCCCTCGATCTTGAGCGCGTTGATGGCCTGACGAACAACGATGGCTGAGACGTCATGTTGACGGCACAACTCGGAGGTTGAGGGCAGCTTGTCGCCCGGCGCAAGTTCGCCGGACTTGATCTGAGCGCGGATGCCGTCGGCGATCAGCGCCCACTTCGCTTTGGCGGGCATTGGTGTCTCCCAGGTCTGCCCTGCCATTCGATCACGAGGAACTTTGTATAGCAAGCAATGTGCGGTCAGGTGCTTGCGCTTGCATGACCTGTTATATACGCTCTCCCTGGCTGGCTCCCAGGTCTGCAAGCCCGGAGCTGGTTCGTTCCCACCGCGCAGGAAGCGCCCGGTCGGTCGGTCCCCCCGTTCGACCGGGCGTGCCGGGGCGTGCCCGCACGCCGCCCCGACGCCGCAAGAGCCGTGAGCAGCTTGGAGACGACCCGACGGGAGCCCCCGATGCCCGATCGACCCGACGAATCCCCCACCGATCCACCAGCCCCAGG
>NZ_QGSZ01000241.1 GCF_003857055.1 Micromonospora inaquosa | reverse complement strand
CGACGTCCTGGCCGCCCAACGCCGAGAACGAGCCCGCATCCGCAGCGAACGACAACGACACTGGGGCCAACCCGCTACCCGCGCAGCCTGACCAACACCGTCAACGTTCGTGGTCACGGCACTAGCGACGTCGGCGGCGCCGAGCCGGGCGCCGGACCTGCGACAACTTCGGCCGTCAGAAACAGCCGGGGGCCAGGCCCGTGTCGGCCTGGCCCCCGGGGTCTGGTCGGTCAGCTACGCAGCGTCCACTGCTGGTTCGTGCCGCCGTTGCAGGACCAGAGGATGATCTTCGTGCCGTTGGCGGTGGCAGCGCCGTTGGCGTCGAGGCAGAGCCCGGACTGGGCGTTCGTGATGGTGCCGTTGGTGTTGACGTTCCACTGCTGGTTGAGCCCGCCGTGGCAGTCCCAGATGATGACCGCGGTCCCGTTGGCCGTGCCGGCCCCGGAAGCGTCCAGGCACTTGTTGCCGTACACGGTCAGCTGCTTGCTGGCGGTCTGGCTCCACCGCTGGTTCGTGGCGTTGGAGCAGTCCCAGAGCTGCATCTGGGTGCCGTTGGTGGTGGTGGAGTTGGGTACGTCCACGCAGCGGCCGGACTGGCCACCCACGAGTTGGCCGCTCCCCGTACCGCCGCCGCCCTGTTGCTGCCGGACGATCGAGGTCGACTCGGCCGACCGGTTGCCCTGCGCGTCAACGACATAGAGCCGGTACTCGCCCTGCGTGCTCGGCACGGCGATGGACGTGGCGGTGCCGGCCGCCCTGGTCATCGTCGCCCCGGCGGTGAAGGTGGTCGTGCCGTACGGAGCCAGCCAGACCGACTTGGTGGCGTCGCCGATGCTCCGGATCGGGATCGACGCGGTGGCACTGGTGACGAAGGTGCTGGCCGGGAGCACGTAGTTCGGTGCGGAGAAATTGCTCGCCGGGATGATGTCCCGGTACGCGTCCTCAAGGCCGGAATTCGCGGCGATGCCATAGGCCACCGCCGGCCAGACATAATCAGACGAGACGATGATGTCGTTGACGGTGCTGTTCGGCAGATTCTTGTTCGACACCTTGTTGATCGGGCCGTAGATCTGCGTGATGCTCAGATCGTGCTTCCGCCCGAAGTCATCCGAATTGATCATCCAGGTGACGTTCTTGTCGATACTCAGGACGTTGTCGCGGAAGGTGATGAACGCCGAGCCCTCATCCGGGTGCAGACCGTACTTGTGGCCCGACGGAACACCCTGCAGGTAATTGTTGGTGATGGTGGTTCCGGGCTGGCTTCCGAGAGTGTAAATGGGGGCGGTGTCGCTGAGGCGCTGCACCGTGTCGATGATGTGGTTGTAGCTGATGGTGTTGTTTCTCGCCGTCGTGGTCGGCCGGTTGGGCACGATCGAGCCCGACGATCCGTCGAAGTTCCACCAGCCCCAGCCGAGCGTGATGCCGGACCACGGGGCCTTCTCGATCCGGTTGCGCTGAATGGTGAGGGTGTCGGCGAAGTACGCCGAGATGGGGCTGTGCCCGTTGAACAGAACCGCGCTGTCGTAGAGGTAGTTGTTCTTGATGTCGATGTTCTTCGGTAGCCCCTCGACCGACGCGGAGTACTTCTCCCGGTTGGTCGACGTGCCGTCGCCGATGTAGACGTGCTGGGGATGGCCGACGGTGATGGCGGACCCGGCGATGTCGTTGGTGGCGTTCCCGATCAACTGGGTGCCCTGCACATCGTTGACCATGTTGATTCCGTCAGCGCCGGTGTGCTCGATCCGGTTGCGTTGCAGCAGGAGGCCGTCGGCGTTCTGGATCTGGATGATGCCGGGGGTGACATCCACGTTGCGGTAGTAGTAGACGTGGAAGTTGCCCTTCGCGTACACCTGCGCTCCGAGGTTGCCCTGCTGCGCCTGCTTGAAGGACGATCCGGCGACGTTGAACAGGTTCCAGTCCGAGTGCCGCACCGTCAGGCCGGAGAACGTGATGTTGCGGGCATGGCTGGTCGTCGAGGTGCCGGCGACCCGGAGCACTGTGGTGACGTTGTTCGGCGCGTAGACCGTCGCGGTCGACATGTTCTCGGCGCTGGCCTTGTAGTAGTAGACCGTCTTGGTGCCCTTGTCGAAGTAGAACTCACCGGGCGCGTCCAGGAACTCGTACGCGTTCATGAGCTTGTGGGTGCCGCCGACCTGGGCGTTGCCGTTGAACGCGCCCTGCGCGATGGCAGCGCCTGGTTGCTGGAAGAGCGCGACCCGGTTCGCGCCGTCGGAGCTCGTGGTCACCTGCCGGACGCCCACGATGGCGGTGGTCCAGGTCGTACCCGTCTCGATCTCGATGTCGTCCTGGTTGCGCGCAACGGCCGGGAAGTCGTTCAGGCTGTACTTGGCGCCGTCGCACTGCGACCCCGACTCCCAGGCCCACGAGGCCTGGTTGGCAGTGATGTTGTACGTCCCGTAGCAGCCGGCCGAGCCGATGGTCTTCGACGCCATGTACGCGCGCTTGTCATTGACGTAGAGCGCCCGCAGCTTGTTGGCGCGGTCGAGCGGCGCCTTCCAGATGTTGCCGCTGTGCTGGGTCCACCCGGTCACCTGGACGCCACCGTCAAGGACTGGCTTCTCGTTGGAGTAGGCCGCGTAGCTGACCCGGAACCCGTTGGTGCCGGAGTCGCTCGCCCCGAATTCGATCGTGCTGGTCACCGGATAGGTGCCGCCACGGAGATAGACGTTGACGTCGCCGGTCATGTTCGCGCTTATCGTACGAACGACGTCGCGGGCACGTTGCACGGTCCGGAACGGGGACTGCAGGGTGCCCGGGTTGGCGTCGTTGCCGTCCGGCGCCACATAGTAGGTCGCCTGGACCGCGGCCGAGGCCGGCAGCTGGTTTGTCAGCACGGCCGGCAGGGTGGCGGCGACGAGCGCCGCCACCGCCAACACTGACATTCGCGCGGTGGATATGGCTGACTTCACGTCTGTTCCTCTCACTGGTCGTCGACGTGGGGTGCCCAACGTGCGTATCGAGCGACGAGTACGGAACAGGGACGCCACTAAGGGCCGGTGGGGACTTCCATCGCCTCGACCGCACTCTTTGTTAACCGCCCCGAAATTCTTAGTGGGAGCGTAGGTCACACGTCTGACCAATGCAACCGGCAATTGGGGGGCGTCTATGCAGAAATGCCCCTGGATCGGGCAGATCAGCCGCACCGATCGAGCACCCACGCTTGCGTCGTCCGACGAATCCGCAGCGACCGGGTGACCTAGCCCGAGGCTGGCGGGGCACACTGCGCCGAACCGGGACCGCCGGTCGGGTCGCCGGCGCGGATGCCGACGGCGTCAGGTTCGGCAGCCGCGACCCACAGGTCCTGCCGCCACCCCGAAAGACTCCGAAAGTTTCGGCACTCGCGAGCCCCGCAACAGCGCCCCGAGCCTGCCCACGTCAGCCGCCCCGAAAGGCCCTCAACCGGGCCCAGGTGCCGAACGCGGGATCCGATCACACATTGACTTGCATTGATGTTCTGCTTACAGTCACCACCGAAATACCGAAAGTTTCCCGAAAAGTATTCCGGGCCCGGTCACGTCCGCAGGTCGCCACGCACCGCCGGCGGACGTCGGTCCGTTCCGGCGGCACATCAGGAGGAACCCCAGCGATGTCGCAGCTCGTCCTGTTCGCGATCGACATCTTTGCGGTGGCGCTGCTCGTCTTCGGGCTCTACTTCCCGCGACACCGCCGACGCGACCTGGTCGTCGCCTACCTGGGCGTCAACGTCGGCGTCCTCGCGGTGGCGAGCGCGCTGAGCGCCAGCGACGTCGGTGCCGGGCTCGGACTGGGGTTGGCACTGTTCGGGGTGCTCTCCATCATCCGACTCCGGTCGACGGAGCTCGACCAGCACGAGGTCGCCTACTACTTCTCCGCTCTCGCACTGGGCATTCTCGGCGCGCTCAGCACCACGTCGGTCTGGCTCAGCGCAGGCCTGATGGCCCTCATCGTCGCGGTGATGTTCGTCGGTGACCACCGGCGCCTCCTCCGGCACTACCGACACCAGATCCTGGTGCTCGACTCCGCCGTCACCGATCACACAGCCCTCGTCGCCCAGCTGGAGCAACTGCTCAATGCCCGGGTGCACAACGCCATCGTCCAGCGGCTCGACATGGTCAACGAGACCACCGTGGTCGACGTCCGATACTCGGTCGCGCGGCGCAGCACGGCGGCCGGCACCAGCAAGCCAGCACGGGCCGGGGCGCTCCGATGACCGCGCCACCGCTGGCGAGGCTGGCGCCGGTCACACTCGCCGAGGCGATCGACCGCGCGGCGCTGCAGAGCAGGGTGGACCGCAAGTACGTGATCGCGGTGGACGAGCTGCCCCAGCTGCTGGACCAGCTCACCCCGTACGCCCGGGTGCTGGACATCGATGGCGAGCGCACCTTCCGGTACGAGTCGGTGTACTTCGACACGCCCTGCCTGGCCAGCTACCACTGTGCCGCGTACCGACGGCGCAGGCGCTTCAAGGTGCGGACCCGGACCTACCTCGACTCGGCCCAGTGCTGGCTGGAGGTGAAGATCAGCGGAGCGCGCGGACGGATCACCAAGCATCGCCTGCCGTACCTCACCGAGGACCGCCGCACCGTCCGGTCGGGGCGCGGGTTCGTGAACGAGGTGCTCGATCGGGAGTCGATCCTGTCCAACCTGGCGGCCAGGCCGTTCGAGCCGACGCTGGTCACCAGCTACCGTCGCTCCACTCTGCTGCTGCCGGCGACCGCGAGCCGGGTCACCATCGACACCGGGCTCAGCTGGCAGGACGGCGACCGCGCACTGCGGCTGCCCGACATCGCGGTAGTCGAGACCAAGACCAGCTCGGCCCCCTCGCTGGTCGACCGCATTCTGTGGCAGCGCGGAACCAGGCCGGTACGCATCTCGAAGTACGCCACCGGTCTCGCGGCCCTGCGCCTGGACCTTCCAGATGTGCCGTGGCGACGGACGCTACGCCGCCATTTCCGCGCCAACCCGCACTCGGCGCTGCCGGAATTGACCGTTCCCACCCGATCAGAACAGGAGGCATCGTGCGCATGACCACCCGCAACACCGGTCTCCCGGTTTCGGCGTTTCGGGCCGCCGGGATCGCGGCCGCCGCCGTGTTCGTCGCAGGCCTACTCGTGGTGTCTTCGCCACCGGCCGACGCCGAACCCGTCACCGCCGCCCAGGCCGCCCAGCCCGTCACCGAGCTCCTCGCCGGCACCCAGACCGCCGATGCCGCACCGGCCGCGGCAGACGACCTGGTCGGCGACATCACCTTCTCCGTGCCCAGCGGCACCTTCCAGGGGGAGGTGGCGGTGACGCTGGGCAGCACGATCAGCGGCGCCCAGATCCGCTACACCACCAATGGGCAGCCGCCCACCGTCCAGTCGTCGCTCTACTCGGGCTCGGCGCTGCGCTTCACCCGCACCACCCAGCTGCGAGCCCAGGCGTTCGTCGGCCAGACACCAACGGGTGCGCCCGGCACCGCCATGTATGCCGCGCAGAACGTCAGCACCGCCCACGACCTGCCGGTGGTGCTGATCGACTCGTACGGTGCGGGCCGGCCAGATCGTGAGTACTTCGACGCCACCACCATGATCTTCGAACCGACCGGCGGCACCACGTCGCTGGCGGCCACCCCGACGCTCAGCACCCGAGCGGGATTCCGGCTGCGCGGCAACTCGTCGGCGACGTTCGAGAAGACGCCGTTCCGGGTCGAGTTCTGGGACAACGAGAACGACGACGCCGACCACCCGGTGCTGGGCATGCCCGCCGACTCCGACTGGGTGTTACGCGGCCCGTTCCCCGACAAGGCGCTGATCCGCGAGGCGTTCGTCTACGACCTCGGACGCGAGATGGGGCTGCCGGCTCCGCGCTACCGGTTCGCCGAGTTCTACCTCAACACGGACGCCGGCCCGGTGGGCGCCAGCGACTACATGGGCGTCTACATGTTCATGGAGACGATCAAGAACTCCAAGGATCGTCTCGACCTCAAGCAGTTGGACGAGGACGATGTGACCCTGCCGAAGATCCAGGGCGGGTACATCTGGAAGTTCGAGTGGATGGCGGCCGAGGAGCCCACGTTGCCGTGTACCGGGCCGGCGGCCACCTGTTGGAACTATCTTGAGGTTGCCGACCCGTCGCCCCTGCAACCGCAGCAACGGGACTGGCTGCGCGGTCACATCCAGGAGTTCAACGACGTGCTGCACTCGTCGAACTTCGCCGACCCGACCACCGGATACCGCAAGTACATCGACGTCGACTCCTTCATCGACCTCATGATCGTCAACGAGCTGAGCCGGGAGATGGACGCGTACGTCCGCAGCTCGCACTTCTACAAGGACCGGGACAGCAAGATCTTCGCGGGTCCCCTGTGGGACTTCGACCTCAGCTTCGGCGTTGGTGGATTCTTCGGCAACGACCAGGTGTCCGGCTGGCAGCACCAGCAGACCCGGCAACCGTCGCCCAACGACTGGTTCGCCCAGTTGCTACGCGACCCCGCGTTCGTCAACCAGGCCCGATCGCGCTGGCAGACGCTGCGACGGGGCCTGCTCTCCGACGCCGCGCTCCAGTCCCGGATCAACGCTCTCGCGACCCCGCTGACCAACGCGGCCCAGCGCAACTTCCAACGCTGGCCCATCCTGACGTCGCCGACGGTCAGCTTCTTCCGCACACCGACCTCGCCCACGTGGCAGGGGCAGGTCCAGGTCATGCGGGACTGGATGCTGCGGCGCGCCGCCTGGCTGGATTCCACCGCCGGCTGGGGCGGGTCCGTCACCACGCCGCCGCCCACGACGCCGCCGCCGGCGGCCGGGTGCACCGCGACGTACGCGGTGACCAGCCAGTGGACCGGCGGCTTCCAGGGCGAGGTACGGGTCACCGCGGGAACCTCGGCGGTCAGCAGCTGGACCGTGACGTGGACCTTCGCCAGCGGCCAGGCTGTCACCCAGGCATGGAACGCGACAGTCACGAGCCAGGGCTCCGCGGTCACCGCCCGCAACGTCGCCTACAACGGCACACTCGCCGCCGGCGCGAGCACCACCTTCGGGTTCCTCGCCTCGTCCACCGGCACGCCCAGCACACCGACGCTGACCTGCACGGCGAGCTGACCAACCAACCGTTTCGGGGCCGGTTCGACGATCGAACCGGCCCCGAACGCCGGTCAGCTGATGGAGAACTCCGCCAGCCGCAGCGGTGAGTCGAACACCAGATACACGTCGTGGGTGCCGACGGCACGGGTCAACTCGGTGCTGGTGCTGACGTACCGGTAGTCGTCGCCGGTGCTGGGCACGGTGGCCGTGCCGAGCAGCCGGCCGGTGGGTGACCCCAACCGGATCTGGATGGTGCCGGAATCCGCACCGGCCTTGGCAACCTTCGCGCTGAAGGTGTGCGGGCCGGCGCGCAGCGCGGAACCGCCGAAGGAGATCCACTGACCGGCCGCGGTGGCACCGACCGCCGTACCGCTGGGCTTCGTCTCGTCGACGAGCCGGACCCCCGCGTACCTGTCGAAGTTCTCCGCCCCGGTGGGTAGGGACAGGTCCCGGGCCGGGATCGTCTCACCGCGGACCCGGACCGCGGCGCGGGCCCGAATGTCCTCGGCGGACGCCCCGACCATCAGGTCGTGCACCGACGACTCGACCACCCACCGGCTGCGGGTGACGTCCCAGTGCGCCAGGTCCGCGGCGGGCAGGCGCAGGGTCACCGTACGGGTCTGCCCGGGCGCGAGTCGCACCTGCTGGAACGCCTTGAGCTGGCGGATCGGGGTGGTGTCCCGGGAGGTGCGCTGGTGGGTGTAGAGCTGGACGACCTCGGTCCCGGCCCGGCTGCCGACGTTTGTCACGTCGACACTGGCCGTGATGGTGCCGTCGGCAGCGACCGACTGGGCGCCGGCACGCAACTGGCCGTACCGGAATCTGGTGTACGACAGCCCGTGACCGAACGGGTAGAGCGGCTTCGCGCGGCTGTACAGGTAGGTCTGCCGGGACGAGATGATGTCGTACTCCAGCAGGTCCGGTGGCAGTTGCGAGTCCGAGCGGTACCAGGTCTGGGTGAGCCGGCCGGACGGGTTGCGGTCGCCGAAGAGGACGTCGGCGACGGCGTGACCGGTCTCCGCGCCCGCGTGGGTGGTCCAGACAATGGCCGGTACGTGCTCCTGCTCCCATCGGATGGTGACCGGGTAGCTGGTCTGGAGCACCAGCACCGTCCGCGGGTTGGCCCTCACCACGGCCTTGACCAGCGCCTCCTGGCCGGCACTCAGCGCCGTGGAGGTCCGGTCGTGCGCCTCCCGGCCGTTGATGAACGGGTTGCTGCCAACCACCAGCACAGCGGTGTCGGCAGCCTTGGCCGCCGCCACGGCCCGGTCGATTCCACTGCTGATCACCTCGCGACTGAAATGGGCCGCGGCAGCCGGGGTCGATGCGCCGAGCTTGAGGGCGCCGTCGTCACCGATCGTCACGTACGTGTCGGCGCCGAACCAGCTCTCCTTGGTCTCGTAGCCGACGTAGCGCAGCACCACTGTTCCGTCGGCCTGCGGCTCCAGCTTGAACTGCTGCTGGACGTACCAACCGTTCGGCTGTTCGTCGCGGGTGACGAACGGCCCCCAGTTGTAGCCGAGGTAGCGGCCGTTGGCGGCGTTGCGCAGCGTCACCACGTCCTGCCCCCAGTCGACCACGTCGAACTGGGCGACGAGCGCCGGGGTCGCGCCGGTCCCGAGGACCGGGTTGGCGTCGGTGGTGCCGGTGGCCGAGACGTACCGGCCGGTCTGCACATCCTTCAGGGCGATCCGGTCCGCCCCGTCGAGCCCGCTCACGCTGGCCGAGTTGCCCAGCCGTTCGCGGATGCCGTCCAGCGCCGTCACCTGGTACGGCAGGTCGCCGCCGTACCAGTCGGAGTAGAGGGTGTCGGCCAGCGGGCCGAGCACCGCCACCTTGCGGGTCCGGGCCGGGTCCAGCGGTAGCGCCTGCCGCTCGTTCTTCAGCAGCACCATCGCCTCGCCGGCGGCCTGCCGGGCCAGTCGCTGGTGTTCGGGGCTGTTGATGACGTCCGGGGTGATACCGCCGTACCGGCCGCCGCCCGGGTCGAACTCACCCAACCGGAACCGGACGTTCAGGATCTCGCGGATCCGGGCGTCGATGTCCCGCTCGGTGAGCAGGCCGGTGGCGAGGGCCTCCTTGATGGCGGTGATGGTCGGCTGGGCGTTTGTGTCGTCGGTGATGAAGCTGCTGAGTCCGGCCTTGATGATCGCCGCGTTCGCCTCGGCCTGGGTGGCGTAGTACTTCTGTGAGTTCACCAGGTTGTTCGGCGCCCAGGCGTCCGTGACGTTCATCAGCGGCTGGTCGGTCCAGTCGCGGACCACCGTGGCCAGGTCCGGGTCCACAGTGGCAGGACGTCCGTTGACCAGGTTGTACGCGGCCATCATCCCGGTCGCCGCATCGGCGGCGATGGCCGGCTTGAAGGCGGCCCGGTCGTACTCGTTGAGCACCCGAGGCGGCACGTTCGAGGAGGTCACGTCCCGCCGGACCTCGTTGTTGTAGGCCAGGTAGTGCTTGAGGGTCGGTGCGCTCTTCAGATGGTTCGGGTCACCGCCGGTCATTCCCGAGCCGTACGCGGTGGACATCGCGGCGGTGAGCAGCGGGTCCTCGGAGTAGCCCTCCTCGTTGCGGCCCCACCGGGGGTCGCGCAGCAGGTTGACCACCGGCGCCCAGAGGTTGAGCCCCCAGACCCGGGGGTTCTGCGCGTGGTAACCGCGCGCCTCGTCGCCGACGGCCGACCCGACCTGCCGGATCAGGTTGGTGTTCCAGGTGCTCGCCATGCCCACCGGCTGCGGGAAGACGGTGCCGCGGGCCTTGACCACCGCGCCGTTGTTGTCGATGTCGGTGGACCAGGCCACCCCGTGCAGCGCCTCGGTGCCGGTCTTGAACAGGCCGATGCCCAGCCGGGGGATGGCCGGCTGGTACTGGTGCAACCAGGAGATCTTCTCGTCCAGGGTGAGGCGGCCGAGCAGGTCGTCGACCCGGGCGTTCACGGGCAGGTGGGGATCTCGGAACGGGTAGGTGGGCTCGGCGAGCGCGGTGCCGGGGACGGCCGGTAGGGCTAGCAGGGCAAGCGCGAGCGCGGTGATTCCGCGCCGAAGGCGCCAGTTCCGCATGCGGTTCTCCTCATGTCGTACGACAGACGCCCGTGCGGGCGCCGAGGCCGGTGTGACCAGGCTCGACACCCGGCTGACGGGCCTGAACGACGAATCGTCGAAGCGCTTCGACGACCCGGCCGCGTCACGACGGCCATGATTGTGGTGATCCGCGAAACTATAGATGCCTACCTATGAGTCGGCAATACCGGCCGGCCCTACCCGCCGCAGGACCCCCGCCACCGGAGCTCTGCCGGGGCACGTGAAAACACCGAAGTGGCACGTGATGATCACCACCCTCGGTGAACTCTCCTGTTACGGAAGGGTAGGTTCGCTGTCGGCCGTCGGCCGTCGGCTGTCTGTCGAGGCGAGGCCGGGTGGCTCCTGCGGTCGCCATGGCGTCCGGGCAATGACGCCCCGAGGCCGTTCAACCGACTGTCTCTCATCGGTGGGTAGCTGCCCGCTGTGCGCGTCCACGGGACGCCCGAGTGGAAATGGCTGTATGTCTTCTGTGCTGTCCGCGGTCAACCGGCCGCGTCTGTCCCGCCCGTCCTGGCTGTCGCCGAAGGTGTTCCGCACGGAGGTCCTCGCCGGCCTGGTCGTCGCCCTGGCGTTGATCCCGGAGGCGATCTCCTTCTCGATCCTCGCCGGCGTCGACCCCCGCGTGGGGCTGTTCGCCTCGTTCACCATGGCGGTCACCATCGCGATCTGCGGCGGCCGTCCGGCGATGATCTCCGCCGCCACCGGAGCCATCGCCCTCGTCGTCGCGCCGTTGGCGAAGGAACACGGGCTGGACTATTTGATCGCGGCGGTGATCCTCGGCGGCGCGATCCAGATCCTGCTCGCCGTGCTGGGCGTGGCGAAGCTGATGCGGTTCATCCCACGCAGCGTCATGGTGGGTTTCGTCAACGCCCTGGCCATCCTCATCTTCGCCGCCCAGGCCCCACACCTGCTCGGCGTGCCGTGGCTGGTCTACCCACTGGTCGCCGTCGCCCTGGCGATCATCGTGGGACTCCCCCGGCTGACTCGCGCCGTCCCGGCGCCGCTGGTCGCCATCGTGGTCCTGACCCTGGTCACCGTCTTTGCCAGCGTGGCGGTGCCGACCGTCGGCGACGAGGGTGCCCTGCCGGACAGCCTGCCCACCCTCGGCCTGCCGCAGATCCCCTGGACCATGAACACCCTCACCCTCGTCGCCCCCTACGCCCTGGGGATCGCGCTGGTCGGGCTGCTGGAGTCGCTGATGACCGCCAAGCTGGTGGATGACATCACCGACACCCCCTCCAGCAAGACCCGCGAGTCCTGGGGCCAGGGCGTGGCCAACATCGTCACCGGCTTCTTCGGTGGCATGGGTGGCTGCGCCATGATCGGCCAGACGATGATCAACGTGAAGGCATCCGGTGCCCGTACCCGGTTGTCGACGTTCCTGGCCGGCGTGTTCCTGCTGATCCTGGTCGTCGCGCTCGGTGACGTGGTCGCAGTGATCCCGATGGCCGCACTGGTCGCCGTGATGATCATCGTGGCGGTGTCGACGTTCGACTGGCACTCCGTCGCCCCAGCCACGCTCAAGCGGATGCCGTACGGCGAGACCATCGTCATGCTCGCCACCGTCGCCACCACCCTGGCCACCCACAACCTCGCCATCGGCGTCGTGGTCGGCGTCCTCACCGCCATGGTGATCTTCGCCCGGCGGGTCGCCCACCTGGTCGAGGTCACCAGCGTCCTGGACCCGGACGGCACCACCCGGATCTACTCGGTGCACGGCGAGCTGTTCTTCGCCTCCAGCAACGACCTGGTGGGCCAGTTCGACTACGCGAACGACCCCGAGATGGTCGTCATCGACATGACCCACGCCCACGTCTGGGACGCCTCATCCGTCGCCGCCCTCGACGCCATCACCACCAAGTACGCCACCCGTGGCAAGACCGTCGAGATCATCGAGCTGAACAAGCCCAGCGCCCGCATCCACAACACCCTCGCCGGCCAACTCCGCGTCGGCCACTGATGGTCACCACCAGCCGGGACGTCGGGTCGGAGCAGCACGGCTCCGACCCGGCCACCGGCCGCCTCATGCAGATCGGCGAAGCCGCCGAACGGGTCGGGCTGAGCATTCGCACCATCCGCCACTACGAGGAGGCCGGTCTGATCGTGCCCTCCGCCCGCAGCGAGGGTGGCTTCCGCCTCTACACCCAGCCCGACCTCGACCGCCTCGCCGTGGTCAAGCGCATGAAACCCCTGGGCTTCACCCTCGACGAGATGCGCGACCTCCTGGCCGTCCTCGACGCCCTCGACACCGCCACCGGCGCTGACCGCGCCGTCCTGCTCGACCGGCTCGCCATGTTCCACAGCGCCGCCACCGCCCGCGTCACCGCCCTACGCGACCAACTCGCCCTGGCCGAAGGCTTCGCCGGCACGCTCCGCGGCAGACTCGACCATCACACGGACCAAACGGTCTGAGCGCTGCTGGAATTGGTGGCCGTGAACCGCTGCGGCGGTGCAGGTCGAACGCGCCGGCGGAGCGCCGCATCCCAAAATCCGGTTGGTTGCGTAACAGTTCTTGTACCGCTGGCAGAGGCACCGATGTTCGCCTGGCGCACATTGTTGTGTTCGACTTCATGATTCGCGCCCCAGGTGGAGCGAATTCGAATGCCGGGACACCCCCGCCCGCCACTGGCCGCCCGACCAATCGACGACTATGGTGATCATTCATAGAGCGACGTCGGTACGGGGGAAACGTATGACCGAGCTTGCTGATGGGTTGCCGAGCCCGAATGGGCTCGGCAACCCGGGCGACTACATTGCCGCCCTCCGCCGGTTGCGGGCGTGGTCGGATCTGTCATATCGCCAGCTGGCCCGCCGGGCGGAGGCCCTTGGCGAGACACTGCCAGCGAGTACGACCGCCTCGATGCTTGCCCGTTCAAGCCTGCCCAGGAGCGACGTCGTCGCGACGTTCGTCCGGGCTTGCGGGCTCGACAAGGCGTCCGTCGCCACGTGGGTCGCGGCGCGCAACACGCTCGCCGCCGCATCCACCCGGCCGGCCGCCGCGGCACCTGTCACGCACGACGCGCCGCGGCCCGCACCTGACGGTGGGTCCGTGCCCGCCATGCTGCCCGCCGATATCGCCGACTTCACCGGTCGCGAGGATCAGGTGGCATCGCTGCACCAGCTCCTCTCGGGTGCGACGAAGACCGACCGGCACCACCACGCGCCGGCCATCGCGATGATCAGCGGCATGGGTGGCATCGGCAAGACCGCCCTCGCGGTGCACGTCGCGCACCGGCTGGCCGGCACCTACCCCGACGGTCAGCTCTACGTGAACCTGCGCGGTGCCGACGCGTCGCCGCTGCAGTCCGGCGACGTCCTGGCCCGCTTTCTGCGCGCGCTGGGCGTACAGAACCAGGTGATTCCGGCCGACGAGACCGAACGTGCCGAGCTGTACCGAACTCGCCTCGCCGACCGCTGTGTCCTCCTGGTCCTGGACAACGCCGCCACCGAGGAACAGGTCCGACCGTTGCTGCCGGGCACGGCGAGCTGTGCCGTCATCCTGACCAGCCGGGCACGACTCACCGGCATCGAGGGTGCTCGCCGCGTCGACCTCGACGTGTTCCCACCGAACGCGGCGATCCGGCTCCTGGCCAGGATCACCACTGACGATCGGGTGACCGCGCAGCACACGGGGGCTGCGCGGATCGTCTCGTTGTGCGGTGGCCTACCACTGGCGGTACGCGTCGCCGGTGCACGCCTCGCCGCCCGACCCACCTGGCACCTCGGACACCTGGCGACGATGCTCGGCGACGAGCGACGCCGCCTGGACCAGCTGACAGCCGGCGACCTGGCGGTTCGCGCGTCGCTCGCGCTGAGCTACCAGGCGCTCGATCCGACGGTACGGCGGTTGTTCCGGCTGCTCGGCCTCTTCGACCTGCCAGACTTCCCGGCCTGGTTCGCCGCGGCCATTCTCGACTCAACATTGGACACCGGGATCGAGCGCGCCGAGGCGTTGGTGGATGCACAGTTGCTCACCGCAACCGACACCGATGTGGCCGGGCAGCAACGCTACCGCTTTCACGACCTCGTACGAATATTCGCTCGGGAACGCGCCGAGGCCGAGGAGACCAGTGAGTCGCTTGCCAGCGCGCTCACCCGTGGGTTCGGTGGCTGGCTGGCCCTCACCGAGCGGATGGCTCGACACATCCCCGGGCCGTGCTATGCGGCGATCAGCGGACCCGCGCCGCGCCCGGTCACGGGCTGGGTCGAGCGGTACACGCCGGGTGTCGACCCGGGATTGTGGTTCGACGCCGAGCGGTCGGCGCTGCGGTCCCTGATCCGGCAGGCCTGTCTGCTCGGCCGCGACGATGTGGCGTTCGACCTGGCCGGGTGCATGGAGAAGTACTTCGACGTGCGCGGCATGTACAGCGACTGGGTCGACACCAACACCGAGGTCATGTCGGCGTGCCGCACGGCAGGCAACCTGCTCGGCGAGGCGGTCATGTTGCGCGGCCTGATCGACGTAACCACGTGGATCAACGACGGCGGCGACGGCGACGCGATGTCCCGGCTGCACGACGAGGCATTCCGGTTGTTGGACATGTTCACCCTGCTGCGGCACGAGCAGGGCATGAGCGACGCCGCGGTGATGTGCTCCTGGGCGCTCACCGCCGCCGGCGACCACCACACCGCGATCACCTACGCCACCCGGGCCCTCCAGTTGGCCAACCGGTCGGGGCACCGGGGTGGCCGGATCCGGTCCCGGTTGGCGCTGTCCGTCGCCCACTACGAGCAGGGGCGGTTCGACGACGCCGCCGCTGGCCTGGCCGACGCGCTGGACGAGGCGCGAGCCCTGGACAATCCGCGCTGGGTCGCCACCGTCCTGCAGTTCTCCGGCATCACCCATCGCCAACTCGACAACCTCGAACACAGTCAACGCATGCTCCGCGAGTCGCTGACCATCTCGCGTCATTACGGCGACACCTACACCGAAGTCCTGACGCTGCTCGCGCTGGCTCGGCTGGCCCTCCAACGCGGTGATCCTTCGGCACGCACCACGGCGGAGACGTCGGTGGCGCTCAGCCGGGAGTACCGCATGAGCCACCACCTGGCCGAAGCGTTGGAGGTGTTGGGCGAGATCGAGTTGGCCGACGGGTTCCCCGAACGGGCGATCGGTCACCTTGAGGAGTCGGTCGCCATCTGGCGCACCCGGGGTTGGCATTCGATGCAGGCCACCGCACTCACGAATCTGGGCAAGGCGTACGCGCAGATTGAGCCGCTGGCCGCGCGACGGGCCTTCGAGGAGGCGGGGGCCATCCTCACCCGGCTCGGCGACACCGACAAACTCACCGAACTCCTCCCGTACACCCTGCCGCAGGGAGCCGAGTGCCGTCAGGGAACGACGTCACCGCGCGTGGGGTGATGTCCGTCCGTGTCAATGCGACGGCACCCCGCCGAAGATCGCTGCCGTGCGGTCTGCCAGCTCGGTACGGTCCAGCTTTCCGTTCGGGAGCGACGGCAGGCGAGGGACGGCTCGGAACGCCCTGGGCACCGCGACTGCTGGTAGTAGCCGCAGCAGATGGGTTCTCAGCGTTCCTTCGTCGATGCTGGACAGGCCGGTGAGGAAGGCCGCGATCCGAGACTCGTGTACGCCGATTGCCGCGTCGGTGACTCCGGGAAAAGTGAGCAGAGCGTTTTCGATCTCGGCCGACTCGATACGCATTCCACCCAGTTTGAGTTGATCGTCGGCGCGGCCGTGATACCGCAGCAGACCATCGTCACCGAGGCTGACGATGTCCCCGGTGCGGTACTCGCGATGCTCGTTCACCACGCCGGGCGAAGAGATAACGAGTTCGCCGTCGTGAATGGACACCGTCGTTCCGGGGATCGGTCGGCCAATGGGCACGGGGTCATCGCCAGGGGCACATTTGTGCACAGTGCTCCACACCGTGCACTCGGTGGGGCCGTATTCGTTGTACAGAGCGGTCCGTGGCACGGTGTCGAAATGCTGCCGAACAAGGTCGGGCGAGCAGGTCTCCCCGGCGACGATCACCGTCGTGAGCGATTCGATCGGTGAACGCAGCAGCAGCCGGTAGAGCGACGGAACCATGAGCGCGTGCGTCGGATGATACTCCCGACCGGCCTTCAGGACGGCTGGCAGGTTTGCGGGCCTGTCGCTGGGGATGATGAGTGTCGAGCCGGTGCACAGCGTCCAGTAGATGCCCGCCACCGAACTGTCGAAGGATATGGACGAGCACAGCAGGAAGCGGTGCGGCGGCTCACCGTAATACTCGATCCGGGCTGTGGTGGAGTAGCTCAACGCGGTCCGGGAGACCGTCACCGCTTGAGGGTTGCCGGTCGAGCCGCTGGTGAAGATGGTGTAGGCGTACGGGCCGTCCCGCCAGGGCGCTTCCCCGTCGGGCAGGGTCGCGATCAGGTCCTGGGTGAGGTGGATACGCGCCCCGCTGCGCTGCTTCATCCGCTGCTGCCGCTCGGCGGGAAACGCCGTGTCGATCGGCACGTATCGGGCGCCCGCCCGCAGCACCCCCAGCATCCCGACGATTGCCCATCGGGACAGCGGGGCGTGCACACCAACGGGCTCGCCCGCGGCCACGTCCCGGCTCTTCAGATAGCTCGCTATGGAGCCCGACACGCGGTCAAGCTCCCCATACGTCGTTGATCCGTGACGGTCGACGAGCGCGATGGCAGCGGGGACCTCCCGCATGCGTGCCTGGATCATCGCCAGCACATCGTCGGTCATCGCGGTCGGCCCACCACTGGAAGGCTCTTGATGCCGGCAAGCCACGTTGAGCGCACGTGCACGATGTCGCCGGCGAGCTCGAATGAGGCAAACCGGTGAAACATCTCCTCGAAAACGATCCTCAGCGCGAGCCGGGCGAGCGCCGCCCCGATGCAGTAGTGCGCGCCGGCGCCGAAGGCCAGGTGGCGCTGCCCCCGGCGGGAGGGGTCCAGCCGGTGGGGATCAGGGAAGTAGCGCTCGTCGCGGTTGGAGGAGCCGATCCACAGCACCACCGCATCTCCGGCGGCGATTGCCTTGCCGTTGATGGCTGTGTCCTGGGTTGCCGTACGCAGGAAGTGCCCGGCGGGAGAGGTCCAGCGGATCGCCTCCTCCACTGCGCTGGGGATGGAAGTGCGCCGCGCGGCCCACGTCGGGTACTGACCGGTGCGCAGCAGTTCGCCGAGCGTCGCAGTGGGAACGTGGGCGATGGAGGCCGCAGCTCCCAGAATCAGGCTGTAACAGTTGGCCACTACTCCACCGGCGCTGA
Organism: Micromonospora inaquosa; assembly: GCF_003857055.1. Lineage (GTDB taxonomy): Bacteria > Actinomycetota > Actinomycetes > Mycobacteriales > Micromonosporaceae > Micromonospora > Micromonospora inaquosa. Next base: position 36,414 of record NZ_QGSZ01000241.1, on the reverse strand, counting down.
TCGGCAGCGCCAACAGCGCGTCCACCAGGTCGCCACGCGGGCGCTTACGGTGTTCCAGCGACAGGTTCAGCAGGTAGGCGAACAGCTCGCGGTGACCCCGGTCGAGGGTCGCCTGAGGGCCCCCTTCGACAGCCGTGTCCGGGTCGTGTTCGGCGACCGACATCGCCACCAGGCGAGCGATCAGGGGCCAGTCCCGGGCCGGGATGCCCATCAGCGGCCCGAGGAACGCCATCGGCAGCGGCGAGATGGCGGTCGCGAAGTCGAAGCTTCCCGACAGCGACCCGAGCAGATCCCGGACATGTTCCCGGACCACGGCAGCATGCTGCTGAACAGCACGCATCGCCAGTTCACGTTGTAGGGGTCCGCGAATGTGGCCGTGCTCCGGCGGGTCGGTCGCGGAGAACTGCTGCCCCTGGGCCGGCTCTGTCCGGCCGAGCATGTTGAGCATGACGCCACCGGTGGAGGAGAAGGTGGCATGGTCCGACAGCACCCTCTCGGCCCCGTCGAAGGTGGAGACGGCCCAGAAGCCGGTGCTGTCGACAGCCTGCCACCGCACCGGCTCTCGCTGGCGCATCGCCTGCCACACCGCGTGCGGGTCGCCGGCGGCGAACAGCGCCGGGTCGCTGAGGTCGATCCGGGCGAGGTCGATGGCCGCCACGTCGGTCGACGGGACCAGGTTCATGCCGCCGAGACCTCCTCGAGAAGATCGGCGATGGTGGGCTTGAGGAACAGGACCGCCGCGTCGATCTCTATGCCGAACTCTTCGTAGATGTCCATCAGCAGGTCCGCGGCCAGAAGGGAGTCGCCGCCGAGGGCGAAGAAGTTGTCCTCGACGGTGACCGTGGGAACACCGAGTTTCTCGCTCCACAGCTTGATCAGCCGGCCCTGGAGCTCAGCGCGCTGCTGCATAAAGGTCTCCCCACCTGTCGACGAACCGTTGGACAAGTGCCCGCATCCCCGACTCGCGATAGAGGTCGTCCCGGTAGCGCAGGCACACCGTGTAGACGCCGCCGCCTCCGAGCTCCAGCCAGAAGGCGAGCCCGTTGACGGGCAGTATCGGTCCGCCGAGACCCAGACCGGCGGGAATGGTCAGTGGCTCGATGCTGTCGTCAGCCGGAACCTGGATCACCTCGAACTGAGCCAGGGCCGGACCACCACGGACGAAGGCGGCACCGGCAGCAGGCACCGTCTCGACGAGCACCGGGAAGGGAACCTCCTGGGCGTAGGCCGCAATGAAGGCACGCTGCACAGCGGGCAGGTCGGTCGTCGTCAGCCGCACCGGCAACACGTTCATGTAGAGGCCCACGGTGTCCCACTCGGATCGGTCGCGCCCGTAGGTCAGCACCGGGATGATCAGATCTCGACCTTCGCTCAGCGGCTGAAGAGCCTGGGCGAAGGCGGCGAACAGCACCACGAACGCGGTGCTCTGCGCCGCGCGGCCCACCACATCCGTCTGGGCCACCGTGATGTCTGTCCTGATCCGCAGTTCTCGGGTGCTCTCGGGCTCGCCGGGGCCAGCGTCCGTGGTCAGCGCTGGCACATCGGCGAGCGCCTGCTCCCAGAACGGGACGGCCCGGGACATCCTTCTGAGCTGCTTCGTCGACACGTCGTGTCGGTAGGACGGGGCCGGAGTTCCGTCGCCCTTGAGCACGTCGCGGATCAGGACACGCATCGACCAGGGGTCGGACACGGTGTGATGCGCCACGAGTAGCAGCTCGGGCCCGTTGACGTACGCCCAGAGTAGGCACGGTGACGTCGGCGGATAGCTCGCCGCCGACGCCGCCGCCCAGACGTTGTCCACGTCCGCCAGTGGCACCGGGCCGGCGCCGAGCACGGGATGCCGGCACACGGCGGCGTCGAGGCGGTCTTGAATCCAGTCGAGGTCCGGCTTCTCCGGAAGCCGCACGCCGCCAACGGCGACGAACCGCTCGGCGGGAACCCCGCTACCGGTCCAGGCGAGAATCCGCTGTCCGTATGGCGTGTCAGCCAACCTGTATCGCCTCCTCGTTCCGTTTCCCGGCAGTGTCAGCGGGCAGGTCGCGCATCCAGCGCAGAGGTGAGAGAAGCACCCAGAGTCCTGAGGCCCACACTCCGGCTGCGGCGATCCACAAGGTCGGTCGGACGCCGATCCAGGAGCCCAGCGCGCCGCCCAGGAGCGCGCCCAACGGCATCACCCCGAAGATGACCCACCGCACCGAGGCCGTCATCCGGCCGAGCAGTTCCGGTGGGCAGACCCGTTGGCGGTAACTGATCGAGGCGGCGTTGTAGATGGCGAACAGGGCGCTGAGGGCGGCCATGCCAAGGGTGTAGGTCGCCATGCCCCAACCCGGTCGCGACGCGGGGACGAGCAGAACCAGCCAGCCCAGGCCGAGCGGCGCAGCCCAGATGATCCTCGCCGTGCCCACTACCCGGGCCAGTCGTCCCGATACCAGCCCTCCAGTGACGCCACCAATGGTGATCAGGGCAAGAGTCAACGCGACCTGGCCCTCGGACAGCCGCAGAACCCGCACCAGATACAGCACCGAGAGAGCGAAAATCATCTGGCTGAACAGGTTCAGGGTCGCCGCCGCCGCAACCAGCCTCGGCATGATGGGGTGACGGAAAACAAACGAGAACCCCTCGGCCAACTCTCGGCGGAAGTGCCGTTCGCGCGCCTCGGCCCGCGCCGGCTCGTCTCGACGGATCAACAGCAGCGAGCAGGCGTTGCCGAGATAGGCCAGGGCATCCAACCCCACCGTTCTTGCCACACCCATCACCGAAATGAGCGCGCCGCCGACGCTGTACCCGGCGATCATCGAAACCGAATAGGTCGTGCTCATCTTCCCGTTGGCGTCGAGCAACTGGTCAGGCGCCACGATGGTTGGCACCAGACTGTGGTGAGCAGTTTCGTAGAGCACGGTGCACACGCCCGAAAGCAACGCGACAATCCAGAGTTGCGCCATCGTGACCCAACCGAACCAAGCGCCCACGGCGACAGTGGCCACCAGCCCGGCCCGCAACAGAAGGCAAATGACCATGAGCATTCGTTTCGGCCAGCGGTCCACCCAGACCCCCGCCGGAAGTGAAATCAACAGATAGGCGACCATCCTCGTCGCGGTCAGCACGCCGACCTCCAGCGCGCCCGCGTCAAGAACGGTCACCGCGAGCAGAGGGATGGCGAGCAACGAGATCGCGTCGCCCGTTTCGCTCAACGTCCGCCCCGACCAGAGCACCATGAAGTCGCGGTGACGCCAAAGGCTCCGACTCATCGCGCCGCCTCTTGCCGCAACGTCGCCGTCATCGAACTCAGCAAACTCTCCAGGCCCTCCCGGTCATAGCCCGATCGCATGACACGGAGGGTCAGACTGACCTCAGGAAAGACGCTGGCAATGAGGTAGAAACTCGGACCACTGCGTCCCCGTGGCGGCAACCACTCAATCCGGCTCTGCCCAAGGCCACCACCGGCCGCGGTATCAGTTGCGGGCGGCGAGACAAACGTGAAGAAACATCCCCGGTCGAGGTCCAGTGGCGCGACCGCAGCCGGGTCGACGATCCCGTGCTGAAGGGCGCGTATCGCGTTGATGTTGGCATCGGCGGCAACGGCAGCGAACGGGCGTCCCGCGCCTTCGGCGCTGCGGACCGGAACCCACTGCGTCATCGATGAGACAAGATTTCGCACCGATGGCTCCAGCCGGTTCGCGGACAGGAGGCACAGCAGGGGCGAGTCTCCACCCGCCATTCCGGCAAGAGCGTGCGAATAGGCCGCGAAGAGCAGATTGGGTAACGTCACTTCGAGTTTCTGTGCGGTTTTCCGGGCAAGGCCGAAGGAGATCCCGGTATGTGCACAGGCTCGCAGAAGGCCCTGGCGTTCAATGCCCGCCTCCCGCGGCGCGGCGGCAATCGTCTGTTCACGATATTCGGCGGCAGCAGCGAGCCTTGCTGCGTATGCCGGTTCTCGTTGACGTGCGGCCAGCCCTCGCGGAGTGGGGGCCGGCCGGGTTGCCGCTCGTGATGCGATCAGTGACTGGAAGTCCTGCTGGAGGACCATCAGGGCCGCGCCGTCGGCGGCAAGGTGGTGGATAATCAGCTGGACCTGGCACGTCAATCCGTCCTTCTGGACCGCCCAGGCCCGCCACGGGGGCTGCTCGGTCAGGTCGAAGGGCAGCCGCAACTGCTCGGCCGCCATTGCCGACCACTGTTCCCGCTCGACCGTCCCCTGGTAGGCGGCCGGAGCAGATTCGGCGACAATTTGGTGGACCTCACTGGAGTCGCCGGCCGTGCCGTAGCGCGTCCGTAGTGATTCGTGCCGTTCCGCAAGCGCGGCAAGCGCCCACCTGACCTTATCCGTGCCAATTCCTGATGGCACCGGCCAGGCCGGGTTCATGTTTGATTCCCAGCGTTGACTGGCGGGGCGACGCACGGCATCCTGCCATAGCGACAACTGGCCCATAGTAAGCGGATACGTGTTCTCTGCGTTCCCAGCCACCACGATATCTCCATAGGAATCGGGGCGGTCGCGGCTGTCGCACACCGGCCGCCCCGACCCCACGAGAATGGTTTCTGCCGGGGCTCAGCCAGCGCAGTCGTTCTTCACCATTCTGTTCACCTCCCCCGTTGCTCCGGATTAATATTCGGAACACTGTTGACCCTGACATTCGGCGGCGAGCAGCGTCAACGGAAAGGGCCGTACGAGAGCGTCCGAAAGCGTGCGAGATCCGCACACTCCAGGATCGCGGGCCGGGGCAGACGGGTACGGTCCACCGATGACCGTCGTACGCTCGATCCTGCTGTTCGTCGTCGCCGCCCTGTTCGAGATCGGCGGGGCGTGGCTGATCTGGCAGGGCTGGCGTGAGCACCGCGGCCTGTGGTGGATCGCCGCCGGAGTCATCGCCCTCGGCGCGTACGGATTCGTCGCCACCTTCCAACCCGACCCGAACTTCGGACGCATCCTCGCCGCCTACGGCGGTGTGTTCGTCGCCGGGTCCCTCGCCTGGGGCGTGATCGTCGACAAGTTCCGGCCCGACCGCTGGGACGTCATCGGCGCCGGCATCTGCCTGATCGGCGTCGCCTTGATCATGTACGCGCCCCGTTCGGCGGGCGGCTCCTGACCTGATTCGCCGGCGCGCGTACCGGTTGTCGTCGGCGGCGGTGCTGGGCACGGTGGCCGTGTCCAGCAGGCGGCCAGGTTCGGTTGATCAAGCGGGTACGCTCGTTACTGCTGCTGGCCGCGCTGCCCGGCACCAACGGCGCCGAACTGCCGGCTCCGACGCGAGCCCGCAGTGGATCCGCAGAACCTCGCGCCGCTCCAGGGGGTGTAACCGGGTGAGCCCTCATTCGACGTTGCTGTTCGTGCTCGCTGCTGTCGCTGTCATCGTCGTCGTGCGGTGGGTGGCGGCCCGTACCGGTCTGCCTGCCGCGGCGCTACTGCCGCTCATCGGCATCGCGTACGCGATGCTCCCCGGCCCCAACATCGGCCTTGATCCCGACTTTGTGCTCATGATCGTGCTGCCGCCGTTGCTCTACAGCGCGGCGCTGGACTCCTCGCTGTTGGACATCCGGCGGAACCTCCGCATCGTGGTCAGCCTGTCCGTGCTGCTGGTGCTCCTCACCGGGGTGCTGGTCGGCATCGGGTTCCACCTCTTCGTCGCCGGGGCGACGCTCGCTGCCGGGATCGCGGTCGGCGCCGCCATCGCGCCACCTGACCCGGTGGCCGCCCTGGCGGTGGGCCGCCGAGTCAACCTGCCACCGAAGCTGGTCACGATCATTCAGGGCGAAGGGCTGCTCAACGACGCCACCGCGCTGACGATGCTCAGCGTCGCGGTAGCCGCCGCCGTCGGCGGTGAGTTCTCGTTCCCGTCCGCCGTCGGCCAGTTCGTGCTGGCGGCGGTCGGCGGGGTCGCCGTGGGAGCGACAATCGCCTGGCTGGTGCGTCTGGCCCGGCCTCTCACCGCGGACCCGCTGTTGTCGAACGCCATCTCGCTCGCGACACCTTTCGTGGCCTACCTGTTGGGCGAGGCACTGCACGTCTCCGGGGTGCTCGCCGTGGTGATCGCCGGTCTGATCGTCGGCCATAAGGCGCCCCAGCTCACCTCGGGCGCCGCCCGGCTACAGACCAGCGCGGTATGGCGGCTGGTCGACTTCCTCCTCGAAGGCTTCGTCTTCCTGCTGATCGGCCAGCAGCTTCCCGAGGTCGTCAAGGGCGTGCGTCAGTACGACACGTCGACCATCGTCACCGCCATCGCCGTATCGGTCGGCGTGGTGCTCCTGCTACGCCCCGCGTGGCTGGTGATGACCCAGTCCCTCCCCCGGTCGCTGCACACCCGGCTGGGCGGAATCTCCGAGCAGGACGACCCCGGGACTGCCCGGCAGATCGAGCGCGCTGACCGCAACGCCCGCCGACTCACCTCCCGTGAAGTGGTGGCGCTGAGCTGGTCCGGCACCCGTGGCGTGATCAGCCTGGCCGCGATCTTCACCCTGCCGCTGACCACCGACAGCGGCGCACCCTTTCCCGACCGTGACCTCCTGCTGCTCTGCACCTTCGTGGTCGTCCTGGTGACACTCGTCGGGCAGGGCCTGACGTTCGCGCCGCTCGTGCGGATGCTGGGCCTACGCGCCAACGAAACGGACCAGGCCCGCGTACGCAACGAGGCCCGCTCGGCGGCGGTCGAGGCCGCCCTGGCCCGCCTCGACGACGTTGCCGCCGCGGAGCCGGACAGCGCGGCGGCCGTCAACAAGACCCGTACGCAACTGCTGGCCCGACTGGCGCGCTACCGCTGGCGGCTGGACCATCTGGAGCAGAGCGGCTCATCCGAGATACAGACCTCACCGGAGTACGAGACGGCGCTTCGTGTCCGGCGGACAGCCATCGACGCGCAGCGCGAGGAACTCGTGCGCTGGCGCGACTCCGGCCGGCTGCCGGACGAGGAACTCCGCGTACTGGAACGTGAACTCGATCACGAGGAACTGCTACTCCCGAAGCGGGCCACCAGCTGACCTGCCGCGATGCCCGCCGGTGGCGCGCGTCGGGTCGGCGCGGGAGTCGCGAGCCGTCACCAGGGCACCACACCGGCGTCCTCGAAGAAACCGCCGGTGGGGCCCCCGTCGGGCAGTGTGGCCAGGCGGATGGCGGTCGCCGCGCCCTGCTGGGGCGTACGCACCCCACGGAAGCCGTTGAGGTCCGTGGCGACGAAGCCCGGGCAGGCGCAGTTGATCAGGATGTTCGTGTCTGCCAGTTCGCGGACGTACTGAAGGGTCACCGCGTTCAGGAACGACTTTGAGGGCGCGTAGGCCGCGGCGACCGGGCCCGTGGTGGTCTCGCCATAGCCGCCCGACTGCCGGGTCAGAGAACCGACGCTGCTGGACATGTTGACGATGCGTGGCGAGGCCGACCGGCGAAGCAACGGCAGCATGGCGTTCGTCACCCGGATGACGCCGATGACGTTGGTCTCCACCACCGTACGGATGATCGTCGGATCGACGCTGCTCGGCTGCTGCGGCCTGTCGCCGGTGATTCCAGCGTTGTTGACCAGGGCATCGAGGCGTCCGGCACGTTCGGCGATCAGGTCGGCTGCGGCGGCGACACTGCGGTCGTCGGTGACATCCAACGGAACACCGAAGGCGTCGACGCCGGCGTCCCGCAGCCGTGTCACCGCCGCATCCCGCCGGGTCTGCTCTCGCGCCCCGACCCCCACGGTCCAGCCCAGCGCACCCAGGCCTGCCGCAATCTCGTACCCAATGCCCTTGTTGGCCCCGGTGACCAGGGCGATCTTCGTGTCAGTCATGTCTTCGACTGTGAGTCACGGCCCGCGAACCGGCCAAGACCACCTGAGTCATGACCGATACCGTGAGGGTATCGCCGCACCTCCGTACCCGGCTAGGCTTCAGACGTGGAGACACGAGAGCTGCGGTACTTCGTCGCCGTGGCCGAGGAGCTGCACTTCGGCCGAGCGGCGCAACGCCTGGGCATAGCCCAGCCGCCACTGTCGCGGGCGATCAGTCAGCTCGAACGCCGCCTGGGTGTCGCCTTGCTCAAGCGCGACAGCCGGTCGGTGACCCTGACCGAAGCCGGTGCGGTCCTGCTCCGCGAGGGACGAGCAGCGCTGGACGCCGTGGAAGCTGCCGAGCATCGCGCCCGACGCGCAGCTCTCGCCGCCACTGGTCGGCCCAGCGTCGTGCTGGCGACCAAGGCTGGAGCGTCCAGCGAATTGCTCGCGAAGCTGCTGCACGCCTACGCCGCCGAATCTGGATCGGTCGACGTCGACGTGGTGCTGTGTGGCCCCGGCGAACAAGAACGACTGTTACGGACCGGACGTGCCGATGTCGCGATCCTTCACCACCCGTTCGACGACCTGACCGGGTTCGACACCGAAGAACTGCTCACCGAGGGCCAGGTCGCCATCCTCCCGGCCGGCCACCCCCTCACCACCCGCACGAGTCTGCAGCTCAGCGAGGTGACCGAGCTGCCCGACCTGCCGCTGCCGCGCTGGCCCGCCAATGACGGCACCTATCCCGACGGCCCAGGCCCCGAGGCGCAGAGTCACTCACAACTTTTCCAGCTGATCTCCCTTGGCCGGACCTTGCTGATCGTGCCTGATTCCGCCCGATCCCAGTTGACCCATGATCTCGTCGCCGTACCGATCGTGGACGCGCCAGAAGTCACCACGGTCATCGCCTGGCCCCCGCACAGCCGCTCCCGAGCCGTCGCTGATCTCGTCCGAGCCGCACTGCGCCGCTAAATGCGTGCAGGCGCTACGTACGAACGACCACTCACGATCGGCGTACGCGAAAAAGGCCCCGGCCCGGTGTTAACCACCAGGTCAGGGCTTGGTGCGCCGCCAGGCTGCCGATCAGGACGGCGGAACGTTCGGCAGCAGGTCGTCGTCGCGTCCGGTCTGGGGTAGCCCGGCGGCAGCGGCAATGGCCTCGACGGCCTCGTCCAGAGTGGTGGTCTCCGGTAGGACGAGTTCGCCCGGCCAGCCCAGAACATCGTGAGCGGCGTACCAGCCGCTCATCTGATCGCTGGTGAACTCGGTGACCTGCGGACGCGTGAGGTGTCGGCGCAGGGTCTCGGCCAGGGACACGTCGAGATAGCAGAACAGCGACCGGCCGCGGTGCCCGTCCCACAGGGAGGTCAGCATGCTTCGGTAGCGGCTGGTGTGCAGGATGCCCTCCAGCACGACGTGATAGCCGTGGTCCAGCGCGAACCGGACGGTCTGCCCGATCAACGCCGGTGCCGCGCCGCCGGGCTTGTCCCGTTCGCGCAGCAGGATGCGACGCAGGTAGTCCTGCTCGACCAGGGCGCAGCCCCGGCCGTGCCGGCGTCGTAGCTCGCGGGCGGTGCTGCTCTTGCCCGAGCCGGAGTTGCCCCGGACGCAGACGAGGATCGTGTCCAGGCTGCCAGTGGGTTCAGCGAGCACGATGCCTCCTCGGCTTCAGTCGTTGCGCACGGTGAGATTGAGGGCGGCCACGGCCAACTGGGTGAGGTCAGGAAGTTGGGCCTCGCCGAGGGTCACGCCGCGCAGGTTGTCCAGCGGCGTCTTGAGGCCCTGGAGGGGGCTGCCCCGCAGGTCGGTGCCGTCGAGCTGACAGGAGTCCATCTCCAGTCCGGTGAGGTCGCAGGACCGCAGCGCGATGCGAGGAAGCCGACAGGAAGACCACGCGCCGTTGGTGAGAGTGCAGTCGGTGAACGCGACCGAGCCGGCGGCGGTGACGCGTTGGAAGGTGGCGTAGTCGAAGCGGCAACCGTCGAACAGGACGTCCTTGAGGCGTACGTCGGTGAGTCGGGTGCCGGTGAACCGGGAGCCGGTAATGGCGCACCGCTCGATGGTGATGCCGGTCAGGGTCGCGCCGGAGAAGTCGGTGCGGGTGATCTCGCAGCCGTAGAGGCTGCCCGCCTCCCAGGTGCTCTCGCTCAGGTCCACGCCGGTGATCAGACTGCTGCGGATGCGCGCGTCCTCAAGGTGCGAGCCGTGCCACGCCGCGCCGTCGACGAGGGCCTCGGTGAGGTTGCCGTCCAGGTCCGTCGTGGCGTCGAGGTCGTCCGGTTCGAGGTCCGGCAGCAGGACCTTCACGTCGCCGATCGTGGTGGTGCGCATGTGTCCTCAACCTGTGCGGGCGCGAGGTGGGCACGACATCAGGCGTGACGACGTCCAATGAGCGCCAGCTCGGTGATCTTGGTTGCCACCGGGAAGCCGTCGTGCAGACGGCTTTGACCATTCTCTTCGACGAGCCGGGCCAGGTCCGCAATCAGCTCGGCTTGAAGGTCAGCGTGGGTGGCCCCCCACATGCACTTGACCCTGTTGAAATAGATCTCGTAGGTGCGAAAGCCACCAACCGCAGCCCTGTCGAACACTGGGAAAATTCGGGGAAGCAGAAAGTGGCAGAACTTCGATTGGAAGACCGGAGAACCCGACTTTGTTGGCTTCAGCCGCCCGACCACCTCGGCAAACGCCCGCACTTGCTCCCAGGTAACGCCGGAGATATCCATATCCTTCACCGGCGCGCATGCCTGATGCCAGGCGGTGGCCAAGCTGTCCCGGTTGGCGACCAGTCGAACATTCACGTCGGCTCGAGAGTGCGGGCGCAACGCCTTCCAGGAGGTCAGTCGCCGACCGAAGTCCGGCCACCAGTCGTCCAGAAACTCGCCATCCGGGTTCTGGGCGGCCAGCACCGCATAAGCACCGTTATGGAAGTCGTTCGGCCACTTCGTTTTCGTCTGCCACCATCGCACACCAGCAGCGAACTCTTGCCTGTCGATAGGTTGCACGCGCGCATCCTACGGCCGGAGCACAATCATCGATACCTGGCGAACACCGTCGAGACCGGCCGACGACGTCCACATACATGGCATCGCATCCCACCCGACGCGAACCGATCCGACGGTTCCCGAGCACCCACCGAGCGGCCACCCGCCACCGCCGTACGCGAAAAAGGCCCCGATACGGTGTGAACCACCAGGTCAGGGCCTATCTCGTTGGTGCGCCGCCAGGGACTCGAACCCCGAACCCGCGGTTACCGACCGTAGCCACCTCGACCTTGTCAATGACTGTCAAGGCTAGGCGCTGAGCTGCACAGACACGCCAAAGCGGTCATCTCTTTCTGTCACTGGTTGTCAACCTCAAGCGGGGGTTTTCGGGGGGTAAACGGGGGCAGGCCGGCGTCAGATTCCCGCGCACCCCCACAGACCGCCATAGGACCTACCTCATAAAGAAGACGACGTGCGCCTACCCATCGTGACCCGCCTACCAAAGAAAATATTCGTATCGGTGCCAGTGCCCGGCATTCCTTGCGTCGTGTGTGAGCGGGATGCCGACGCATGTGGGTTGTCCTGTCCGGGGGGACACGTCGCAGACTGTTCACCGCCGTCGGGAACGTTGGTAATCGAAGCGGTTGGCACCCAAGGCGAACTCACGGCGCGGTCTCACCAGGGCCGGTGTTCAGGCCTCCCGTCAGTGCCAGTGGCACCGTTGAGGTACGTCTTGGAGTAGGTGTTCCATGCCGCTGACTCTCCCGAGCTGCGCGTCGCGTTGTCCGACCAGTCTGACGACATCGGCGAGACCGAACAAGCCTTGCGGAAGTTGATCGGTGACGCAAAACGCCGACTTGAGCGGGTCGAGGACGAGTACGAGCACTTGGCCAGCGGATCGACATTCAGTGGTGGGGACCGGAGTGCAGCATCTCGTGTAATCGGGAACGCCGCAGCCCGATCAACTTTTTCGCCGTCGGTGACGATACCTGAGCCGCCACATATAGAGAGGACTTACCTTGGGAACGAACTGCCGAGTCGGAGTGCCAAGGCCGCGCCGACGCCACCGCAAGCCCGACGCATCTGAGTATTGGATGGTAATCGGGATCTCGCCAACGCTATAAGTTTCAGCCAATGCCTCATCAACCTGAAACTTGGCCGAAAAGGTTCCATCCACGACATCAGCCCTAGCGGCTGGCACTACATCCTCAAAAAGATTCACGGTTAGATCAAAGACTGGCAAACCGCTGTAGTTAGACACCTCCCACACAACCTCGTAACGTAAATACGCCCCGCTAGACGCTATCTCAAGCAGCATGCTCCTTTCAATCGCCTTAATTCGCCCGACCACCAATCGCGCCTGGGCCGCCTCATTGTCTCGCTGCTCGTCCCGGCGTACGCGGATCTCATGGCGCAGCAAGAGCACAGTCGCGAGCGCGGCTATCCCCGATAGCGCGAGACCTGCCAGGCTTCCCCACGCCTGCATCCAGTCGGTGATCTTCGGGGCCTCAGCAGCAAGCACCCGGACAGGGTAGGACCTCGATGCGACATACCCAGGTCACGAGGCAGTCCCACCAGATGAAGACGAAGCCTCGGACCAGATGGGAAGGGGGTTAGGACTGGTCAACGGCCCTCTTACGTTGGCTGGGCAACGGACCTACCGACCACGGAGGACACCATGACCGAACCGGACGAGCCCGCCACTACGACCGCGAAGGCCACCGAGGCCGCCACCCGCAAGGCCCCGAACATGAAGGCCACCGCGGCTAAGCCCGAGTTAGCGCCGAAGGTCACCGACAAGGGGCGCCTGGACCACACGAGTTGTGGATACCTTCGCGACCTCAAGGGCCGGGCGGCCTGCCGGACGAACCACGCTAAGTCCGCCGCAGAGATCGCCAAACGACCTCATGCGAATAGCCGCCGATATGGCTTAGGCCGTCACGCGCGAACTGCACAGGCCCGTGCGTGGTCATCAGCTCTCACCTGGCCAGTGACACGTCGGGTTATTCACCCATGGCAGCACGGGGGTGTCTCAAGGAAATCCCCTCAGGGGGACGTCCGACTCAGAACGAATCGATGCAATCCCCCGAGGCCCTACCGTCAGGTTGTGGAGCTGCTTGGGCGGGACGAGATCCGCGAGTTGCTGGGCGGTATCAGTAGGTAGCGCGCCACGATCATCGTGGGCAGGAAGGGCTTTCCCGATCCCTACGTCGTCTTGAGCATGGGCCGCGTCTGGGATGGCAGGCCGTTCGCGCCTGGATTGCCAGGAACCGGCCTGGCCTCGCTGAAGAGGACTGACCGGGCAGAACGTCGCCTGCCCGGTCAGCCGGCCGTCGCGCGATCTACCGACGCCACCAATGGAACAGCTCGGATGCAGCCTTCACGATGGCGGCGCGGTCTTTGGATTCAGCACCCCACAAGGCGATACCGGCCACGATGACTTTGCCGGCTACCGGAAGCCCCACGAGAACCGCAGCGACCAGCGGGCTAGCTGCGGCGATGGGCTCAATGCTGGATAGTCCCACTGCTTGCCTCTCCTCACTCTGGTCGAGTGAGGCCGCGCAGGGCTCAGCTCGACCAGTACGCATGACTGGTGGAGCCGAGGTCCTGCGCCGATTGAGCGGGATCTCAGAATTTGCAAAACCTTCACGTACGGGCTGGCACCCCCACCAATCGGCAGAGGGGATGCCCTAACTCCGGTTCCGAGCCCGAAGTTAGTGTCCTCTCTCGGTTTGCCGATCCGTCCAGCTCGGATCGACAGCCGACAGCTTAGACGACCCGCGCAACCCGAGGCCAACGCGAAGGGCTCTCAGGTTGCCCCCGGTCACGGCGCTGGCCAACATCTCCCGTCCGCGTGGGTGGGAGGCGTTGATTGGGGTGTTCAGTTGTTCACCGCGCGGGCAGCACGCAGGTCAGCGAACGACGACATTGCGAGATCCCGGCGCACCAGGCCCGATGAGGGCGAGATCAGTCCGGTGTGACTTATCTCACTCGGTTCATTTTTATACATCAACTCGGGTCATCAGGTAGAGTCCAAGACCGTGACCGAACGAGACGAAGCGCTTTCCGAGCTGCGAGCCGGCGGGATACTCAACGCCTTGCGATGGATCCAGGAATCGGCGCACGCGCGAGCAACGCAGGACTTCGATCCGGCAACGGGTCACGACCAGGCAGTGCTTGGGTTCAATGCCTTCAAGCTCATGTGCGATCGACACGATCGCGTCTTCTCTTGCCAGCGCTTCGCCCTCGGGTCGCCGTCGCCTGAGGCCGGAGAGGGATTCGATGTACTGGTGGAAGGTCTGACCCAGTCCGACATTGACACTATGCCCTCAATTGCACCCGGCTCGGTCGTCCGTTCCAACCTCAGTCAGTCGCCTGGCTGGCGGTTCGGACGCTGGCGCTGGCTACTGGCGTCGTTCGAGTTCGGAGAGATCGATCGGATCCCCTGGCCGAGAAAGAGCCCAACCAAACGCAAAGTCGCCGCCCAGCCTCACCCCGACCAATTCATGCTGCTTGGGGTCGATGGCACCAGCATTAGCGATGCCTTTGCAACGATCGGGGATTTGGCCGGCGACGAGGTCGAGGACGATGCGATCACGCTCGTGCTCGCCCACAGCCTCGACCGCCACACCGGGCTCAGCGAGCTATACGTCGGCCGGTCGGCACTCAACCCCGGCGGTGCCCTAGCCTGGCACTGGAAGGAACCCCTCATCGGCGGTCCCGGTGGCACGCCAGGCACGGGCCTCAAGCCCGGCCCACGGCAACCTATCGCTCCTCAGACGAACAACGTACCGGACGCACCCGTCCGTCTCCGTTCGAAGTCGGCGGAAGGACCACGCGATCAGGCCGCGAGCGGGGCATGAATATCTCACCTCGCTTCCCCAATCAACTTGCCGATGTCGCCAGGGCATTTAGCGGACGTCGACTGACCCTCGCGCGAAAACTCGCAGGGCTCCGCAAAAATGCACTCGCAGAGCGGATCGGGAAAACCCCCACAGCCGTCGCTTCCTACGAGAATGGAACGAAACGTCCAGCGGCGGCGACTGTCGCTAAACTTGCGCTGTCTCTTGGAGTGGAACCCTCGTTCTTCCTTGCCGGAGGAGGCGACGATGTAGCAACCCAACTTCCTCACTTCCGGTCGCTTCGATCCACCACTCAAGTGGTAAGAGATCAGGCTAATTCCTATGGCCTACTTGCCCATGACATTGTGACCTCACTGGAACGACATGTCGAGTTTCCCATTCGAAACATTCCACAGTTTCCGGTCTCACCCGATCGAGTTTCGGTCGGCGAGCCGGAAGACGCGGCTCGGAAACTACGAGCTGCGTGGGGTATAAACACCGGCCCAGTTGGCCACCTTATCCGGCTGGCAGAACACCACGGCATAATCGTGATTTTCTCCATCCCGCAGGCAGCCGCCATCGACGCCTTTTCGATTGAGACGGCCATTCGTCCTCTAATTATGCTCAATCCCGTGAAAGATGACTACTTTCGGCAACGATTTGACGTCGCGCACGAGATGGGGCATCTGGTGATGCACGCGGATGCCGAGCCGGGCGGGCAGATTATCGAAGATCAGGCCCACCGGTTCGCGGCAGAGTTCCTGATGCCCGAAGAAGAGCTAGTCGGGGATTTGCCGGTCAAGGTAGGCTGGCCCAGGCTGTTTGCCCTAAAGGACAAATGGAACGTAAGCCTTCAAGCTCTGCTAATGCGGGCGCGCCAGCTGTCTGTGATGAATGAGTCTTCGTACAACCACGCCATGGCGACGCTGTCAGCTAGAGGCTGGCGGCGTCGAGAACCGGGTGTAATGCCCACCCCCGAACAGCCTTCGCTGCTTCCACGTAGCTTAGAACTTCTGGAGCAAGCTGGGTACGACATGGAGCTGCTCGCCAACGAGTGCCGCGTGCCGGTCGAAGTTTTCCGTGCCGCAACTGCGAGGCGTCCCACTCGAGATCTCGAGGGATTCGGGGAACAGGCAACAGCAGCGTCACCCGACCCTGCAATGGGCGAGTTATTCACCCTAGACGATTTTCGGGCCGCTCCTTGAAGTCGTGGCTCAGGCTACGGCAGCCACCGAGTTAAGAGCATACCTGCATCGCGAGGCCGGAGGTGTGAGAGTTCACCGTCCCTCGCACTTCCGACCATCTAATGAGTCGTGCGCGACGACTGCGGAATCGCCACGATCGTCGGCACACGCGTTTTTTGCAAGGCAGGGACTAACTGCTATTAGAGGCGTCACGCCACTTTTCAGGTTCACCTTCGTCGGTTTTACACCATCGCTGGCCAGTAAAATCGACGAAGACGGCTGTTACTGGGGCCCTCCCACCCACCGGGGACCACCCGTCGCCTCCGAGTTCTACTGGGGGTGAAAACTTACGACGCGACTCTTGGACCACGCCCCGCGGTATGGCTGAGATGGGTGGTAATGGGAGCCGCTGTCCGGGGAGGTCTACATGCAGCTGCACCTGCCGAATCGGACCCGCGCTATCGTTGTGCACGGTGGCGATTACGTTACTCACGAGCCCGTTGACGATGGTGAATCTTGCAGCGCTAACGATCACGGTACGGGCAAGGGCTAGGGCTGCCTCCGCTCGTTCTGCGGCAAGTTCAGTCCGTGCTTCACGCGCTTGCTGTCGCTCGTGACGGAGAAGCCACGTCGCGGCCAAGGCAGCCGTCAACCCGGTGAGAACGCCAAGGACGCTTCCCCATGCCTGCATCCAATCTGTGACCTTTGGCTGCTCTTCCCCGGCGGCGGCATGGTAAGTCACTGAGATGGAGGCCATCCCTAGGATCAACGCGGTGAGAATGCAGACCCCGCTTCCGATGAGAAGCAGGAGGGACTGCCGGTCAAATTTCATCAGTGCATCTTGCTCGTCGGCGACGCGACTAGCGCTGTCGGTTTCACGACAGTCGCGATGGTGCCGTCTGACTAGTACAGCGGCAGCGCAGTACGGCAAACGGCTAGCCGCAAGAGCGACCACAAGGCGACCTGAGCTAGCCGGTATCGGGGGTGGCCGCGAGGGCCGCACTGCCTGGTTCAGGTACCAGATGGCTCACGGATGATTGCAGTCAGTGGCGGTTGACCCAGACGGCGAAGGGCCATTTCTAGCCAGGAGGCTTCCCCGCTGTACCCCAGGCCGGTTCGAGCCCGGTTCCGGCTGAGAGCACGCGATGGGTTTGCTGGGGGTATCACGAAGGCCAGGCGCTGCCGTCGCCCCGTAAGTACCCGACGGAGTGCTGCCGGGCCGTGCGCGAGTTGCCGCCAACTGGCTCGGGTTTCAGTCAGGGCACGTCGGACCGACGCTCCGGCGGTGGATCAACGGAGACGATGGGCTGATGCGCGAGCAGGCTAATATCGGCGATGCTGATCGCGTCGAGCACGATCGCCGCCGCCGCTTCCGCACAGCAACACTGCGTTCAACGCCTCAGTTGGCCCGGTCCCTATCCACCCACGGCGTCACCAAGGCCGCACCATACCCGATCAGACCCCTGCCATCCACGGCCACACGCAACCGCGCAGCTCATCCGTACTTATTCGCAGGAGGTTGCACATGTTTCCGCAAACTAAACTATTCTGCACACTCTCATTCTTGAATCAGATAAGCTCTTTTCTTTTTGGCCCCGATGAACCCAACCTCTCCAACTGAGAGAGGCTGAAGGGCGATGCGGGAACTTGGGATCGACCTGGCTCAGGTGAGGACGTTCTTCGTCGAGGATCCGGAGCAGGCGTTTGTGTTGATTAGAGTGCCCGTGGACGCTGCTGATCATTGGGCCGATCTTCTTGGCGTTCCGGCGCGACGCTGCTATGTCTCGGATGGCAATGCAGCTGCCAACGTGGCGAGGACTGGCCAGCCGTTGTCCGCGGTTATCGCGGCCAAGACTCCCGATCCGGGTTCGGTCATGGCGGGAGATTTCGGCGAGATCCTTACGGCGTTGTTCCTAGCTGCGTCGGCGCATCCGGCCGACGTTTACGACCCCAAGAAGTGGCGACTCAAGCAGGATCGGACCAAGCCTGCCCCGTATTCAGATGTAGTGCAGTTGATTCTTCCCGAATGGCCGAAATCTTCGCCCAATGATCGGCTGGTTTGCGCCGAGGTCAAGACTAAGTCCACTGACGGCAAGTCAACCCCCATCGCATCTGCCATAGCGGACTCTCGCAAGGATCGAGAGGGGCGCCTCTTGAAGACTCTCGTCTGGCTTAGGGAACGTGCTATTGGCGAAGACCTCGGAACTGTGGGGCTGGATCATATCGAACGGTTCCTCAAGGCTATTGATCATCCACCCGCCGCCCGGGATTTCCGCGCTGTTGCCATCGTATGCTCCCGCTTACTGAACGTCGAGATCGAGGACGTAAAGACGCCCCCGGAGGACGAGTGCACTCTCATCGTTATTTCGGTCCCCGACTTGAAGAATAACTACGAGGCGTTGTATACGGCGATCGCCGCGAGCGTCGCCTGAGGAGCTGGTGCCTGATGAGACAAAATCTTCGCCGGTGGGTGGCCGACGCTGACACGCGCCAGAACGTCGATACATTTCGCCTACGCGCTCAATTGACTCCTCTTAGCTATCAGGAGGGGAGGAGTACTGATCTTTACTTCTCCCTGGTTGGAGAGCTGTTTGACCTGCTGCGCGGATCAACCGACGACAAGCGCGACTGGGCAACCTTGGGGAACGCACTAGCACAGCTTAGCGAGAAATTGACGGGAGCCGCGCGTTCTGATTCTCTCCTCTTCTCCTCTGTAGCGTTCTACATCGGCGGCTATTCGGCATCAGCTTATCTGACCATGCAGCAGGCCAATCCGAGTGATTGGCCCTCGGAAATTTACCGGGCGTGCTACGACCTGATAGCGCGTCCGCGGAGACTAGGATCCCAGACAGCTAACGAATTGCTGGCCGCACTCCAGAGTGGTCGCACTAATCAGATAGAGCGGCGGGCGGAAGCCGCTGTTGTCGCGGCACGGGAGGCGCTCTCACAAGGCCCGGACGAGTGGGTGGTCAGTTACGTATACGCCTCGCTGATCGCCCGCTTCAGTCGCGTCAACATACGTGCGGTCCTACCCGCCGGAGACACGGAACGCTGGAATCCCCTTGTCAGTTCACTCCTTAGCCGTCGACCTCCCGTCTGGGACTTCTTCCCATCGCAGGTGCAAGCTATCGAGGCTGGGCTGCTAACAAGCAGCGAATCTTTCTCTCTGCAAATGCCAACTGGGGCCGGGAAAACGGCGCTTACCGAAACACTAATTTTCAGTCACCTCACCAACAGCCCCGGGGCCGCCGCCCTCCTCTTGGTGCCCTACCGGGCGCTCGCACGCGAGCTACGCGGGTCCCTCGCCCGGCGCCTGTCTGCGGTTGGCCTTCCGACAAGGACGATCTACGGCGGGACGGTGCCGACCCGCGAGGAGACACAGGATCTTGAAGGAATTCGTGTCTTTATTGCCACACCGGAAGCGTTTACAGGGCTATTGAGCAAGTCGCGAGAGCTACTGTCGAGCATTTCGCTCGTGATCTGCGATGAAGGGCACCTTCTGGATGAGGGAGCTCGAGGGGTCGGCCTGGAGTTGCTACTGACTCGCCTCCGGAGGCGAGAGTTACTCCGGCCGCGCATGGTGTTCATCTCGGCCATTGTCCCCAACATCGAAGAGATCAATGCCTGGCTCGGTGGTCGAGACGAAACAGTCGTTAAGAGTAGTTTTCGGCCTGCGGAAGTCGAGTATGCTGTGCTGCGCCCTGCAGGAAGCGGCAGACGGCTTGCCGTCGGTCTGCAAATGCAGCCCGTGGCGACCACACTGCAAGCCCACACTTTGCCAGGCTTCCTTCAGGCCGCCGACTTCGAATATCGGAATTCGACGACCGGCCGAACAAATACGTACCCCTTTTCGTCGATCAAGACACAGGCGATCGCCACCGCCCGCAAATCGTTGGCGCTTGGCACGGTGGCCGTCTTCGCAGCTACTAAGACCGGCGATCAAGGCGTCGTCGGCCTGGCGGAGGAGCTCATCAAGCAGATCGAGTCCGGCCTACCACTTCCCGACCCCGGCGAGCATGTGCCCGAATCGGGCATCGTGCGTGAGGTCGGTGCCTATCTTGAAAGCGAGTACGGCGCCGACTGGATTGGCACCCGGGCCCTGTTTTCGGGCGCGGTGGTTCATCACGGCGACATTCCTCAAGAAACGCGCGAAGCTGTGGAAGAGCTACTGTCTCGCCGACAGGTGGGGCTGGTTTTATGTACGAGCACATTGGCGGAAGGGATTAACCTTCCGATTCGGACTCTGGTGCTGTATTCAGTACAGCGGAGGTCACATTCTGGACAGCCTGTCCCGATGTTCGCTCGAGACATCAGAAATCTTGTTGGACGTGCCGGCAGAGCCGGAAGCTCGACAAAGGGGCTGGTCATCTGCGCGAATCCCCGGCAGTGGCCCACCATCCGCCCCGTTGCCGCAGGGCAGCCGGGCGAGGACGTGCACGGCGCGCTCAGGGAACTGATCGGGAGACTGCAAGAGGCGCTGCGGCGAGATGGCCGCAGCCTGTCCAACCCGGCCCTAGAAGCAAGCCCAGGGCTCTACCCGCTTGTTGATGGCATCGATGCAACTCTTATCGAACTCATTCAAGACGAACTCGGGGACGAGCGATTCACTGAGGTCGCGGCCTCATTAGGTGCAGAAACCTTCGCGGCGCAGCAGATCGATGCTGCTGGTCAGCGCCTTCTCACTGATGTTTTTACTCTGCGCGCCCAACACATCACGGGTCTGCGAGCTACCAACCGGCTGGCGTGGGTTCGCGAGACTGGAGCAAAAGCACGCTTACTCGACTCAGTTGTCGATCAACTGGCCCCGAGCCTTGCCGATTGGGAAAACATCGATTCGCCCCTAAACATGCAGCTCTTGGACGCCCTGCTGGCATGGGCGTACGCGCAACCTGACTTCTTAGATACCCTACGTGGTGCCTATCGCTCAGACGACCCGCCGGCGGTAGCCGACCTTCGTGCACTCATTCACGCTTGGATGGCCGGGAAATCATTCGCTGAAATCGCCCATGAACTGAACTCCGACATCGACACCCTGTTGAGAGTCCATGCCAGTGTGGTCGCTCACGCCTTCACTACGCTCGTAGAGCAAGGAATTTCTCTTCTTGAGCGGTATCTAGCTGACGACGAGCGCAGTCTTGCGACGGCTGTCGTTAACCTTGCCAGCTATCTTCGATTCGGTGTTGCGACCTCGGCGGCCCGTGCAATGATGGCAAGCGGTATGCGTCATCGACGTGCCGCAGTAGCCCTAGGAAATGACCCGGCCATGGCGTTATCGGCGAACCTGCTTCTGGCACCCTACGAGGTGGCGCGGTTGCTACTGCAAGATGAACAGCGTTGGCGAGACCAGCTCGGCGAATTCGTCTACCGCCGAACGGTGGAAGACGTAGCCGACAATAATTCGGCTACCTTTGTGCCATAGCCGACATCCCGACAGCATGAAGTGATGCAGAGACGCGCAAGGCGCAGTAGTGGCTGCTGTACAGGTAGACCCACCGACCACCGTGCCCGCCTGCCCAACATTCGTACCCACTTTCGGAACGGTGCAAATCGTGGATCTTTGGACAGTCCTGGCTTCGCCGGCTTGGGGCGCACTCGAATCGCTTGGCACTGCCGCCGCCGTTGGAGTCGCGGCGTGGGCGGCGACGCAAGCACGGTCCTCGTCACGCGAATCGAACGCGGCCACCATCACTCTGTCGTCAATCGAGAGCCAGCGCCGTCACAGCGAATTGATCCCCCGCTTACGGGTAGTCTGTGAGCCCTGCAACCCGGGCTCAGATATCTTGCGCCTCCGAGTCATGCTGATCGGACCGCCAGGGCTTGACCGCCTCGATCGCCTGACCGTGACCATTCGCAACGATCACTTCAGCCGCGGGAAAGGCGAGCATCGGCAGCACTTGGACGGCCCGACGCAAGATGAGATCCGCGAGCACATTTGGGGCCCATATCGCTTTACGCCTGGAACCGGGCCGGACGACGCGCAAGCCGATCGCAAGGGCCGAGGCACAGCGTACGACGCACCTCTGCCAATAGGCGAAGAGTTGCCGTACCAACTTGAGCAGACCACACTGGGGCACTGGATGAGGAGCATGACGCAGCAGGACTGGCTGCATCAGCAGGGAACCGTCATTCGCCTAGCCTTCACTGCCGAACACCAGACGCACGGGACCTGGTACCTGCCCTGCGAGATTGACACCAAGACTGTTCCAGTGACGGTATTTGTGCCCAGTCGAGCATAAATTTGCCGTGACGGCTGAGGGCCGTTGACCGTCGAAGTTAACCGCCCTAAGCCAGGCAGTGTCGCCCACGATGACCGCGCGCTGCGGCAACACGCACCCGGCGAACGTCGCCGAGGAGGCTGGCGACGTTCAGGCTGGCGACGCTGACGAAGACGACCCGGAGCGTGTTTCCCGAAGCGCTGAGCGCGGCCCGCCCGCTGGGGGTACGGACGCGTGGGGTGTAGGGCAAGCGGACGTTAAGCGCTTTCTGGGCAGGACAACTAGTCCTCCACAGCCGGGAGGAAGCTGTACCACGCCAACTCATGATGGGGTTCGCTGACGAACCAAGCCCAAGTTCCTGGCGCGAGGTCCTTCAGTCGGCGCTTGGCGGGCTCGGCGTTTCGGGACAGGAACGCGGTCAGGAAGGAGCACCTGCTGGACTTGATGTTCTGTTGTGCTGCCCATCCGAGTAAAGCCATACGTCGGCTTCGGGAGACTGGGCCGTCAGTAGCGACTGCTTCAACGATCCAGAAGTGGACAGGTTCAGTGCCGAGGTCAGCGAGGAGCGCATCCGGTAGGACGTTCGCCTGATCAATTTTGATTCCGAGGACTTGCAACAGTTGCTCGTCCCCCAGGTGCACCTTCACGCCTGGTTCTGAAATTGCCAGTACCACGGGTTTAGTCAGGCGGGTGGGCGCCCAGGACTCGACAACGCCTTTAAGGATGTGCGAGGACTTGCCGGGCTCCAGCGTGCGCGCTGTACCGTCAGGCAGAGTGATCGTCACAGCATGCTTGTCGGTCTCCGCCTTACGAACTACGTTGACCTTGAGGCGCGTGCCCGGATCGAGGTGCAGTTCACGCCAGTCGCTAGCCGCCTTTTCGAGTTCTTCGCCCGTGAGAGTGGGGTCGAAGAGGTCGGCGAAGTCGTCGAGCAAGGCCCAGCGGGGGCGTGAGCTTGACGTGGCTACGCCGGCCTTCTTACGCATTGCGCCGTGCTCGTGCCAAAGGCGAAAAGTCTCATCGCGCAGCGTCTCCCGGGAGTTGTCTGCGTACAAGGGGGCAAAGGGGACACCCCACGACTGGTGCAGAGCCTCCACATGCTTCTTTTGCCCGGCTGCCGTCTTGCGCCATAATTCCCGGTCGGCATCGCTCTGGCGCGAGAGCGCCTCTTGCGACATCCAGGTGACCGTTGATGGCCTTGCCCAGACCACGAGGTCAGCTTGGTCATCGACCTTGCATACGGCGTCGATGTAGAGCAGGGCGGTGATGGCCAGCCCGGCAAGCGGGTTGGAGAGCACCGTGTCGAAGGCAGCTCTCGGGAAGATCATTTGGAGGCGGCGTTCAGCTTCCGGCGGATCCACCGAGTTGCGCAAGTCAGTCCCCTTCGGGCCGATACGCCGTTGCCACGGCGGCTTCTAGGGCCGCGCCCTCCAATTCGTTCCAGGCGCGCACCACTTCAAGGTCCGGTAAGGGTATCGATTCGAGCTCGTAGGCGCTAACCGCGACCGAGCCGGAGATGCAACGGATCACCTGGTCCATGGTCTTGGTCGCCAGCAATCGCGTCATCGCCTCAAGGGTGAGGACCGGGTCCGGGCCCGAGGGCCGCAGGACGTTTACATGGTTTTCTACGGTTACTCGACCATGGCGTGCCACAAGGGCCTCAAGGTCCAGATGCGCGGCGACAATACGGCGGGTCTGCTCGGGCGCGGTCGTGCGTTGGACGAGTACAGCTGGCTGGTCCAAAACCATCACCTTGCCGTCGGATGGCTTCGTCAGGGCCAAGTACCGCATCGCGTCTCGCGCCTTATCACGATGCAGGATCCCGCCGTCGAGGTCCGCCGCCCAGATCACGTGGCTTCGGTTGCTTCCCCATGCGGCGTATAGATCATCGCTCCGGCGGTTCCAGACCAACGGTCCTGTTGACGCCTTCCAGCCGAACGATCCCAGGGACTCCGTCATGACGGACGCCGCTGCTGCCACCGCAGCGTCGTCGGAACGCCTAGGCAGCAACCACGGCTCGTCGGCCTTCTGCACCTTTACCGATGCGATTGTCTTCTCGGTGCTGCCAAGACTGGTGATCCGGGTCTTCCTGCGCTTCTTCCGCTCGAACGTTGCTAGGCAGGTTTCCTGCAGCACGGAGGTGAAGACACCGCTGCGATCCTCGACAAACGTCACGGCACTCATCGCGGCCTGACGGCCAACGTGGGCACGAAGGTTTGAGAAGTATCGTCCACTGGTGAAGCTGGTGGGAACGAGCGCCGCCAGAACACCTTCCTCATCGAGTGCGTCCACGCCAGCCGCCATGAACAGGCCGTACAGGTTCGCGTGTCCGTAGAGAACATGCGCGTAACGCCTACGCTCCTCCTCAGACAGGCGCACTCGGCCGTACGGGGGATTCATGATCATCACGCGGGGCTGCCTCTCAGTAGGAGCGAGCCCATCACCTACAGCAGCCAGCACAGGCAGTGGTTTGCGACGGCTATCTGGCACGCGGGCTAGAGTCGGCAACATCTCCGCCGCCAGCACCACATTCGTGATCCAAACAGCAGCGGGATCCGTGTCTACGCCCTCAATGAGGTTGGGCAGGCCCGCGAGGGCAAGGGCGGGATCTTCGTGGTATGAGGCGCGCAGATGCTCGCGCAGCGCCGGCAGGAGCAACGCTCCTGACCCGCACGCTGGATCTCGAACTAGGCCCGGCAGCCGCTGGTTCGCAGGTGAGAGACCAAGCGACGTCCGAGTCAAACGCCATAGATGCGCGGCAAGAACAGGCGGTGTGTAGTGGCGCCCATGTCGCGAGCGGGTGGCTGGAGTGAGGGCCTCAACGTAGGCTGCCCCAACCTGCTCGGGCGTCAGGGAACCCCATGACTCGGTGAGTGGCGTATCCAGTGGTAGAGCCACTGGTGGAGCCGCCGGCACCGCCTGAGCAACGTCGAGCCATCGCCCTGCTAGGCCCGCAGCCGCGGCCTGAGCCCTCCACCACGCCGGAACCGCCGCCAAGACGGCCGTTGCCGTCGGCGTCAACTCCGCCGAACCGCTATTCGAAAGCTCGACGCGAGAGCCGCGCGATCCGAGGGGACGCTCCGCGCCAACGCTCTTGACCGCCTCAGACATCGCCGCGACAAGGAGCAGGTCGGGCATCACGTCGGCGTTCCTCCATAAGATCGGTAACGGGCATACCTTAACGAGCGCGGAGGCTCCCAGGTAGTGGGCAGCTGCGAATGAGATTCGCGTTATTGCCCGATCGCGTGCTGTCCTGGCCGGTTTATGGCACTGAAGCATGCATTGGCCTACTTGTCGAGCTTTTGTGGATCGTCATGCCGCTCATCCTCGACTGTCAGTCATATAGCCGCTGAGCTCGACAGGTGTCACGTCACCCTGAAGTTGGGACCGCACGTTCCCAATACCGCCGCGCAGCGTGAGGGGCCTCCGGCGATTCGCCGGAGGCACCCTCCTGGGTCCCTGCCTAGCTCGGCAGCTAGCGTTGCCTGCCGGATCGCGTCGATCCGGTCCTCGACCTGGCGACCGCCTGCACTCGCGAGGTTCCCGGTCGCCGCCCGAGCCGCCGTTAATCACCTGCGCTGCCTTGGCTAGTACCTCGCGCGCTTGGAGGCGCTGTCGATTACGGTTCCAGCGAGAGCGAGGGCTAGCGACAGGGATCTCTGTGCCGTGTCCGGCAGGCTCTCCCGGCCCAATCCGCTCAACTCAATCAATTCACTCAGCGGTCTGTGATGTTCGGGTCCGACCGCTGGGTGGTTGAGGAGGTCACGCGCCGCGTGGGCGTCCTCGTCGCGAATGACGTCCGCCGTCAGCAGTTTGACCAGGTCATCTGCGACGTGCGGTGGCGCGCCGACGGCAAGGTCTAGAGCCGTGAGACTAAGGCGCACACGGAACACCGAGAGTCCTCTACTTCGTATGGTGGCTGACGATCGGTCAACTATGCCTGCAAAGTCGGGTGTAGCAGCATCTCTGATCGTCGTGGCATGCCAACACTCGAGGAGGTCGTGTACCGCTCGTTCCCATGGCTGTTCAATCTTTGTTCGGCTGAGCAGGGCGGCGGCTTCGACCTTGTCGCCCTGGATGAGGTGGGCGACGATCGCGGCCTGTCGCCCATCGAGAAGGGTGGTGCTGATTCCGTCGTGGTGACGTACGTGAGTCAGCGCGTCCACCCAGCGCCCGGCGAGGGTGAGGGCGCGGGTTCCGTCCGAGAGCAGGATGCTTCGTAGCCAAACGATGATCTGTTGGAGTTCGTCCGAATCAGCAATGAGCTGTTGAGGATGTATCTCCAGGTCGTCAATGACGGCGCGCCTGCCGCTGACGATCGACGCGTGTAGGTCGGTGAGCAGGCGGTGGGCGCCGCCGCCGTCGCCGTCTCGGATGCGTAGGCGGGCGAGGTTGATGACGGGTTCGAGGGCGAAGCGGGCGGTATGCCCGCTGAGCGGCGTTCTGCTGAGGTAGAGGTTCGCGTGTTGGTGGCACCAGGTGCGGGCGAGTTGCGTGTCGCCGCAGTCGGAGGCGACGAGGGCGGCTCCGTTAAAAACCATGGATGCTGTTTCCGGGTCGTGTTCGCGGTGGGCGGTCTCGGCGAGTGCAGCGAGTCGGTTCACTCGTGCGTCGAGCGGTTTGGCTGGTGGTCGTTTGCGGGGGACGAGGGGGAAACGGGCGGCGATGGTGGAGGCGAGGGGCAGGGTCATGGTGTCCTCACGTACGGCGGAGGCGCGTGTTGGCATCGAGGTCTGTTCGGTGGTGCGTGGTGGTTGGCGGTGCTTGTGCCTGGGGTGGCCGGGGCGGGGTTGGGCACCGACCCGGCGTGTGCCGTCAGAAGGAGATGGTGAAGGCGGTGTCGGGTCGCTGAATATCGCCGGGCTTGGCAGGTCGCATTCCTGCTGGCTGGGCGGTCACGGTGGGTTGGTTGGGACGGCCCGCCTCGTCCCATTGGTCGAGCAGGTCGGTTAGTTCGGCGGCGAGCTTGTCGGCGTCTGGCCCGTGTGCGATGGCGCCGATTTCGTGGTGGCCTTCGCTGGTTGGTTGGAAGGCGAGGTAGGCGATGGTGCCGCCGTGGTAGATGGTGGCTCCGGCCCATCGGTAGGCGGGGGTGACCAGTCCGCTGGTGCGGGCGGTGTCGCCGACGCCGAGGCGGCCGAAAGGTGTGCTGGTGTGCACGAGTAGCCATAGGTCGAGATGGCCGATGGGGTCGGGGTCGGCGACTTCGATGCCGGTCCAGCGTTCGTGCTGGGGGTAGCTCAGGGCGCGGCTGAGCGCCTGTCGGTCGGGGTGGTCGGCGGCGTCGAGTTTGAGGGCCACGTCGGTGTGAAGGCGTACGTGGTGGTCGGTGTGTTCTGCGGTGCCGCGCATGGGGACGAATCCGCAGACCAGCGGTGTCGTGGTGCTGGCGAGTTGGTGGGCGGCAGTGCGGTCGAAGGCGAAGCATCGGGTCAGGCCGCTCTCGTGTACGCGTAGGGGTACGACGATGCGGCCGTGGTCGGCGAGTTGGTCCCACCAGGTGGTGGAGATGTCCCATGCTCCCGCGGTGACGATGATCCGGTCGTAGGGCGCGGTGTCGGGGTGGCCGAGGGCTCCGTCGGCGTGGATCACGTCGACGGTGTCGTAGCCGGCGCGGGCGAGGCTGGCGCGGGCGCCGTCGGCGAGGTCTTGGTCGAATTCGATGGTGACGACCTTGCCGGCGGGGGTGGTTAGCTCGGCCAGTAGGGCTGCGTTGATGCCGGTGGCCGCGCCGATCTCCAGGACGCGATGTCCGGGGTGCGGATCGAGTTGTTCGAGCATGTCCGCGACGAGGCTTGGGCTCGACGCCGAGGACAGCGCGGCACCGCTGGGGTCGCGCTTCGTGACGATCTGGCGGCGGGTGTAAACGGTCTCCACATCGACACCGGGGAGGAACTGCTCGCGGGGCACTCTGCGAAACGCCTGCTCTACGGGAGCCGAGCGAATGTGGCCGCGCTGTTTCAAGGCGCTAACGAGCTGTTCGCGAAGCACGGCTGCGCTGGGAACTTCCGGTTCGGCGTCAGACGAGTGGATCATGTATGTGCTTCTCTCTGTTGTTGGGGCGAGTTGGTGCTTGTCGTAGGCGTCGGTGGACGAGTGGTGGAAGGTGACGTGCGTGGCTGCCGTCGCGAGGAGCCAGGCGTCGGCGGCCGAGATGCCGAGCCGATTGAAGAGGAACAGCAGGTGGTGGGTTAGCACCCCGCGCAGGTCGCGGGTGAGTGCGCCGTGCCGGTCGAGGAAGCCGAGGTCTGCGCCCGCCCGCTCGTGGGCTTGCGGCCATTGGGGGGTGGCTGCCAGCGGGCTACCCGGAGCGTCGACGGCGGCGATGAGCAGACGCTGTACGGCGGCGATCAGTTGCGGGCTTGGTCCTGGCGCGTTGGCTTGGTGGCGGCGGATCGCGAGGTGTCGCCAGACGTCGCCTTGCTCGGCGAACTCCAGTCCGGCGGCACACATGAGGCGGGTGGCGAGCACGACACCGAGTTCGCGTCGGTGGGCGCCGCCGGCAGCGAGATGGCCGAGGATGTGGCGGCTGTCGGCGTGGAACAGGTTATGCGCGACCGTCATGGCCTGGTCGCCGCCGAACGCGTATGCCTCGGGCCGGTAGATGGGCTCGGTGACGCCGCGGATGCGGTCGTCGTTGGTGAGGTCAGCGAGGAAGGCGTAGACCTTGGCTTGCCGGTCGGCGGGCAGGAGCCGCAACCGCCATGTCTGCGTTTTGCGGATGAACCAGAAGGCGGTGATCACACCGCTGTCCTCGGCGCTGGTTAGTGCGGGGGCGAGCCGGGTTGCGGCGTACTTCTCGGCGGTTTGCCAGTCGACGAAGGTCAGGTTGACCTGACGCCACTGGCTTACCGAAACCGCCTGGATGGGTGGGGCGATGTCAGAGGCGAGGTCGAGGTCCATGGGTGGTCTCCTCGTCTAGTGGATTAGCAGGCTGGTTGCCCAGCGGATGTCGGTGCCGGTGGCCATGGTGTGCAGGGTGAGCGCGATTCCTGCGTGGCCGGCGATCAGGCCGGATCGCGCCGGGGTGGCGTCGGTGGCGTGCTGGATCAGCAGGCGCATCACGTGGGGCAGGCGGGTGTGCAGACTGGTGGTCTGGGCGTCAACGGCGGCGTACCAAACCGTTGCGGCGAGTCCTGCCCAGCCGTGGCACAGCGATGGGTCGACGAGTCGGTTGAGCTGAACGGGGTCGGCCAGGCAGCGGGACAGGGCGTCTTCCGCTGTCTGCTGCCTGGCGGGATCGGGGAGGGCAATCCCGGCGAGCTGTTGCGCGCGGGCTATGCCGGGGGTGCCGTAGCACCAGGACGGCCGAGCCGGTCCACGTGCCGCGGGCTTGTCGGCGTGCAGCTCGGCTGCCGTGATCCTCTCTGGCCACCATGGTCCGGTTGGGCCCGTCTGCCGCCAGTCGTCCAGCCAGGTGTTGATCCGGCCGATCGCTTCGGCCTGTCCCGGCACCAGGATGTTGTGGCGCATGGCGAGCGCCAGGAGCGCCAAGGGGCCCGTGATTCCGTGCGCCATGCCGAAGTTGGCGTGCCCACCTGATGCAGGGCTGCCGGGATCGGGCGGGTCGCCGCTCCACCAGCCTGGCGCGAGCTGTCCGGCCTCGTCGTCGATGTCGACCGGGTCGGTGAGCCGCACCAGGTACGTCAGCACCTGCCGGAGCAGGTGGCCGTCCGGTTCGCGACGTAGCAGGTGGGCTCCAAGGCCGGTCAGCCCGCGTACGAGGTCGAACTCCGACAGCGTGGGCCGAGCACATGCCGCGATGCGCGCCTCCGCGGCGGCCAGACGCCGCCTGGTCAGGTCCGCGACCGAGTAATCGAGCGCGTCGAGGGATGCCGGACGGGCGTGCGGCGCGGCCGTGGTCAGCGCGTGGGTAACTGCCGGCGCACCGAACCACAGTCCTGCTCCGCTGCCGTTGTTCAGGGTGTCAGCGGTCGCGTGTCGCAGCCATTCGTAGGCCGGTTCCCATCCTGCGTGCCCCGTCTGGGCGCGCACGCCGTGCAGGATCGCTACCCCGGCGGCACCTCGCGATAGGGATTGGGCGTGCCAGCGGTTACTTCGTGGCCCGTAGTCATCCGCCGTGAAGTCCGGAGGGGGCGGCTGGGTGAGGGTGTCGGTGATGCACGAGGCCATCGTTTCGGCTGCCCGTAGCAGTGGACTCGCGAGGGGCACAGCAGTCATCAGGGCGCTCCTGCGGTGCGGACGCGGCGGCGCACGGTCGCCAGCGCGATGTGGCGAGCGAGCCGATGCGTGACCTGCTCGGCAGGTTCGTCGGGACCGTGAGCGCGAACGAAATGCAGGTGTAGCAGCGAGGTGAGCACGGAGGTTGGGGTCAGTGGGCCGCGAGTTGAGGACAG
This sequence comes from Micromonospora inaquosa, assembly GCF_003857055.1. Classification (GTDB taxonomy): domain Bacteria; phylum Actinomycetota; class Actinomycetes; order Mycobacteriales; family Micromonosporaceae; genus Micromonospora; species Micromonospora inaquosa. Next base: position 6,093 of record NZ_QGSZ01000241.1, on the reverse strand, counting down.
TGTGTCGGCATAGCGGGCTGCGGCCCGGGATCGCTCCTGCCATGCCTGCTGGACCTGATCCGGCAGGACGGTCGGGTCAAGGGTGACCGCCTGGCGCAGCAGATACCGGTCGATGGGTGTCGGCGCGGCAAGCTCCGGGTGGGCGACCAGCCACTCACATGCGTCGTTGCGACTGCCGAGCATCGCAGCGGCCAGGTCGATCATGCTCACGGCGGTAAGGACGTGCCGGTTGACCTGACGCTCGGGGTGCACGCTGAGCTGCGCCAAGGCTGCGGTGGAGTCGGCGGCGAACAACTCGTGCGCAGCGAACAACGCCTGGCCGTCTCCGTATCGGCCTGACTCGGGATGGTAGGTGTCCAGGCTCAGGTCTCCGACAAGGCCCTGCCGTCGAAGGGCAGCGGCCCAGCGGCCGACCCGTACGGCCGCGTGTCCATAGTCGTCCGTGTGCAAGCGCAGCCGCACGTGCGACGTGGGACGTCGGAGGCGGACGAACCACCGCAGCGGCGGCTCGGGCCAGTCGGCGAACAGCGGTGGCAGCCCCCGCAGCACGACCAGCTCCATCATTGGCGGTTCGACGGCTAGCGACGCGGACACGATGCCGCCTGCTCCGGGCATGATCGGCGGGGCCGGGGCGGGCGGTGGCCCCGGGCCTCGTGCGGAGACGACGGCCGGCGCCACGGCGGGCTCGGCCGTGGAGGCGACCGGTACGACGATCTCGTGAGCACGCCCGGACAGCCACCCGAAGTCTTCCGGACCCGCCGCCTCTACCACGGTGATCGGTTCGGTGCTGGCGTCCAGGTGGGCGCGTAACAGGGACCGGTCCATGGCCTGATCGAGGGTGAGCCGGAGTCTTTGGTCGCCGCTGCCGACCTGCACCCACCCGGGTAGCCGCAGCCTCGAACGCATTGCCTCCCAGGCTGCGAACCATTCGCTGTCGCTCGCGTCCGCAGCGGGCAGGCAGGCAGGGTCTATGCGCCACCGGGCGGCCGTGAGCAGAACCCGCCCGTATCGCAGCGCGGGCCGAAAGGGCAGGCAGGAAGCCGCGCCCCAGTCGAACGGTTTCAGCCGGGCGTCCATCGCTCGGGGCAACTCCACGAGAAACCGACCGAGCAGCGGCATCGTGTGCAAGGCGGCGGCATGCGCGACCGTCGGCTCGACCACCCGCCCCCGCGACATCGACACCAACACCAGTCGGTCCCGACCGGCAGCCACACCAAGATCAGCAATACTGATGATGCCCTCGGTTGCCGGACGATGCTCAGCCAAGGAAATTAGCCATGGAAGGACCAGCGGGGCATTCAGAACGTTCTGCGCATGCAGACGGTGTGGTGGGAAGCTCAATTGCGCCGGCATGGCCCCGTCCACCGCGACGGGTAGCCGCGCGAACTCCTTACACATCCGCTCCCGCTCGGGAACGGGCAGCACGTCGAGGAAGCGTCCGCTCGTCGCCATCGCCGAGCGACCCATGCCCATCAGCGCGATCGTGAAGCGCCCTTTCGCCAGTGCGTCCAGCGATACCGCGCCGATCTCTGCCGTGACGTCGACGTGTGGGCTGATGTGGCCCTCTTCGGGCGCAGGGCTGGCCAGGGCCTTCACAGCTGCGTCGTCGAGCTTCACCTCGTGGACACCGTCGATCACTGCCTGCTGGGCCAGCGCCAAGAGCCGCTCGTCACGGCTGGACAACCAGGCTGGGGGTGCATCGGCCGCGCGGGTGAAGTGCTCCGGGTAGCCCAGCCCAGTCAGGGGATCGAGCACCTCAGCCAGCGGCACTATCACCGTCGTGCCGTAGCGGTTGACGAACCGGGCGCGGTACGTGCGCCACTCCGGCCGACCGCCCGGATGCGACGTCAAGCGTCGCAGCACGCCCACAGCGCTCGCGATCTCGGCAGCGACCTGGATCGGCAGGGTGACCTGATCCGCAAGCCGAAGATCCACCGCGATCGGCTGTGGATCCGCTGCCACCTGACGCATCCGGTCGGCCAGCTCACGAAGATGTGTCGTACCGGCTGCGATGCCACCCAGGTCGACGTGCAACGACGCGAGTGCAGCCGCGACGGGCTGCTGTTCGTTGAGGTGGTCATCCTGCACGGTGTCGAGCTGGTCCAGGATGTGTCGCAGCGGGTCGGTGCAGGTCGACGGCGGCCGGAGGCTGGAAATCAGCACGCCGTGGTCGACCAGATCGGCAACCAACGCTTCCGCAGACGGACGCGGAGTTCGTGGGAACGCGGCGGCCACCGTGTCGACCAACTCCGCCCACGAGACCGACGCGGCGGCTAGCGACACGGCCAGCCGCACGGCTGCCGTGTTCCTCACCGAGGAGACGCCGTCTGCTGGTAGCGAGGCGTGCGGCCGGCGCCCTACCGCCAGCCGAAGTCCCTGTCCCACCGCCAGATTGTTTGCCTGCACACGCAGGTTGCGGCGCACATGCGGGTCGGCTTCGAGCCGCGCGATCAGAGACGCGAGCCAGCCCGCGTCCGGCCGTACCCGGATGGCCGAGCGCCCTAACGGTACGACCGAGGCAGTCCTGTCGAAGCGCAGTGCCGCGACCCCCGAGAACAACCCAAAGGGCGTGGCCCGCCGCTGGGCACGCACCAGGTACCGCGCCAGCGCCAGAGCCATCCGCCAGCCGCGGCCTGCATCGAGTGTCCCGCCAGCGCACACCGCCTCGACCCGGGAAGCGAACTCAGGACTGGCGGTCCACACGGCTTCGGCCACACCAGGGCGCTTCCACGTCTCCCGCAGCCAACCATCGACGCCTGCGGCATCGCCCCGATGCGGCCACGGCAGGCCGCCGCTTCCGCACGAGTGCACGGCGATGCGGATCGTGGCGGCATCAACCGCCCGGTACACACTGCTTCTCGCCGCCACGGTCCTCTCCTCACACGGGAACTTCCTCGGTTTCAGGGGTCGCCGGTTCCGGTGAACGTTCGGGTCGCTCACCGGAACCGGCAAGGACAAGCGACTAGCAGTCACTGCCCTTCACGGTGTCGCAGCCGTCGTCCGTGTCGGCCAACAGTGCGGCGGCGACCGGACCCTCGGTGACGATCTGGACGTCCAGCTGGAACGGGTCGTCGTTGACGGCGAGCAGGTCGTTCATGGTTCCTCCTAGGGAGTTGGGACGATGGGTGGGCAGGTAGCCCCCGCAGCTACCGGCACGGACTTCGCGGAGCGTCAGGCCGGGGCGGCAGGGGAACGGGGGAACCCCTGCCGCCGGCCGGCACCGGCCACCGCGCCCATCTCGATGAGCGGCGGCCGGTCGGGTAGTCGTCGCACGGCGACTACCCGGGTCGGAAATAGCTGGTAGGAGGTGGCGGCCTGCCGGCGGCCCAAGTTCTCGAAGTAGAAGATTGCGGTAATTTCCGTCGCGTCTGCCACAGACTCAGCAGGACGGATCGCACCCTGCCCGCGCCCCGTGCGACGCATGTCATGCGGTTGCCTTGCGGGCGTGGATAGCCCTGCCCTCGTAGGAGCCCAAGAGCACGTTTGGATCGGCCATGAGCGTGACGAACCGGTCGAGGTCGGCATCGGTGACCTCGGGTGTAGTCAGGACGGGACGGAGGTGGTCGACTAGGTTGGCGAGTAGCTGGCATCCGGGGCCGCCTCCGGTCCAGGTCTCGGTGGACGCGTGGGTACAGACCTGCGGCATGCCCTTGACGATGAGCAGGGCGGGGGTGTCGGCCGTCCAGGTGCCGGCACCGTCGAGTCCGGCGATGGTGCGGTAGACGCGTCGCATGACGGTGTGGATCAGCCGGGTGTCGTCGTCAGTTGCCCAGAAGACTCGTGGCGGGGTGTCGGTGACGTCGGCCAGGACGAGCCAGCCACCGGGACGCAGCCGGGCGATCATCAGTTCCAGCGCCTCTGCGGGGTGCGGCAGTGCGCCGTGCAGCCATCGGGCCACGACGACATCAAAGCTGTCGGGCTCGCCGGGAAGATCGTCACCGTTCAGGTCCCGCTGATAGACGTCGATGATGCTCGTTGGGTTGAGGTAGGTGGTGTCCTTGTCGACCGCGGTGACCCTGCCGTGAGGGCCGACGAGGCGGGCCAGGTAGGCGGTGACCTCGCCGCCACCCGCGCCGATCTCCAGGACGCGCTGGCCGGGTTGAATCTCGAGCCGGTCCAGCTGCTGCCGGATGATCGGGTCGAGCAGTTCACGCAGCCGGGCAGGGCGCAGTTGGCCGCTGTGAGTAGTCGTCATCGCGGTGATACCTCTCCTGGTTCGAGTTCGGGCGTGCAGGGGTGCTCGGCGGGGACAAGCCACACACCGGGCCGGCGGGGCATCTCCCGTTGGACCGTTAAGGCCACGGGTGGCGTGTTGGTGGCGGGTGGCTCCCAATAGCGGTGGGGCGTGTGGGTGTGGGTGAGCAGGAGCAGGTAGACGCGTGTGCGCCAGCCGGTCGGCGTGAGGATGGCGCGTTCGTAGGCCAGGACAGCTCCAGTGCTCGGATGCAGGATCAGCAGGTGCCGCTCACGGCCGTTGTCGCTGGTGGCGGCTACGGCGATGCCGGTGCGGCCGGCGTGGTCGGGCGTGTTGGGGTGCGCGGTCAGCGCGGTGGTGTCTGCGAGGGCTTGCGCGGCGAGGGCGCGTTGCGGCGGGCCGGGGCTGTGCCAGGTGGCGAGCGCGGCGAGACCGGCCACGAGCTGTGTGGTCCTGTTGAGCTGCGCGTTTTGCAGCCTTGACTTGGCGCGGAGCCAATCGGTGCTGCGGTAGGCGTGGAACAGGTTTCTGTCGTGTAGCCACCCTGGTGGCCAGAAGTCCTCGATGACCCCGAACCCATCACTCGGGTGCTGGGTCATCAACTCCGCGCCGGAGTCGTCGTCGGCGTACCAGCGCACGATGTCCCGCGTGCTCTGCTCGCCTTCGTTGTCGTACCAGGCGCGGTGGTGGACCAGATTGAATCGGCCGACTGCCGAGTCGCAGGGGTCCGCTGCTGCGTGGTGCGCTAGATGGAGCAGGATCGGGCGGGCCGGTTGGCCGGGCCGCAGCTTTGTCGCCATCAGGGGGCGCGTGGTGCCGGCGAGATCATCGTGTGGCGAGGGCACGTCGCAGCCGTCGGATGCGCCGGGTAAAAGCGGCGATTCTTGACTGGTCGGCGGGGGCACCTGCCCGGCGATGAGAGCGGTGACGAGAACGGCCACCCCGACTTTCCCGCGATAGGCCCACCGGCCACAGGCGGCGACGGACGGCAGAGACGCCGTGCGGGTGTCCACAGCGCCCGAAAGGACAGCATGCGGTGCGGCCACGGCATTGCCGGGACGGCTCTGGGCGCCGATGGGCATGGGGTTCATCACGGCCTGCTCGGGGTTGATAGACCGTCCCGTCGCGCCCGGGGTCGTGGGATCAACCGTGGCGGTGCGGCGGCACTGAGGTCGGCGACGAAGGCGTCAACCTGGCCGTAAGTGACGCCGGGCATGCAGATGAGATGACTGGTGGCTCCGTCAGTGGCGAGTAGCCACTTCTTGCGCACCTGCTCGGGTGGGGTGGGCAGGACGACGGTGAAGGCGTGCGGATGCCGCCACGCGGGCCAGTCGGCGGCGTTAAGTTGATCGACGGTGTAGGCGGCGAGGCGGCGGGCTTGAGTTGCCCGCCAGCGGTGCCCTTCATGTCCATGGGTGGCGATGGCGTGCCAGAGCAGGGCGGCGGCCAGGCCGCAGCGGGAGCCGGTGATGGTGGTGTCGAGGGTGGCGGTGTAGGCGATGTGGCTGACCGTGTGGCGGGCGCGGTCGCGGATGAGGACTACTCCGCAGGGCGTTGGCACGCCCAGGAATTTGTGGCCGCTGATGGCGATGCTGCTGATGCCGCTGTCGTCATCGAGGCGTAGCCGGCCGTCGAGTGCGAGGGGGATGCCGGACAGGGCCGCGTCGACGTGCAGGTGTCCGGTGACCTGGTGCTCATTGAGGACGGCGCGGATGGCGGTGGTGTCGTCGACGGCTTCGGTCAGGGTCGTGCCAGCGGTGGCGACCACGATTGCGGGCCAGCGTCGGCGGCGGCTGACTTGCGCGGCAAGGTGCGCGTAGTCCATCTCCCCGTCGGCGTCCGCGTTGACCACGACGCCCCGCGCCCCGAGCATGTGGACGATCTTGGGTATCGAGTAG
>NZ_QGSZ01000043.1 GCF_003857055.1 Micromonospora inaquosa | reverse complement strand
CCAGGGTTCCGGTGCCGGCCTGTCGGCGGGCCCGTCCTCGTCTGGTGGGCCGAAAGCGGCAGGGGGTGCGACAGGCACCAGCCGCAGGGCGGCCGCGAACAGCACACAGGCGGCGAACGCCATCATCAGCCCACGGCCGTACTCGATCTGGTAGCCGTCCTCGGGCGCGTAGATGAAGTCTCGCTGACCGCGGTCGTCGAGGGTGGCCGTGGCGGCCACCAGCAGTGCCAGCAGGGCACCGGCCAGGGTGAGACCGGCCAGCCGGGCGTTCGGCCGCACGGCCGCCGTGCCGCGCAACGCCAGCGCCACGGTGCAAACGAGGACGAGCAGCCCGACCAGGTAGCCGACCCCGAAGCCGTTGATCTCGGACACCCCGGCGGGCACCTCGATCGTCGAGTTTCCGTCGGACCCGTCGTTCGGCAACCTGATCACCAGCCACTCACCGATGAGTGAGGCGATCGCCGCCACCGCGCCCAGACCGGCGAGCAGCAGCGGCAGCCGAGGGTCCCGCGCGAAGCCGGCCAGCGACCAGGTGAACCGGCGTCGCCGGGCCGTGTCGACGGCACCCCACTCGATCACGGCCGGGGCCTCGGATCGGTCGCCCTGTCGCGGGATTGGAAGCTCCTCGGACATCGGCCATCCCTCCGCCGGTCACGGGCCTGGATCGCATCATGGCACAGCTAGCTGGTGGTGACACGGATCGCAGGGCTGGCGAGCGCGCCGGTCTGTCGCTCGGCGGTCGCCTTTCCGCTAGCGTTTGCCTCATGCCAATCCGTACCGCTTCAGCACAATGGCAGGGCAACCTCACCGAGGGCGCGGGCACCGTCCGCACCGGTAAGGGTGGCCTGTCCGGCAACTACTCCTTCAAGTCGCGCTTCGAGGAGGGTGAGGGCACCAACCCCGAGGAGCTGATCGCCGCCGCGCACGCTGGCTGCTTCTCGATGGCGTTCTCCAAGGCGCTCGCCGACGCGGGTTCGACGGCCACCTCGGTCGAGACCACCGCCAAGGTGCACCTGGACAAGACCGACGCCGGCATGAGCGTGACCCGGATCGACCTGGAGACGGTCGGCCAGGTTCCGGGGATCGACGACGCGGAGTTCCAGAAGCTCGCCGAGGCCGCCAAGGCCAACTGCCCGATCTCCCGCCTGCTCTCGCCGGGCGCCGAGATCACCCTCAGCGCCCGCCTGGCCGCCTGAGCGAGTCGATCCACACCGTACGTCCACGGAAGGAGCCTCCGCCCGGTCCCGGGTGGTCGCTCCTTCCGTGCCTGTGACGGCCTGCTTGCGGGACTGACGGCCACGGTCGTCCCGCAGGGCCGGGCCGTGTGCCGCCGCGTGGGGCACAATGGGCGAGGTGCCGGTGGAGATGAGCCGTGAGCGCTTCGAGGAGTTGGTCGGCGAAGCCCTCGACGAGGTGCCCGAAGAACTGCTCGGCCTGATGAACAACGTGGTGATCCTGGTCGAGGACGACCCGCCACCGGGAGAGGCCGACCTGCTCGGCCTCTACGAGGGGCATGCGCTCACCGAGCGCGGTTGGAGCTATTCCGGCGTGCTGCCGGACCGGATCTTCATCTACCGCCATCCGATCCTGCGGATCTGCGACAACGACGAGGACGTCATCGACGAGGTGGCGGTGACCGTGGTGCACGAGATCGCCCACCACTTCGGCATCGACGACGCGCGGTTGCACGCGCTCGGCTGGGGCTGAGCCCGCCGTCCGACACCCGCGCCGCGCCGCTCGGCGCCCCGGCCGCGCCGCGCCGCGCCGCCTGACCGATGGTCGGTGCTTGCCGAGGTCGCCTACCGTCGGTGCAGCGAACGCGACGGTATTCAGGAGGCCTTTCATGCGCAGCGAGCTGTTCTCCACGGAGAATCTGGAGAAGGAGTCCGCGCAGCCCGGCATGCGGTTGCAGAACTCCAAGATGTTGAAGATCGAGCTCAACGGCGAGGCGATGGCCCGGGTCGGGTCGATGGTCGCCTACCAGGGGAATGTGCAGTTCCAGGCGCTGGGCTCCGGCGGGCTCGGCAAGTTCCTCAAGCAGAAGCTCACCGGCGAGGGCGTCCCGCTGATGAAGGTCTCCGGCCACGGTGACGTCTTTCTCGCCGAGCTGGCCAAGGATGTGCACATCATCGACCTGGAGCCGGGCGACGCCCTCTCCATCAACGGCAGCAGCGTGCTCGCCTTCGACTCCACCCTCCAGTACGACATCAGGATGGTCGGCGGCGCCGGTATGGCGTCCTCGTCCGGCCTCTTCAACTGTGTGTTCAGCGGCTACGGGCGGATCGCCATCACCACCAAGGGCACCCCGGTGGTGCTCAACGTGGACGCACCGACGTACGTCGACCCGCAGGCCGCGGTCTGCTGGTCGGCTAATCTCCAGACCGGCTACCACCGGGCCGAGCAGCTCGGCCTCGGCACACTGCTCGGCCGCCGCACCGGTGAGTCGTTCACCATGAGCTTCGGCGGTCAGGGCTTCGTCGTGGTGCAGCCGTCCGAGGAGCCGCCGGTCATGGGCAGCGGCCAGCAGCAGCAGCAGGAGGGCGGCCTGCTCGGCGGTCTGCTGAGCTGACCGCTGCGGGCGCGGGGCGCTCCCGATCTGTTGAGGGGTGCCCCGTCCGGTCAGGTCAACTCACCGGTACGCAGTCGGGTCAGCCAGGCCGCCGCGTCGGCGTAGTCGACGTCGGAGAGGCCCGCCGGGGCGGGGACCGGGCGTTCGCCCGCAGTCTCGGCCCACCGGTGCCGGGGATAGGAGCCCAGGAAGCGGACGTCGGCGCAGACCCGGCGCAGCCCCTGCAACGCCTCGCCCAGGCGTACGTCGGCCACGTGGCCCGTGCAGTCCAGGAAGAAGACGTAGCGGCCCAGCGCCTCGCCGGTCGGACGGGACTCGATCCGGGTCAGGTTGACCCCCCGGACGGCCAACTCCATCAGCACGGACAGCAGCGCGCCGACCCGCGACGACCTCACCTCGCTCGCTGTCTACATCGCCCACGACCGGGTCACCGCGTCAGGGTGGTCGGCGATCTTGTCAGCGAGTGTGGTGAGTCGGTGCCGGGAGGCGCCGATCGGCGCGCAGATCGCCGCGTCGTACTCCCCCGTGCCGGCGCCGGCGGCGGCCGCGCCGTTGGAGAGCACATCGACCACCACGGCGTCGGGCAGGTGGTCGCGCAGCCATCCCCGGCACTGGGTGGATGCCTGTGGGTGGGCCGCCACGGTGTGGATCGAGGTCAGTGAGGTGCCGGGGCGCGCGGCGAGCACGAACTCCACCGACAGGATCACCTCCCGGGTGATCACCAGCGGTTCGCCCTCGGCCATCTCGTCCAGCGTGACGCCCACCGCGCCGCCGATCGAGTTTTCCAGTGGCACCAGCGCCGCGTCGGCGTCGCCGGCGCGGACGCTGTCCAGCGCCTCGCCGACGCTACGGGCGGGCGTACGGGTGCCGCGCTCGGCGGCGGGCACGGAGCGCAGCGCCTGTTCGGCGAAGGTGCCCTCCGGCCCCAGGTAGACGAAGCGCGTCGGCGGTGTTCCTGGCATGCCGATCAGCCTACGCACCTGGTCCGTTGGCCGGGCCGGCGTCACAGGCGAGGGTGCGGATCCCGGCCGGGCTGGTGGCGCGGACCTCGATGGTGCAGACGTCCGTGCCGGCGGTGACCAGCACCGGGGCGCTGGGCTTGCCTCGGGTGACCACCTGGAGTTCCTCGTGCCCGGTTACCGCCAGCACGGTGAACTGCCAGTCGCCGGCGCAGAGCGGCCCGGTACGGACCTGCACGCGGACGTTCGCCGGCAGCACTCCGGCCTGGCCGCGCAACAGTTGCAGTACCCGCTGCCCGGTCGGCCCGTTGCGGCAGGCGGTCGCGACCAACCCGGCGTCCGGGGTGGGCGTCACGGTGGCGAGAGGCGGTGCGGTGGCCGGCGTGGTCGCCGGTGCGGTGCTCGGGCCGGGCGTCGTCGGGCTCGCGGTGTGCGTGGGCACGCCGGTCGGTTCCGCCAGCTCGGGTGGGGCGCCACAGCCGGCCAGCACCGCGATGGCGAGCGACGCCAGCGCGATCGGCAGGGCTCGGGCGATGGCCGGTAGGGGGCGGCGATCGGCTGCCTGCTCAGGGAC
>NZ_QGSZ01000045.1 GCF_003857055.1 Micromonospora inaquosa | reverse complement strand
GATCACTGAGCCGCCGCACGCGTACAAGATCTGCCACCGCTACAGCCTGACCGCCCCGACAACGCCCAGCCGACAGGCCCCACGGCGTGTCACCCAACACCGTGAACGTTCGTGGTCACGGCACTAGATAACCAACCCTCCGGCAAGCCGGGCGAACCTCGCCACAGCACGTGCGGCGGGGCCATGTCAAAGCTGCGCCACATCGTTGACGACTTGCCGTAGCCGGATGTGTACTGCCAGAGCCAGCGCTGTGTGGACGTGTGGCTGGTGCCGGCGGCGAAGGTCATCCGGCGGCTTACGCACTAACGGGGAGTGGGCCCTTGCTGGTCATGCCGCTTACGACCTCCTTCCGGTTCGTTCACGAGCCACTTCAGGGCGATGATGACGCTCTGCCGATGCTGGGCAACGCGAGCCTGGTGGAGGGGTTACGGTCTCGTATCATCCATTCCCACGGCGGCGCTTTCCTCGTCACCGGCTTCCGCGGGGTTGGCAAGACGACACTGGTCCTGCGCGCGCTCAACGAGTTGTCGCAGGGCGACGAGGATGATCTCGTGGTGCCGGTGGTGCTGAGTGTGGCCCGGTCGACCGACATTGATCGGCTGCTGTTCGCGGTGACCCGGCGTGTGTTCGAAAGTCTCCACGACCGTGGCCTGCTGTCGCGATTGCCTGCCGACGTGCAGCAGTCCCTGCTGGTGGCCTACATGCGCACGTCGCTGGCGTTCAAGCAGACACGGTCGGAAGCAACCGAGCGGGGCGTCAATGTCGAGGCTTCAAACGGTCGGATCGTGAAGGTTCCCCTGCCCAAGGTCGTGACGACCACGAAGCGCACCCGGTCCCTGGCCACCGAAGCCCAGTTTCTCGCTTACTCGGAGACCGATGTCGAGCACGACATCATCAGGATTGTGTCGCTGCTGCGCCGTAGTGGCTCCGTGACCGTGCCGTTGCCAAGGTGGCGTCGGTGGCTGCAGCCGTGGTCCAAGCCCACCAAGGCCCGGATACGGCTGGTTGTCGTGCTCGACGAGGCGGACAAGTTGACCAGCGCCGATGCAGGGCTTGAGGTGATCGAGAAAATCCTTGGCGGCGTCAAGAACGTCCTGACCATGCCGGGTGTTCACTTTCTCGTTGTGGCCGGGCCGGACCTGCACGACCATGCCATCAGGGACGCCGCTCGAGGCAACAGCATCTACGAGAGTGTTTTTGGATGGCGGCTGTACGTGCCGTGCAGTTGGTCGGCAGTCGACCGTCTCCTCGACGTCGTGCGTGCCGACACTACCGAGTACCCGGCGGAACTCAAGCAGTTCCGCGACTACCTGCAGTTCAAGGCAAGGGGCATACCGCGGCGTCTATTGCAGGAGTTCAACGGGTTCGTCTCCTGGGCAGAGAGCGGCCCGACGCTGCACGTGCAGGAACACGACGCCAAGCGCGTCCAGTTCTACGCCAACCTTGAGGTGCTCCTTAGCGAGCACCTAGAACAAGAGCAGCAACGGCGGGACCAACTGTTCAGCGCCGACATCGACGAGGATCGCCGCAAGCTGAGCGCCTACTACGTTGTGGACTGGGTTCTGCGCAGCGAGGGCGAACCATTCTCCTCGAAGGACTTAGTCCCCGAGGGCGAGCCCCGGCATTTCGATCCCGCTCTCGGCATCTCGGAGCCGGGCGTCGCTCGACTGCTCGAGCACCTGCAACGTCACCAGATCATCGAATACGTCCGGCGGTCTAACGCGACCGCAACGATCATCGGCGACGCAAACGACGCCATCTTCAAGTTGTCCAGCGAAATTCGGCGCGCCCTGTTCGGCTTCGCCGCCGCGAACGAAGCCGAACGCGCGGCCCTGCAGATCTCCGCCTTGGCCGACGGCGGTACGTCTACCGGCGCCGGAGGTGCGGCACTGCCGCCAGTGCGGGTTCTCGCGAATCGATACGAGTTGCGCGAGGCCATCGGGCGCGGCGGCATGGGCACCGTCTACCGAGGTTTTGACCGGCAGTTGCAGCGGGCCATCGCGGTCAAAACCCTCGGCTACTTCGACAGGGACGACCCGGGCGCCCTCGTACGGTTCCGCCGCGAGGCTGACATTGCCGCGCAGCTGCGACACCCGCAGATCGTTCGCACCTACGACGCCGTCGACATCGACGAGGGCGGCGTGGCGATCATCATGGAGCTCATGCTCGGTTCTGATCTGGCATCCGTCGTCGCCGAGTCGGGCGCCTTGCCACCTGACGAGGTGGTGCAGATTGGGCGGCGTCTGGCTAGCGCCTTATCGTACCTGAACGAAAAGCGGATTGCGCGAATCGACCTAAAGCCATCAAACATTGTTATGGAACCCCGCCGGGGTCCGGTCATCGTGGACTTCGGCATCGCACGGCAAGAGGGTCGTGGCAATATCACTGCCGCAGGTCAACTCGTGGGCACACCGATGTACATGGCCCCCGAGACTATTTCTGGCGGGACCCCCGACCACCGCTCCGACATCTATTCTCTGGGCCTCGTTCTGTATTTCTGTGCGACAGGAAAGGTGCCTTGGGAATCAGCCAGCGTGGCGCTGCTGCTGAGCAAGCGCCTCCAGGAGGACATCGACACTTCGACGCTTCCGGTGCCGGCGCGCCTGCGTGACGTCATCGCCACCGCAACTCGGCGTGAACCCGACGATCGGTTCCAAAACGCTGCGGAGCTTGACGCAGCTTTGGCCGCGACGTCGGAATCGACCTAAGGGACGTCTCGTAACTGGGTGAAGGCGCTGCCTAGTGCGGGCCATTGGTGAGCCGGTGAGGATGATGTTGTCGAGGTTGGCGACGCCGGAAGCAGCGTCGGCCAATGTGTGGGCGGCGCGGCGGTAGTCGCGGAGGATCTTGAAACACTTCATCCTGGCCAAGGGCGTTCGACGCCTGCCCGGACGGTGCGGTGTTCGGTGCGGAGTGCTTCCTTCCAGTCCGCCCATCGGCCGCCGTCTGTGGGTTTGTGGTGCGCGGCAAGGTACTGGCGAAGCCCGCGTCCGCCTTGGACCTAGGATCCGATCGTCGTCATTGCGCTGGGCGATCCGCTGCCCCGCCGGGCCCAAGTATCGCTCTATGCGAATGCGTCGATCATTTGGGATGCCTTCGAGCACCCGCTGCCGGTCCAGAACTTCTCGGCGGCTGGCGCTTCGCTCGTATCGGCAGGCCGCCGGCGTAGCCGGTCGAGTCCAGGCCAAGCTGGAAGAGGATTGGAGCCCGCAGCAGATTGCCGCCTGGCTTCGACAGGCCTATCCCGACCAACCCTCGTGGCACGTCTGCCACGAGACGATCTACCAGGCGCTCTACCGCGGCGGCAGAGGTGGACTTAGCCGCCAGCTCACTCGCCGACTTCGCACTGGCCGACCGCTGAGGAAGCGGCGCCGTCGAGCTGACCCGCGCCGCTGCCGCTTCGTGGCTCCCACGCTGTTGATCGAACATCGGCCGGCCGCCGCCCTGCACCGCACCCGCATCGGTGACTGGGAGGGAGACCTCATCGTCGGTCGGCAGAACCAATCCGCCATCGCCACCCTGGTCGACCGCACCAACCGCTACCTGCGGCTGGTGCACCTGCCCGTCGACCGCACCGCCGAGGCCGTCTGCGACGCACTCCTCGCCGTACTGGCGGGACTTCCCGAGGCCGCGCGCCTCACTCTGACCTGGGATCAGGGCGCGGAGATGGCCCACCACCAGCAGATTGCACCGCTGCTGCGTGACGGGGTGTTCTTCGCCCACCCCGGGCGGCCATGGCAGCGTGGCACGAACGAGAACACCAACGGCTGTTGCGCCAGCACTTCCCGAGGCGCTCGGACCCCTCGCAGCACACCGCCGCCGATCTCCGCACCGTCGAGCAACGCCTCAACAACCGGCCCCGCAAGACCCTCGGCTGGCGCACCCCGGCCAACGTCTTCCACGCCGCTCTGGCACCCTGATGATCGTCACTGTTGCGACGACTGCTCGAATCCGCCCGGAACGATGGGGTCAGTTTTCAGGCCGACATCACGTCTTCGTGCAGCAGTCCTGGTACCGAGCCGACCTCGTGGCTCTGACGGTTTGGTCTGGCCCCACTGTGACGGCTTGATTTGGCCCCGGTGGGGTCGTTGCGGGGTCGTGGTGTGACGGCTTGAAGTGGCCCCACCTGGGTCAGATGGCGGGGGGTTGGCGTT
>NZ_QGSZ01000168.1 GCF_003857055.1 Micromonospora inaquosa | reverse complement strand
CTCGTAGGCGGGGGAGGGGATGCTCATCCCGGCCAGTCTAGGGCGGCGGGGCGGAGAGGTTGAGCGCCGGGCGACCACGGGGGGAGCCGCCCGGCGACGGGGTGAATCGTACACGCGGCAGGCCGGTCGGCGCACACCCCGCGATGCGCAATTCGGCTGCTGGTGACGGCGCGGCCAAAATCGGCTTCTCCCCACCTCGACACTCAGCAAGGCGTGCGAGTCTTGATACCGCACGAGCCGCGACGACCGACAAACGCTGTGGAGGACCGGTGGCCCAGCCGACCATGCCCGACGCCCCGACGCCGAACGGAGCGGCACCCGCGCCGGTGACCACACCCGCGCAGGACGCCACCCTGCTGGAGAAGGCGCTGTTCGAGATCAAACGTGTGATCGTCGGGCAGGACCGCATGGTGGAGCGGATGTTCGTCGCGCTGCTCGCCCGCGGTCACTGCCTGCTCGAAGGCGTGCCCGGGGTGGCCAAGACCCTGGCGGTGGAGACCCTCGCCAAGGTCGTCGGCGGGTCCTTCGCCCGGGTGCAGTTCACCCCGGATCTGGTGCCCGCCGACATCATGGGCACCCGGATCTACCGGCAGTCGAGCGAGAAGTTCGACGTGGAGCTGGGCCCGGTCTTCGTCAACTTCCTGCTCGCCGACGAGATCAACCGGGCGCCGGCCAAGGTGCAGTCCGCGCTGCTGGAGGTGATGAGCGAGCGGCAGGTGTCCATCGGCGGCGAGAGCCACCGGGTGCCCGACCCGTTCCTGGTGATGGCCACCCAGAACCCGATCGAGCAGGAGGGCGTCTACCCGCTGCCGGAGGCGCAACGGGACCGGTTCCTCATGAAGATCGTGGTGGGTTACCCGACCGACTCGGAGGAACGGGAGATCGTCTACCGGATGGGCGTTGCCGCGCCCGAGCCGACAGCGGTGTTCGACACCCCGGACCTGATCGCCCTGCAACGCAAGGCGGACCAGGTCTTCGTCCACAACGCCCTGGTCGACTACGCGGTCCGGTTGGTGCTGGCCACCCGCGCCCCGGCCGAGCACGGCATGCCCGACGTCGCGCAACTGATCCAGTACGGGGCCAGCCCGCGCGCCTCGCTGGGTCTGGTCCGGGCGACCCGCGCCCTGGCGCTGCTGCGCGGGCGTGACTACGCGCTGCCACAGGACGTGCAGGACATCGCGCCGGACATCCTGCGGCACCGGTTGGTGCTCAGCTACGACGCGCTCGCCGACGACGTGCCCGCCGACCACATCGTGCAGCTGGTGATGTCGACGATTCCGCTTCCCGCTGTCGCTCCCCGGCAGCAGGCCACCCCGCCGTCGATCGCGCCGCCGCCGGGCGCCGGCTGGCCCGGGCAGCGGCCGTGACCTCACCCACCCCTCGTCCGGCCCCCCTCGCCGACCGCAGCGAGGCCGTGCTGTCCCGCCTTCAGCTGCTCGTCACCCGCAAGCTCGACGGTCTGCTCCAGGGCGACTACGCCGGCCTGCTGCCCGGACCGGGCAGTGAGGCGGGCGAGTCTCGGGAGTACCGCCCCGGCGACGACGTGCGTCGGATGGACTGGCCGGTCACGGCACGGACGACCACACCACACGTGCGGCGTACGGTCGCCGACCGGGAACTGGAGACCTGGCTCGCGCTGGACCTCTCCGCCAGCCTGGACTTCGGCACCGGGCAGTGGCTCAAGCGGGAGGTCGTGGTGGCCGCCGCGGCTGCCATCACCCACCTGACCGTGCGTGGGGGTAACCGGATCGGCGCCGTGATCGGCACCGGCGGCGGGGTGTCCGCGCCGGCCCGACGCTGGCGAGGTGGACCACCGCCGGCCGGGCCCGGGGTGCTCACCCGCCTGCCGGCCCGCTCGGGGCGCAAGGAGGCGCAGGGTCTGCTGCGGGCCGTCGCCGGCACCGCCATCCGGCCCGGCCGTGGTGATCTGGGTGCCCTGATCGAGATGCTCAACCGTCCGCCCCGCCGTCGCGGGGTGGCCGTGGTGGTCTCGGACTTCCTCGCGCCGGCCGAGCAGTGGGCGCGGCCGATGCGCAAGCTGCGCGTCCGGCACGACGTGCTGGCGATCGAGGTGGTCGACCCGCGTGAGCTGGAGCTGCCCGACGTGGGCGTGTTGCCGGTGGTCGACCCGGAGAGCGGTGAGCTGCACGAGGTGCAGACCGCCGACCCGCGGCTGCGGCAGCGCTACGCCGACGCCGCCACCGCCCAACGGGCCACGATCGCCGCCGCCCTGCGCGGCGCCGGCGCGGCCCACCTGCGTCTGCGTACCGACCGAGACTGGCTGCTGGACATGGTGCGATTCGTGGCCGCGCAGCGGCACGCGCGTACCCGGGGGACGACACGATGATCCGTTTTCTGCAACCGTGGTGGCTGCTGGCTGTGCTGCCGGTGTTCGCCCTCGCCGCGTTCTACGTCTGGCGGCAGTTGCACCGCCGGGCGTACGCGATGCGGTTCACCAATGTGGACCTGCTGCGTACGGTGGCGCCGAAGGGCCTGGGCTGGCGTCGGCACGTCCCGGCGACCGCGTTCCTGCTCTGCCTGCTGGTGCTGGCCACCGCGTTGGCCCGGCCCGCGGTCGACACCAAGGAGCCGTTGGAGCGGGCCACCGTGATGCTCGCCATCGACGTGTCGTTGTCGATGCAGGCCGACGACGTGTCGCCGAACCGGCTGGAGGCGGCTCAGGAGGCGGCCAAGCAGTTCGTCAGTGAGCTGCCGGAGAGCTACAACCTGGGCCTGGTGTCGTTCGCCAAGGCGGCCAACGTGCTGGTGCCGCCGGGCAAGGACCGGGACGCGGTGACCAGCGCCATCGACGGGCTGGCGCTGGCCGAGGCGACCGCGACCGGCGAGGCGGTGTTCACCTGTCTGGAGGCGATCCGGTCGGTGCCGGCCGACGGCGCGGCGGGCATTCCGCCGGCGCGGATCGTGCTGCTCTCCGACGGTTTCCGGACCTCCGGCCGGGCGGTGGAGGAGGCGGCGGCGGCCGCGCAGGCCGCCAACGTTCCGGTCTCCACCATCGCCTTCGGCACCGACATCGGCCAGGTCGACATCGGCGGGCAGTTGCAGCGGGTGCCGGTGGACCGGATGGCCCTCGCCGAGCTCGCCGAGACCACCGAGGGTTACTTCTACGAGGCGGCCTCGGTGAGTGAGCTGAAGCAGGTCTACCAGGACATGGGCAGCTCGATCGGGTTCCGCACCGAGCCGCGTGAGGTGACCCAGTGGTACGCCGGGGTGGCGTTGCTACTGGCGCTCTGCGCGGGCGCGTTCAGTCTGCTCTGGTCGTCGCGGATGCTCTGAGTGGTGGACCGGCGGCGGTCACCCACCGCCGCCGGTCGGCACCAACTCAGTGGCCGCCGCCGGCGAGCACGAAGACGATGGCCACCCAGACGGCGGCGAGGGTGAAGCCCAGCGGGGCGACGTAACGGCTCATGAACGGCTCCGGGTGGCGGCTGGACGGTCCGCGTGCGGGGGCGGACCGCAGGGGGTAGGGACGCGCACACGAAGTCGTGACCGGGCGGCTCCCGGCGACCGCCCGGGATGGGGCGGCGCGGCACACTCACCTCGGCAGGTGCCGAAGCGGCGGGGAGCGGAGCGGGGTCAGCTCACCAGACTGAGTCGTGGCTCAGCGGGACTGACCATCGGCCCGGCCACGACTGGGAGGATCGCTATCTCGCACAGCGATCACCTCCTGCAAGTCGGGCGGGCCGGAACGTCGATGATCGTACACCCGCGCTGTCGACGGAACGCACTCGGCCGACCGGACGGCAACCCCTCCACCGCCCGGTCGGCGACGCCGCTCAGCACCAGCCCGTACGCCTCGACGCCTCAGGGAACTCGGCTGACCCACCCGCACGACAGTGACCAGCACCACGGCGAGCAGCGGCAGCCAGCAGCAGCGCGCCAGCACCCAGCCCGGGTCGTCCGGGACGGTGTGCAGACCGGGCAGCGTGAGCCCGGTGCGGGCGGTGAGCGCGGTCACCGCCACCAGGACCGGCTGGTGCCACAGGTAGATGCGCACCGCGAACCGGTTGACCTCGGTCACCGCCCGGCCCGGCAGCGGCCGGGTCAGCAGCCGCTGTAGCGCCGGCCGGGCCAGCAAACCCAGCCCGACCTGGGTGACCGCCAGCGCCACGACCAGCAGCGACGGCGGGTTCAGGTTGGACACCCCGGCCCCGGGCACACCCACCGCGCTCACCGGATAGCCCAGCGCCAGCAGCGCCGCCAGCGCGACCGCCCCACCGGCCACCAA
>NZ_QGSZ01000366.1 GCF_003857055.1 Micromonospora inaquosa | reverse complement strand
CCGATGGACGCTTCCGCCCGTCGCGCGCCGAACGCGCCAGCGCCGCCCGCGCCGACACCCTCGCCGACGACCCTGGTGCCGCCTCCTCCGGGCTGGACGAGGTCATCGACCCGATGCCGCAGATCGAGGCGGACGGCCCGGCCGCCGGTGACGTCCGACCGGTCCCGTCGACCGGCGCCGGGCGGGAGGACGACGACGAGCCCCCGGCCCCGCCACTGCCGGAGGACCGGTTCCTCAACCGGGAGCTGTCCTGGCTCGACTTCAACGCCCGGGTGCTCACCCTGGCCGAGGACCAGCGCACCCCGCTGCTGGAACGGGCCAAGTTCCTGGCCATCTTCGCCAGCAACCTCGACGAGTTCTACATGGTGCGCATCGCCGGTCTGAAGCGGCGGCTCTCCGCCGGCCTGCCGGTGCGCGGCGGGGACCGGCTGCCCCTGCGTACGCAGTTGGAGCTGATCGCCGAGCGGACCGCCGCCCTGGTTGCCCGGCACGCCGCCTGTTTCGTCGACGACGTGCTGCCCAAGCTCGCCGACGAGAGCATCCGCATCCTGCGCTGGAGCGAGTTGGGCGACCCCGAGCGGGAGCGGCTGCGCACCTACTTCCGGGAGCACATCTTCCCGGTGCTGACCCCGCTCGCCGTGGATCCGGCGCACCCGTTCCCGTACATCTCGGGGCGGTCGCTGAACCTGGCGGTGGCGGTTCGTGACCCGGACGGCGGTTCGGAGCTGTTCGCCCGGGTGAAGGTGCCCAACAACGTCCCCCGTTTCGTCCGGGTGGACCGGGACCAGCCGGGTGTCCGGATGCTGCCGGTGGAGGACCTGATCTCGGTGCACCTGGGGCAGCTGTTCAGTGGCATGCAGGTGGTCGAGTGTCACCTGTTCCGGGTCACCCGCAACGCCGAGGTGGAGGTCGACGAGGACCGCGACGAGGATCTGCTCCAGGCCCTGGAGCGGGAACTTGCCCGGCGCCGGTTCGGCCCGCCGGTCCGCCTGGAGGTCGCCGCGTCGATCTCCGACCACATGTTGGAGCTGCTCGTCCGCGAGCTGGACATGGACGACCAGGACGTGCTGCGGGTGCCCGGCCTGCTGGACCTCTCCGCCCTGTGGCAGGTCTACGGCGAGGCGGACCGGCCGGATCTGAAGGACCCACCGTTCGTGCCGGCCACCCATCCCCGGCTCGCCGAGGGCGAGGTGCCACGCAGCGTCTTCGCCACCCTGCGCGACGGGGACATCCTGGTGCACCACCCATACCACTCGTTCGCCACCAGCGTGCAGCGCTTCATCGAGCAGGCCGCCGCCGACCCGAACGTGCTGGCCATCAAGCAGACCCTGTACCGGACCAGCGGCGACTCCCCGATCGTCGACGCGCTCGTCGACGCGGCGGCCGCCGGCAAGCAGGTGGTGGTGCTGGTGGAGGTGAAGGCCCGCTTCGACGAGGTGGCCAACATCGGCTGGGCCCGCACGCTGGAACGCGCCGGCTGCCACGTGGTGTACGGCCTGGTGGGCTTGAAGACGCACTGCAAGACCGCGCTCGTGGTCCGGCAGGAGGGCAACCAGATCCGTCGCTACTGCCACATCGGCACCGGCAACTACCACCCGAAGACGGCACGACTGTACGAGGACTTCGGGATGCTCACCGCCGATCCGGAGGTCGGCGCCGACCTCACCGACCTGTTCAACGTGCTCACCGGGTACAGCCGGCAGACCGCGTACCGGCGACTGCTGGTCGCGCCGCAGGGCATCCGCAGCGGGCTCATCGAGCGGATCGAACGGGAGATCTCGCACGTCCGCCTGGGCATGCCCGGCCTGGTCCAATTCAAGGTCAACTCACTGGTCGACGAGGGGGTGACCGACGCGTTGTACCGGGCCTCCCAGGCCGGCGTACACGTCGACCTGCTCATCCGGGGCATGTGCACGCTGCGCCCCGGTGTGCCGGGGCTGTCGGAGAACATCCGGGTCCGCTCGATCCTCGGCCGGTTCCTGGAACACTCCCGGGTCTTCCGGTTCGGCAACAACGGCGCGGCCGAGTTCTGGATGGGCTCGGCCGACCTCATGCACCGCAACCTGGACCGCCGGGTGGAGGCGCTGGTGCAGGTGAGCGACCCGATCGCCCGCGCCGAACTGGACCAGGTGCTCACCGCCGCGATGAGCCCCGAAGTGGACGCGTTCGAGCTCGCCGGCGACGGCACCTGGACCCGGCGCACCGATGTCGACGACACCGCCCGGGACCATCTGCAGGAACTGCTGCTGCACCGCGTCGGTGGCACGGCCAGCTGACCGCGCTGCGCATAGGCTGAGCTGATGGTCGAGGAGGAGCAGAAGTACGAGGTGGACGACGCCTACGTGCTGCCGGACCTGGCCGGTGCCGCCCCGGCCGGGGGTCGGGTCCGGGCACTGCCACCGGTGACGCTGGTCGCCCGCTACCTCGACACCGTCGACCTGCGGCTGGCCCGCGCCGGTGCCTCGCTGCGTCACCGCCGGGGAGACGAGCTGCCCTGGACGGTGAAACTGCCGACCGGGACGCCGGGCGTCCGACACGAGATCTCCCGCCCCGGGCCGAAGAAGCGGCCGCCACCGGAGCTGGTGGAGTTGGTCACCGTCCTGCACCGGGGGGCGCCACTGGCCCCGGTGACGGTGGTCCGGACGGTGCGGCACGGGTACGAGGTGTGTGACCGGGCCGGCACGGTGCTCGCCGAGGTGGTGGACGACCGGGTGACAGTGCTCGACGACGCCGGCACCACCACCGCCACGTTCCGTGAGGTGGAGGTGGAGCTGAAGGCCGGCGACTGGAAGCTGCTCGACCGGGTCGGCGGGGTGCTGCGCCAGGCCGGCGCCCAGGGCGGCTCGTTCACGCCGAAGCACGTACGGGCGCTGGGCGCGAGGGCGCAGGCCGACCCGGACCTGGTCGCACCGGCCGGGCTGACCGCCGAGCCGAGCGCCGGTGAGGTGGTGACCGAGTCGGTCCGCAAGGAGATCAGCCGGCTGCTGGCGCACGACCCGCTGGTCCGGCTGCGCGCCTCGGCCGCCGGTGACGACACCGCCGTGCATCAGATGCGGGTGGCCTGCCGACGCCTGCGCAGTGATCTGCGGACCTTCAAACCGTTGCTGCGCAAGACCTGGTCCCGCACACTGCGCGCCGAGCTGCGCTGGTTGGCCGGTGTTCTCGGCGCGGCCCGCGACGCCGAGGTGCTGCGTGCGCGGCTGCGCCGTACCGCCGACGCCGACCCGCTGAGCCCGCTCGACCCGGGCGCTGTGGACCGGCTCGACGAGGTGCTCGCCGAACGGCAGCGGCGGGCGCTCACCGCCATCGACGAGACGCTGCGCTCCGCGCGCTACCTGGCCCTGGTGGGCTCCCTGGTGCTGGCCGCCCGCGCGCCCCGACTCACCCGCCGGGCGGCCGCACCCGCCGCACAAGCGTTACCCGCGCTGGTGGCACGCCCCTGGCGGCGGTTGACCGGGCCGGAGGGCGTCGACGGGCTGGACGCGCAGTCGCCGGACGACCGCTGGCACGCCGTTCGCAAGAAGGGCAAGCAGGCCCGGTACGCGGTCAACGCGGTGGCACCGACGGTCGGCAAGGGCGCACGCCGGCTGTCCCGTGCCCTTGCCCGCGTTCAGGACGTGCTCGGCGAGCATCAGGACGCGGCGGTGGCGGCGGACACCTGGTTGGAGATCGCCGCCGCCCGGCCGGACGACCACGAGCTGGCGGTCACCGCCGGGCGACTGGCCGAACGGGAACGCGGTTCGGTGCGCCGGATGCGGGCTCAGTTGCCGGCGGCCTGGCACCGGGCCACCCGCCGTCGGCGGACCAGTTGGCTGCCGTGACCGGCATCCGGGCGGCGGGCGGGGTGGCCTGGCGGCCGACCGACGACGGCGTACGCGTCTGCGTGGTGCACCGCCCCCGCTACGGCGACTGGACGCTGCCGAAGGGCAAACTGGAACCGGGCGAGCACGCGCTGGCCGCGGCGGTCCGTGAGGTGGCCGAGGAGGCCGACGTGCGGGGCGTGCCGCAGGTGCGGCTGCCCTCGGTGCGGTACCGCAGCGAGGGGCAGCCCAAGCTGGTCGACTACTGGTCGATGCTCGCGGTGGCCAGCGGCGGTTTCCAACCGGACACCGAGGTGGACGACATCCGTTGGCTCACCGTCGACGACGCGATCCGGTTGGTCAGCTACCCCCACGACGTCGAGGTGTTGGCGGCGTTCGCCGCGCTGCCGTCGGTGACGGCGACGGTCGTGCTGGTCCGGCACGCCCATGCCGGTAAGCGGGCCACCTGGTCCGGCCCGGACGTCGGGCGTCCCCTGGACGTCGAGGGGTGGGCTCAGGCAGGCGCGCTGGCCGAGCT
>NZ_QGSZ01000047.1 GCF_003857055.1 Micromonospora inaquosa | reverse complement strand
GATCTGGCCGTGCTGATCGGTGCCGGCGCCCTGCTCGCGGAGAATCCGTTCGACAACCCCGGCGCACCCGATCCGGCCGAGGTCGCCGACGCGCCCTCGACCTCCGCCCCGGCCACCGCACCAACGACGCACTCGCCGACGCCGGCCGCACCGTCCTCGCCGTCACCCTCTGCCACCACCGTGCCCCCGACGGGCGGGCAGCAGATACCGGTCAGCTTCCGGGAGGTGACCAGCGAGTTCGCGGCCGTCCTCGGCACCGCGGTCGCCCGCGGCGACGTCGAGCGGAAGACCGCCGAAGATCTGCGCGACGACCTCGCCGACCTCAACCGCCACACCAGGGACCGCGCCAAGCGGGTCGCCGACCTGCGGGACCGCATCGCCGAATTGGTGCGGCGGGACCGCCTACCAGCGCAGACGGGCGCGAAACTCGACGCTCTGCTCACGCAGGCCGGCAACTTCTCCTCCGGCCGTACGGACGACTGATACCCCTGTCGATACCGCTGGCATGATGTCCCGATGCGGACACGTCTGATCTTCGTGCGACACGGCGAGTCGGTCCACCAGCTCGAAGGAATCGTCGGTGGGCCTCGTGGCTGTCGGGGCCTCACCGCCCTCGGCCACGAGCAGGCACACAACCTGGCAAACCGGCTCACCGGTGATGTCGCCGCCGACGGGCCGGTGGCGGTCTACTCGTCAGTGCTGCGCAGGGCGGTCGAGACAGCGCAGCCGATCGGCGCGGCGTTCGGCGTCCGGCCCGTCGCCGACTGTGGTCTCTGCACCTGGCACACGCCCCCGTACGCCGACGGCCTTCCGACGGCCCGCTTCCGCACCGAACACGCGGTGGCGGGCGGCGGCGTGTTCCGACCGTTCGAGGAGGGCAACGAGAGCTGGGCCGAACTGGTGGTCCGGGTCAGCCGCGCCATCATGGAGATCGCCCACCGGCACCGTGGCTCCACGGTGGTCCTGGTCGGTCACAGCGAGACCGTCGAGGGCGCGTTCCACGCGCTCGGCGCGCAGCCGGTCTTCCGGGCGTTCGACCTGGACGTGCCCCCGGCCTCGATCACCGAATGGACCACCGACCACGACCCGGGCGGTTGGCCGCCGGCGCGCTGGACGCTCCGCCGCTTCGCCGACACCGGCGGGTGGGCTAGAGCGTGATCCAGTACCGGCGGGCCGGGCCGAGTTCGGTGTCCCGGACCTCCTCCAGGACGCCGCCCTGGCGCTCGATCGTCCTCGCCGAGGCGGTGTTGCCGGCCTCGCAGACGAGCAGCACCCGACCCAACCCGAGCGCCCGCGCCTCAGCGAGGATCCGGCCGAGCGCCCAGCTTGCCAGCCCCCGACGTCGCGCGGACGGCCGGATGCCGTAACCGATCTGGCCGGCAACCCGCAGGAGGTAGTCGTCGAGCTCGTGGTGTAGCGCGATCCCGCCGAGCACCCGGTCGTCCTCGACGATCCACCGGTACGTGCACCGCCCCCGACCAGCATCTTGCGGATTCTCCGGATCGGACTGGTCGGTCAGCCAGGTCACCCACGTCGCGAACCCGTCGGGCGAGCGCACCTCGTCGGTCGGGCGTAGCCCGAAACCGTCCTCGTGGCGGCCCGGCCCCCACTCGTCGTGCGCCTCCAGCCAGGCGGCGCGCAGACGGACGGTGGGCGCGACCAACTCGGGCATTCGGCGATGCTAGTCGGCGGCCAGGATCTGCTCGCGCAGGATCTCCGCGTGCCCGCAGTGCTGGGCAAACTCGCGCAGCACGTGCAGGTAGACCCACCGCAACGGCAGCGGGCCGCGTCGGTTGCCGCGCAGCAGGTCGTCGAGGCCCAGGCCGGACGTGGCGCGGCGGGACGCTTCGCAGGCTTCCCGGTGGGCGCGCTGGATGGTGGCGACGGTGTCGCCGTCGTCGAGGATGAACGACTCGTCCGGCGTGGCGGGAATGCCGATCTCCGAGCGGGGACGACACGTGACGGCCTCGTCGAACCAGACCTTCTCGACGAACGCGGCGTGCTTCACGAGACCCAGCAACGTGGTCCGGGACGGCACCAACGAGCGGCGCGCCTGCTCCTCGGTCAGCCCGTCCAGGTAGCCGTTGAGCGCCCTGCGGTGCTCGTCGATGAACGCCTCGAACTGCGCCTGGGCCGGCTGGGCGACGACATCGTCGGCGAAGGTTCCCGGGAAGGACGTCATTTCCGAAGCATTCCAAAGATCACCGTCAGCGCGCAAACACGATGCTCAGCCGAAGGAGAGGAGAGCGCCACGCTCGTCGAAGCGGGCCGTGCCCGCCCAGGCGATCTCCCAGCGGTTGCCCTCCGGGTCAGCGATGTAGCCGGAGCGCCCACCCCAGGACCGGTCGGTCGGCTCCGCCACCACCGTCGCGCCCGCCGCGACGGCAGCGGCGAACGCCGTGTCGACCTCGTCGCGGCTGTCGACATTGCAGGCCAGGGTGACCCCGGACCAACCTGCGGCCGGCGCGGGCACGCCCGGCGCCGCCTCGGCGGCCAACTCCGGCAGTGGGTAGAGCGCGAACAGCACACCGCCGAGCAGGAAGGCCGACCAGCCGTCGTCACTTGCCGGCAACTCGGGCCACCCCAACGACCGGTAGAACGACCGCAGCGCGGCGACATCGCGTGCTCCCACGGTGACCACGGACAGCCGGGAGGGCACAGTGCTCATGAGCCGATCCTGCCGCAGACGTACGACAGGTTCAGGCGCGGTCAGTCGAGGCTGACGCTGACCGACTCGCCCGGTTCGGTGCCCGCGCGGGCGAAGACCTCGCCGTCCGGTGTCCAGACGCCCGACTGCCCCGCCGCCTCGGTGTAGCCACCACCGGTCGACCCGGCGAAGCTCGCCACCGCCACCCAGATCCGGTGCGCGGTGGCGATCCGGTGCGCCCGCCGGTCCGTCACGGCGGCGTCGCACGCCGACTCCAGGACGCCCGCCGCGTACACGTCGATCCCGAGCGCCGTCGTCCGCGCCGCGTGCGCGGCCACGCCGGCGTCCTTGCAGATCGCCAACCCCACCCGCCAACCGTCCACATCGAGCACGACCGGCGCGTCGCCGGGCCGGAACCGGCGGGCCTCCGCGTCCCCCAGCCACATCTTGCGGTACGCCACCGTCGCACCGCCGCCGGTCACCGTCAGCATCGCGATGTGGTCACCCGCGACCGGCGCACCGGCCAGGGCCAGCGCGTTCGTCTCGGCGCACGCCTCGAACAGCGGCGCCAACCGTGGGTCGTCGGCCCACACGACCGGCGCGTCCAACTCGTACCCCGTCAGTGACAGCTCTGGGAAGACCACCAACCGGGCGCGCGCCGCGCGGACCGCCGCGGCGTGCGCCCGCGCGTTCTCCGCGACATCCAGGGGTACGCACGGCGGCTGCGCCACCGCGAGCCGAAGCGGGGTGCGGTTTTCCGCACCCCCGCCGGTGTGGTCGACCCGTGCGGCCGGGCGGTCCGCCTCATGGTCGACTCTCAGGATCACTTCGTAACGTGGGCGCATGATTCGAACGTCCCACGTCGTGTTCGCCACCGGAACCCCCGCCGCCGCAGCGGAACCACCGCAGGACGGGATCGTCGGCTACGTCACTGACCTGGTGGAACGACTCGGCGGACCGGGTGCCGGTCTGGCGGTGGCGTTGGAGAACCTCTTCCCGCCGATCCCCAGCGAGGTGATCCTGCCGCTGGCCGGGTTCGTCGCCGCGCAGGGCCGGATGAGTCTGATCGGTGCGATTTTCTGGACCACGCTGGGCTCGGTGCTGGGCGCGCTGGCGCTCTACCTGATCGGCGCGGCGCTGGGGCGCGACCGGATGCGCGCCATCGTGGCCCGGCTCCCACTGGTGAAGCTCAGCGACGTGGACCGGACCGAGGCGTGGTTCCTGCGGCACGGCGTGAAGGCGGTCTTCTTCGGTCGTATGATCCCGATCTTCCGGAGCCTGATCTCCATTCCGGCCGGCGTGGAGCGGATGCCGGTGAGCACGTTCCTGCTCTACACGACGCTGGGCAGCCTGATCTGGAACACCACCTTCGTGCTCGCCGGCTATCTGCTCGGCGACAACTGGCACCTCGTCGAGGGCTACGTCGGCACGCTCCAGAAAGTGGTGATCGTGGTCTGCGTGGCGGCGGCGGCCTGGTTCGTCGGGTCCCGCGTGCTGCGAGCCCGCCGCGCCGCGCGGAACCCCGAGCCGACCGAACCCGAGCAGAGCGCATTGAACGGGGTGCCCGACCCGGGCGGTCGCGGCACCCTCTACCGCAGCGGATCGTGGG
Source organism: Micromonospora inaquosa (assembly GCF_003857055.1). Lineage (GTDB taxonomy): Bacteria > Actinomycetota > Actinomycetes > Mycobacteriales > Micromonosporaceae > Micromonospora > Micromonospora inaquosa. The sequence continues at coordinate 170 of NZ_QGSZ01000047.1, read as the reverse complement.
CCTCGGACGACCGCTAGTCAGCCCTCTCTGGTGTCCTCCGCGTCGACTTCATACCTTTGCCCTGCTCCTTGCTTTCGCTCTCCTTCCTGCCTTTGCTCTGCTGCCCCCCATGCGCCACCCGGGGCACCGCCCGGGCGCGGCACGTGACGCGGAGCGAGGGGGGCAACAAC
>NZ_QGSZ01000048.1 GCF_003857055.1 Micromonospora inaquosa | reverse complement strand
GGCTGGGCTGGGCGCGTGGGCCGGTCGGACTGGCCGGGCTGGCGGGAGGCTCGGTGGAGCACCGGAAACAGCAAGATCCCCACCTGCGTATCCGCTGGTGGGGATCTCTGTAGCCCGGCGAAAGGCTATGTGGCCAGGGGCGGGGTCGAACCGCCGACCTTCCGATTTTCAGTCGGACGCTCGTACCAACTGAGCTACCTGGCCGTGCCGCTCGGCTCATGTTACCTGCCAACCGGACGAACCGGCGGTAAGGCGACCTGCTCCGATACGCAGAACGCCGCGCGGGGCGCGGCGTCAGCGCTGCGGTCCTGACGGGACTTGAACCCGCGACCTCCGCCTTGACAGGGCGGCGAGCACTCCAACTGCTCCACAGGACCTAGCTTGTGTTGCTCCGGCTTGCGCCGGTCGTGCCCCCAACGGGATTCGAACCCGTGCTACCGCCTTGAAAGGGCGGCGTCCTGGGCCGCTAGACGATGAGGGCGGCCCCGCCATCATTGCACACTCGCAACTTCAAGCGGACTTGCTCCCATCCGGCCCCGCCGGAGGCTTCGAAAGCATACGTGATGCTCGGTCGGTCGACAAAATCGGTGTTACCAAGGGCTTGGGACAGGCCATAACCACAGGTCAGAGCGGTTCTAGCGGAGTCGGGTGATGCCGAAGCGTTGCTTCAGGTCGGCGATCATCTTCGGGCAGGCGGCGAGCGTCGCGGCCCGATTTCCGCCTCCGTCGTGCAGCAGAACGATGGCACCGGGGCGGGTGGCGGTGTGGACCCGCTTGCCGATGGTGGCCGCGGTGGGCTTGTCCCAGTCCTGCGGGTCGACCGACCAGTGCAGCGGACGCATGCCGAGGTTCTTGGCCACCCCGAGCACCTCGGACGTCCACCGGCCGCCTGGTTGCCGGTAGAACGGCACCTTCGCTCTGGGAACGGCCTTCTGGATGGCCTTGTTGGTGCGGTCCAGGTCGGCCCGAATCTCGGCGACGGGCCGTCGGGCAAGATCGAGATCGTGCCGCCAGCTGTGGTTGCAGAGCTGGTGTCCCTCCCGGACGATCCGCCGGACCAACTCCGGGTGGCGCTGCACCTCGCGACCGACGACGCAGAAGGTCGCTGTCACCTTGGCGGCCTTCAGTTGGTCGAGCACCTTGGGTGTCCAGGCTGGGCTGGGCCCGTCGTCGAACGTCAGGGCAACCGGGCGTACGCCGGTGTTTCGACCCAGACCGGCGGGCAGCTTGGCCGGCAGCGGCCGCAGTGGCGGCTTGGCCGGCTTGGTGGCGCTGGGGTGCGGTGTGGGGGTGGGCGGCGTTGTCGATTCCGCCGGTTGTGGGGCAGCGACGGGTGCGATGGTGCGGTGTGGCTGGGCACAGCCGGTCAGGAACAGCGCCACGGCGAGGACGGACGCCAGGGCGGCGCGGGCTTGCATCTGCTCGCTCCCGGAGGGTCGGGGTAGGCGGACCCGCCCGACGGTAGTTCACGCCGCCAGTCGGCGACAGTGCGGTCAGTCACGCCTCGACTGGTCCAGGGCATCGCGGACGGCAGTGGAGAGCGAGACCGCCTCGGCCAGGTCGACTGGTCGCACCACACCGGCGGGCAGCGTGTCGGCTCGCCAGCCGGGGCCGGCGGCGAGCACCAGCAACGGGCGCCGGGGTGCGGCGAGCAGCGCGCTGAGTTGGGCGGGGTCGGCGGTGGCCCGAGTGTGTGACCAGAGCACCACGGCGGCCGGTCCGGTCCGGTTGACCGCCTCGACGAGAGCGGCCACCGGCACCCGGGCGCCGAGCATCCGGTAGCTGACACCGGCCTCCGCGAGGGCTGCGGCCAACGCTTCCAGCGGCAGGGTGTGCTGCTCCTCGTCCGCGCAGGAGAGCAGGATCCGCGCCGGCCCGGTGGGGACCTTCGCCCGGCTGGCCGCCGCGAGCGCCTCCGAGACGCAGCGGGACACCAGGTGTTCCACCTCGATCAGGCCGGCGGTGGCGGCGTGCCGTTCGCCGATGCCGGCGAGTACCGGGCGCAACAGGGCGTCCCAGGTGGCGACGACCCCGCCGGCGGCCAGGGCGTGCGCGATCGTCTCGCTGATCGCCGCCGCGTCCAACCGCATGGCCGCCCGGGCCAGTCCGCGGGCTGCCGGGCCGGCCCGGCCGACCGGGATGGTGCCGCCGCCGTCACGCCCGGTCGGGTGGATCGGGGTGGGGATGACGGTGCCGTTGGCCATCGGATCCGGGGCCTGGCGGGCCCAGCGGGCCGCCTCGGCGGGGCTCACCCCCTCGGCGGTGAGTCGTCGCATGATCTCGAGGCGGACCAGGTCGGTGCGTGTGTACCGGCGGTGGTGACCGGGGATGTGTTCGCTGGGCCCGAGCCCGTAGCGCTGGTGCCAGGTGCGTAGGGTCGTCACCGCGACTCCCAGCCGGCGTGCGACAGCGCCCGCGCTCAGCGCCTCATCGACCACCCGACCGCTCCGCCGTGTCATCCGCCGTCGATCCGGGCGGGGTCATGGCTGGGCCGGTTGCGTCCGGCCGGGACCCCGCGGGGCGTAGCAGCCGGTTCACCACCCCGCCCAGCCAGGGCGCGTACGACCGGGGGTCGAGCGCCAACTCGGCCTCCAGCGCGGTGGGGTCGGCCCAGCGCAGCTCGGCCACCTCGCCCGGGTCGGGCAGCAGCGGAGCGCCGGGCAGGAACTCGCCTCGCAGCACGTGGTCGTACTCGAACTCGACCCGGCCGGTGGCGGGGTCTTCGGCGTAGTAGACGTAGGTGCCGACCTCGGTCAGCTCGACCGGGCCCGCGCCCAACTCCTCGTTCAGCCGTCGATTGGCCGCCTCGGCGAGCGATTCGCCGGGCAGTGGGTGGCCGCAGCAGGAGTTGGCCCAGCGCAGCGGGAACCGGGTCTTGGCGGCGGCCCGGCGCTGGAGCAGCACCTGGCCGTCCGCGTCCACCAGCAACACCGAGAAGGCCCGGTGCAGCTGCCCCGGGGGTTGGTGCGCGGCCGCGACGGTGGTCTCGCCGTGGGCCTTGCCGGTCTCGTCGACGAGTTCGACGAGGTGCTTCTCACGGGTGCTCATCGGCCTTCTCCGGTGATTCGGCCGGCGGCGAGCTTGCCGGAGATGAGCACCATCGGCACACCGACGCCGGGCTGGGTCCCGGAGCCGACGAACACCACGTTCGACAGGTCGCGGTGCAGGTTGGACGGGCGGAACGGGCCGGTCTGGAAGAGGGTGTGCGCGGCGGCGAACGGGGTGCCCGCGGCCATTCCCTGCTCCTCCCACTCGGCGGGGGTGACCGCCCGTAGCACCTCGACGCCGGCACCGAAGCCGACGTAGCCGCGCTCCTCCAGGGTGCCGATCAGTTGGTCGGTGTAGCGCCGGGTCAGGTCGCCGCGCCACTCGAATGGCGCCCGGTGCAGGTTGGGCACCGGGGCGAGCACGTAGTAGGTGTGCCGGTCCGGCGGGGCCACCGCGGGGTCGGTCCGGCTCGGGTTGGTCACCAGCAGCGACGGGTCGGTCATCAGCTCGCCCCGCCGGATGACCTCATCGAAGGTGCCTTTCCACGCGCGTCCGAAATGGATGTTGTGATGGGCGATCTTCGCATAGGCCTGTCGGGAGCCGACGTGCAGAACGACGCAGGACGGCGAGTAGGTGAGCCGACGCCGCGGCTCGGCGGGGAGCAGGTCCCGGTAGGCGACCGGCAGGTCGGGGTTGAGCACCACCACGTCCGCCGGCACCAGGTCGCCGTCGGCGGTGAGCACGCCGGTGGCCCGGCCGTTCGCGGTTTCCACCCGGGTCACCGTGGTGTCGTACCGGATCTGTACGCCGTGCTTCTCGGCCGCGCCAGCCATGGCCCGGGAGACGGCGTGGATGCCGCCGCGCGGGAAGTAGACCCCGGCCACCGAGTCGAGGTACGCGATGACCGCGTAGATGGCCAGCGCGTCGTGCGGCGCGAGGCCGGCGTACATCGCCTGGAAGGAGAAGATCCGCTGGGTACGCGGGTCCCGGAAGAACTGGTTGATCTTCGTCTGGAGGCGCCGGAAGGCCCCGCCGCCGAGCAGCTTGAGCAGGTTGCCGGTGATCAGGTCGGTCGGCGCGTCCAGGTTGCGTTCGATGAAGTCGGTGCGCTCCAGCCGCCACAGCTCCCGCGCGTACTCGACGAAACGCAGGTAGCCGTCGGCCTCCCGGGGCCCGCAGACCCGGGAGATCTCGGCCGCCATCCGGGCGGTGTCGGTGAGTACGTCGAGGGTCGAGCCGTCCGGGTAGTACGCCCGGTAGGCGGGGTCGAGCGGGGTCAGGTCCAACCAGTCGTGCAGCTCCTCGCCGACCGCGCCGAGCGCCTCGGCGATCAGGTCGGGCATGGTGAGCACCGTCGGCCCGGTGTCGAACTCGTAGCCGTCCACGCCGAGCCGTCCGGCCCGCCCGCCGGGCACCGGCTCGCGCTCCAGCACTGTCACCTGTCGACCGCTGCCGGCCAGGTGCAGCGCACAGGCGAGCCCACCCAGCC
>NZ_QGSZ01000291.1 GCF_003857055.1 Micromonospora inaquosa | reverse complement strand
CCGGGGTGCCGGCCAGCGGCCTTTCCGTTGCATCCGACCCGCCAGACCTCAGGGAGGCTGAGGATGCGGTGCCGTCGGTGCCTGTCGGAAGTGGGTGGCGTGGTTCGGTCGGTGGTTGCCGGCGAGATCTTGGACAGTTTCCGTTCTGCCAGAACGGAAACTGTCCAAGATCTCGCGGGACATGGCCGAAGCGCCGTGCGTGGGTGGGTGGGTGCGGCAGAGAGCGGGGAACAAGGTGGGGGTTCGGCTGGTTGTGGACAGTGTGTCGGTGTGACTCAGTGTCCCCGGGCCTCACCTAATATTGCCCTCGCGGAATACCGTTCGGCTGGAGCCGCGTCGTGCCACTCGCCGAGAGGCGACCTGCACACCGACACCAGTGCCGCCCCCGGCTCACCGGCCGGGGGCGGCACTGTCTGTGCCCGTTGATCAGAGCGCGGCGGCACAATGTCCTGGTGACTGACGCATCGCCGTGGTCCGAGCAGTCGGGCGTGCTCGTACTCCCCAGTGGGGCGAGGGTACGTGGACGCCGCATCGCTGCCGCGGCCTCGCCCGCCGACTTCGCCGTGCTGCTGGCCCCTGGTCCGGAGCCGGCCTGGCCGCATCGGCGGATCCGGTGGCCCGATTTTTGGGTACCGCTCGACCGCGCCGAAGCCCTCGACGCGCTGGGGGAGGCGCTGCGGCGGGCGCACGACGGTGAACGCGTCGAGGTGGCCTGCCGGGGTGGAATGGGCCGCACCGGCACGGCCCTCGCCGCGCTGGCGATCCTCGACGGCCTGCCGGTCGAGCGGGCCGTGCCGTGGGTTCGGGCCGGCTATCACCCGAAGGCGGTCGAGACCCCCTGGCAGCGGCGCTGGCTGCGCCGCGTCAGCTGACCACCGCGTCGGATCACCGCCGCCGAGCAGCCGCTGGCGCCCGCCCCGACACCGCCACCCGTGCCGGCCACCCGTGCCGGCCACCCGTGCCGGCCACCCGTGCCGGCCACCCGTGCCGGCCACCCGTGCCGGCCACCCGTGCCGGCCACCCGTGCCGGCCCTCCGTGCCGGCCACCCGTGCCGGCCCTCCGTGCCGGCCACCTGGGCCGGCGTCGCATGCCGTGTTCCGGGTCGATGTCGGGGCGGCGGTGTCAGCAGCGGCCGACCGCCGCCGGGGCGTTGACGTATTCGCGGAGGTGCTTGGCGGTGAGGGTGTCGCCGGTGGCGACCAGGTCGGCTGGTGTGCCGGTGAAGACGATGCGGCCGCCGTCGTGGCCGGCGCCGGGGCCGAGATCGATGAGCCAGTCGGCGTGTGCCATGACCGCCTGGTGGTGTTCGATGACGATCACCGTGTTTCCGGCGTCGACCATTCGGTCGAGCAGGGCCAGCAGTTGGTCCACGTCCGCCAGGTGCAGACCGGTGGTCGGCTCGTCCAGGACGTACGTGGTGGTCTTCTCGGCGAGGTGGATGGCGAGCTTGAGTCGTTGCCGTTCGCCGCCGGACAGGGTGGTCAGTGGCTGGCCGAGGCTGAGGTAGCCCAGCCCGACGTCGACCAGCCGACCGAGGATGAGGTGCGGGAAGAACGCGTACGCCTCGGTGACGGACATGGCCAGCACCTCGCTGATGTTCTTGCCGCGCAGCGTGTAGGTGAGCACCTTGTCGGTGAAGCGTCGCCCCTCGCACCGTTCGCAGACGCTCGCGACGCCGGCCATCATCGCCAGGTCGGTGTAGATGAGTCCGATCCCCTTGCAGGCTGGGCAGGCGCCCTCGGAGTTGGCGCTGAACAGCGCGGCCTTGACCCCGTTGGCCTTGGCGAAGGCGGTACGGATCGGGTCGAGCAGCCCGCTGTAGGTGGCCGGGTTGCTGCGTCGTGAGCCACGGATCGGGGACTGGTCGACGATGACGACCTGGGACCGGCCGCGCAGCGAGCCGTGGATCAGTGAGCTCTTGCCGGAGCCGGCCACGCCGGTGACCACGGTGAGTACCCCGAGTGGGATGTCCACGTCCACGTCGCGCAGGTTGTGCAGGTCGGCTTGGCGGATGGCGAGTTGTCCGGTCGGCTTGCGCACCGCCTCGCGCACTGTCACCCGGTGGTCCAGGTGCCGCCCGGTGAGCGTGTCGGAGCGGCGCAGGCCGGGGACGTTGCCGGTGAAGCAGATCCGGCCCCCGTCGGTGCCGGCGCCCGGCCCGAGGTCGACGACGTGATCGGCGATGGTGATGGTTTCCGGTTTGTGCTCCACCACCAGCACGGTGTTGCCCTTGTCGCGCAGCCGTAGCAGGAGGTCGTTCATTCGGGCGATGTCGTGCGGGTGCAGGCCGACTGTGGGTTCGTCGAAGACGTACGTGACGTCGGAGAGGCTGGAGCCGAGGTGCCGGACCATTTTCACCCGTTGCGCCTCCCCGCCGGACAGGGTCGCTGACTCCCGGTCCAGGCTGAGGTAGCCCAGACCGATCTCGACCAGGGAGTCCAGCAGGTCGCGAAGGTTGGCGATCAGCGGCGCGGCCCCCGGGTCGTCGATGGTGCGGACGAACGCGGCCAGGTCGCTGATCTGCATGGCGGAGCAGGCGGCGATGGTGTGCCCGGCGATCCGTGACGACAGGGCCGCCGCGTTGAGTCGGGTGCCGCCGCAGTCGCCGCAGCTGGTGAAGGTGACCGCCCGGTCGACGAAGGCGCGGATGTGCGGTTGCATCGACTCGCGGTCCTTGGCGAGGAGGAGCCGTTTGACCTTGACCGCGAGGCCCTCGTACGTCCAGTTGTTGCCGCCCACCTTGATCTTGGTTGCGGGCTTGTGCAGGAAGTCCTCCCACTGTTGCGGGGTGAAGTCCTGGAGTTTGACGTCGGGGTCGAACAGGCCGGAGCCGACGATGGTCTGCCAGTACCAGGAGTCGACAGCGAAGTTGGGCACGGTGATCGCGCCGTCGTTGAGGGAGCGCTCGACGTCCACCAACTCGTTGACGTCGAGGTCGGAGACCCGACCCAACCCTTCGCAGGTGGGGCACATGCCCTCGGGCAGGTTGAAGCTGAACGCTCCGGCGCCGCCGATGGCTGGCTGGCCGAGCCGGCTGAAGAGGATCCGCAGCATGGCGTACGCGTCGGTGGCGGTGCCGACGGTGGAGCGGGAGTTGACCCCCATCCGTTCCTGGTCGACGACGATGGCGGCGCTGAGGTTGCGCAGCGAGTCGACGTCGGGCCGGTTGTGGTTCGGCATGAACGACTGGAGAAACGCGCTGTACGTCTCGTTGATCATGCGCTGGGACTCGGCGGCGATGGTGCCGAAGACCAGCGACGACTTGCCCGACCCGGAGACGCCGGTGAAGACGGTCAACCGGCGTTTGGGGATGTCGACCGAGATGTTGTCGAGGTTGTTCTCCCGCGCCCCGCGTACTTCGATCATGTCGTGGCTGTCGGCGGCGGACCATGCTGGCTGCGACATACGAACCCTTCACGGAATCGTGGCGGGACCTTCTCCCGCCGAGTACTGGCAGGTTCTATTGTCTCATTCATGTCCATGTAGAGACTTTTGCCGAGATTCGTGCGTTGGTGCCGGCGGGACGCCCCGTAAAGTCTCAAATCACGTGGTAAGCGGTACGGTGGCTCGCGTGGACGTCGCTACGAAGGATCGGCTGCGCGCGGTGGACCTGGCGGCCACCGTCGGGATCTCGGTGCAGCAGGTGCGCAACTACGTCGAGTTGGGGGTGCTGCCGTCGGTGCGCCGCACCGCGAGCGGCTACCGGATCTTCACCGACGAACACGCCCGGGCCCTGACCGTGGCGCGACGGTTGGCCGAGGGGCACGGCTGGTCCCGTACCCGGGAGATCATGGCCGCGGTGCACCGGGGCGACCTGCCGGCGGCCCTGGCGGCGCTCGACGGCGGCCATGCCGAGCTGGACCGGGAACGCGCCGAGATTCGCCGGGTACTCGGCGCCTTCGAGATGGTGCTGGCCAGCCCTCCGGCGACCCGGCCCGCGCCACGCCACGGCGCCCGCATCGGCGAGGTCGCCGCCCTGGTCGGGGTCCGGACCTCGCAGCTGCGGCTCTGGGAGGAGCGCGCGCTGCTGCGGCCGGGCCGCACCCCGGGCACCAACTACCGGGTGTACGACGAGGCGGAGCTACGCGCCGCGCAGGTGATCGCGTTGCTGCGCCGGGGCGCGTACCCCTTCGAGATCATCGCCGCGGTGCTGGGTGAGCTGCGGACCACCGGCAGCGCGCAGCGGGTCCGCGCCGAACTGGCCCGCCGCGAGCAGGAGTTGCACACCCGCAGCCTGCGCCGGCTGCGGGGCAGTGCCGCCCTGCACGACTACCTGTGCGGTCGCGGCGACGCGAGTTGACCGGCATCCCGTCCCGCCGGGCGATCTTCGTGACTAGGGTCGGGCACATGAGAGCTGCGCTGCTGGCGGCCACGACGTCCGCCGTTCTGCTCGCGCCGGTGCCGGTCGGTGCGGCGGGAGCATCCGCCGCGCCGACGGTGCGTTGCCCCCGCGTCCCGGTGTCGGGGGTGTCCCGCCCACCCCGGCCGTCGCCGCCGCCCGCCGTTCCCGAGCAGCGGATCGTCGGCG
>NZ_QGSZ01000303.1 GCF_003857055.1 Micromonospora inaquosa | reverse complement strand
GCACGGGTTACCTCCGCGGGGGTGAGCGGGTGGGTCGGAAGTTACCGGCGGGTTACCGGATGTCGATGAGTGTCGATCAACTGATCAACTAGGCGGTATGGGGATCGCCAACTATTGGTGACATGCGTTGAAACAGACGAATGCCCCGGACGCCTGAGGCGTCCGGGGCATTCAGAAGGCGGGTCAGCGCAGCACGAAGGCCGGCGGGCTCGCGGGGCTCTCGTTGGCGGACCGGTCCAGGGCGGTCAGCTGGTAGGTGTAGCGCCGGCCAGGCTCGGCCGAGGTGTCCACCCAGGACTGCGCGCCGCTGGGGGTGGCCCGGACGGTGCCGACCAGGTGCGCGGCGTCGGCTGTGGCGCACCGGCCGGGCAGCGTGGTGCCGTCGAACCGGTAGATCGCGTACGAGGTGGCGGTGCCGAGCGGGCCGACGCCGTCGGCGGGCTGCCGCCAGGTGAGCCGGACCCCGTCGGCCTGCCGGGTCGCCTTGGTGACCACCGGGAAGAGCAGCGGGCGGGCCGGCAGGTGGGGCATCGCCGGCACCAGCGCCGGGCGGGAGTAGTGCTCAGCCGCGTAGATGTCGGTGGCGCCGAGCCGGTTGGCCCGCACCTGCACCGCGGAGAAGTGCACGTTGCCCTGCACCTCCGGGTACGACCGGTTGAGCGTCAGGTGGTCGGACAGCTCACGCGGGTTCTGCCAGTACGACCCGTACGCCGGGTCGCCGCTCTTGTAGTCGGCCTGCCCGATGTAGAGCTGCACCCGGGTGCCGCGCACCGTCTCGGCCCACCACGGCACCAGACGCGCGTAGTCGGCCGCCGGGTACTGGCCGATGTACCAGTAGAGCTGCGGCACCACGTAGTCGATCCACTCCTGCTTGATCCACTTGCGGGTGTCGGCCGAGATGATGTCGTACGACTGGCTGCCGGTGGTGTCCGAGCCGAGCGGGTCGACGGCCTTGTTGCGCCAGATGCCGAACGGGCTGACCCCGAACTTCACCCACGGCTTCGCCGCCTTGATCTTGCCGTTCATCTCCTGGATCAACAGGTTGATGTTGTCCCGCCGCCAGTCGGCCCGGTCGGTGAAGCCCCGGTTGTGGGCCGCGAAGGTCGCGTCGTCCGGCACCTGGTAGGTGCCGCTCGGGTAGGGGTAGAAGTAGTCGTCGAAGTGGACCCCGTCGATGTCGTACCGCTTGACCGCGTCCATCATGGCGGTCTGGACGAACTCGCGGACCTCGGGGATTCCCGGGTTGTAGTAGAGCCGGCTGCCGGCCACGCCGGCCGGTGGGTAGGCGAAGGTCCAGTCGGGGTGCTGCTGGGCCGGGTGGCCGGGGGCGAGTTGGGCCGGGTCGGCGCCAGCGCCGCCGGGGGCCGGCATGGAGACGCGGTACGGGTTGAACCAGGCGTGGAACTCCAGGTTCCGCTTGTGCGACTCGTCGACCAGGAAGGCCAGTGGGTCCCAGCCCGGGTCCTGGCCGCGTACCCCGGTCAGGTATTCCGACCAGGGTTCGTACGGTGAGGGCCAGAGCGCGTCGGCGGTGGGCCGGACCTGCACCACGACGGCGTTGTGGTGCAGTCGCCCGGCCAGGTCGAGCAGTTCGCGGTACTCGGCCTGCTGTGCGGCGATCCGGTCCGGGTTGGTCTGGGACGCCTTGCTCGGCCAGTCGATGTTGACCACCGATGAGATCCACATGGCCCGGAACTGCCGCTTCGGGGTGGCCGGGTCGGTGGCGCAGGTGGCGGTGGTGGTGGCGGTGTCGGCCGCGCTGGGCGCGGCGCTCGCGGGGGTGGCGGTGACGAACGTGCCGAGCAGGGCTGCGACCAGCCCGGCGATTCCGAGTCGAGTGGTTTTCATGCGGTGTGTCCCTTCGGTGGGGCTCCCGGATGTTTCGCGCGGTGCGCGGCAACATTCGCCGTCGATGTCCGCGTTCCTGGTAGGAAATTTTCATAGTCTGGCCATCGCCGCAAGAGTTCGGGGTTGACCAATCGCGCCGCTGGGTAGCAACGGCGGTCACCGGCCGCCACGGAGGTGGTCGCACGGTGGGAGGGGTGACCGGGTGTCCGTGCTGCGCACAAAACCAATCAAGGACGTGATAGCCCAAGGCGAGGCGGACGGCAGCGACGGCCAACTGGGGCTGAAGCGACGCCTCGGCGCGATCGACCTCACCGGCTTCGGCATCGGCATCGTGATCGGCACCGGCATCTTCACCCTCACCGGGATCGAGGCCCGGGACAGCGCTGGGCCGGGCGTGGTGATCTCCTTCGCCATCGCCGGCGTGGTGGCCCTGCTCGCCGCCCTCTGCTACGCCGAGCTGGCCTCCAGCGTGCCGACCGCCGGCAGCGCCTACACCTACGCGTACGCCACGATGGGCGAGATCGTCGCGTGGATCATCGGCTGGGACCTGCTGCTGGAGTTCGCGCTCGGTGCCGCCGTGGTGGCCCGAGGCTGGTCCGGCTACCTCGCCGAACTGCTCGACCTGCCGACCCGGTGGTTCGGCGAGGAGGGCAGCACTGTCAACGTGGGCGCCATCGCCATCGTGCTGATCCTCGGCATCGTGGCGATCGTCGGCATCCGTGAATCCGCCCGGATCACCAACCTGCTGGTGCTGGTCAAGGTGGCCATCTGCGTCTTCGTGGTGGTCGCCGGGCTGTTCTTCGTCAGGGCCGCCAACCTCACCCCGTTCATCCCACCGGCCGAGCCCGCCGGGAGCGGCGACGACGGCATCAAGCAACCGGTGACGCAGGCGCTCTTCGGGCTGGAGCCGTCGGTCTTCGGCTTCGTCGGGGTGCTCAGCGCCGCCGCCGTGGTCTTCTTCGCGTACACCGGTTTCGAGGCCGTGGCCAACCTGGGTGAGGAGACCAGGAAGCCCAAGCGGGACCTCACCCTGGGTCTGCTCGGCACGCTGCTGATCTCCACGGTGCTCTACATCGGCGTATCGCTGGTGGTGGTCGGGATGGTGCCGTACACCGAGATCGACAGGGGCGCCCCGATCGCGTCGGCCTTCGAGTCGGTCGGCGCGGGCTGGGCCGCCGTGCTGGTCTCCATCGCCGCGGTCGCCGGCCTGACCAGCGTCATCCTGGTCGACCTGGTGGCGATGGGCCGGATCGGTTTCGCCATCGCCCGGGACGGGTTGATCCCGCCCTCGATCGCGAAGGTGCACCCGCGCTGGGGGACCCCGTACCGGATCTCCGCGATCATGACGGTGGCGGTCGCGCTGCTGGCCGGCCTCCTGCCGCTGTCCGCGCTGGCCGACCTGGTCAGCATCGGCGCGCTCTGCGCGTTCGTCCTGGTGTCGGTGGCGGTGCCGATCCTGCGCCGCAAGCGACCGGACCTGGAGCGGCCGTTCCGGGTGCCGTTCTCGCCGGTGCTGCCGATCGTCTCGGCGCTGGCCTGCTTCTACCTGATGCTCAACCTGTCGGTGGAGACCTGGCTGCGGTTCCTGGCCTGGATGCTGCTCGGCGGGTTGATCTACTTCGGTTACGGCTACCGCCGCAACCGGCTGGCCCGACACGAGCCCGCCGTCGCCCCGGATCCCCGTGCGCCGACCGCCGACAGCTGACCGGAGGCGCTGAGCGAGGGACCCTGGCGCGCCGGGTCGCTGACGGTATGGTGCGCCCCTCACCTCGGGGAGGTTGCGGCGTGCGACACAGACTCAAGGACGTAGCCGAGCGGGCCGGCGTCTCCGTCAAGACCGTCTCCAACGTCGTGAACGGCCACGTGCACGTGCGGGCGGACACCCGGGCCCGCGTCGAGGAGGCGATCGCCGAACTCAACTACCGGCCCAACCTCTCGGCCCGTCACCTGCGCAAGGGGCGCACCGGCGTGATCGCGCTGGCCGTTCCGGAACTGGACATCCCGTACTTCGCCGAGCTGGCCCGCCACGTGGTCAGCGCCGCCGCCGAGCACGGCTGGACGGTGCTCATCGACCAGACCGGCGGTCGGCGCGAGCAGGAACGGGTGGTCGCCTCCGGTGTCACCGACCACCTGATCGACGGGCTCATCCTCAGCCCGCTGGCGCTCACCGCGGCGGACCTGGCCGGCCTGGACGGCACCCCGATGGTGCTGCTCGGGGAGCGGATCGCGGACGGCCCGGCGGATCGAGTGGTGATCGACAACGTGGCGGCGGCCCGGGAGATCACCGCCCACCTGATCCAGCTGGGGTGCCGCCGGATCGCGGCCGTCGGCGTGCAGCGCACCGACGAGGGTGCCAGCGCCCGGCTGCGCCTGGCCGGCTACCGGGACGCGCTGCGCGCCGCCGGGCTTGCATACGACCAGGCCCTGGTGGCGTCCGCGCCGACCTGGCACCGCGCGGACGGTGCGGCCGCGATGCGTGGCCTGCTCACCTCCGACGTACGCCCCGACGCCGTCTTCTGCTTCAACGACACGCTGGCCCTCGGTGCCCTGCGCGCGCTGCACGATGCCGGGCTGCGGGTGCCCGAGGACGTGGCGGTGGTCGGCTTCGACGACATCGAGGACGGCAGGTTCGCCATCCCGACCCTGAGCACCGTCGCCCCGGACAAGGAGCAGATCGCCCGCCTGGCCATCCAACTCCTCGCCGACCGTCTGGACGGCGACCGCACGCTCCCCGCCCGACAACTCAAGGCCCGATACCGCCTGCGATTCCGCGAATCCACGGTGGGGCGGGTGGGTGGTTAGTCGAAGAAGCGGGCCAGGTGGGACT
>NZ_QGSZ01000317.1 GCF_003857055.1 Micromonospora inaquosa | reverse complement strand
GCCGACGGCTCCGCCCGCTTCTTCCGTCCAGCCTGATCGTTCTGTGTCGCGGTCATCACGGCACCCTCCTCACCAGGCACAACGCCCGGCGGGCCAGGCCGGAAACACCGTTAGATCCACAGACCCGATCCTCACCGGGTTCTTGAGTCGTACACCATCGGCGCGTGAGGAGCGGTACATGAAGTTGATCTGGATCAACGGTGCGTTCGGCGCGGGGAAGACCACTCTGTCGGAGATGTTGACTGCGGAGGATCCTCGGCTGTTGATGTTCGATGCGGAGTTGCCAGGGTTCATGCTCCGCGAGATAGTTCCGCTGCCCGCGAGCGGCGATTTCCAGGATCTACGAGTGTGGCGTCGTAGCGTGGCGGATACGGCGATAGCACTACTGGAGGAGTACGGACGCACGCTCGTGGTACCGATGACCGTGGTGGTGCCGTCGTATCTTGAGGAAATTTTCGGTCGGTTGCGTGCCCACAGCGTGGGCGTCGACCATTTCTTCATCGACGTGCCCTTCCGCGTGCTTCAGGCTCGAATTGAGGCGCAGTCGATCTGGCCGGATGACCCGGCCCGTGATGCGCAGGTGCGTACGTGGCGGCTGGAGCAGGTGAACCGCTGCGTTGCCGCTGTCGGTTTGTTGCCGGTTGACACGGTGGTGCTAGATGGTGAGCTGCCGGTAGTGGAGTTGGCGTCGCAGGTGTTGGCGCGGTCGGCTCAGTCGTGATCAGACGTGCGGCCCAGAGCCCACGGTCGCTTGGACTGCGGCATTGGTAGCCGCCAACGAGGCAGCGGGATTGCCACAGTCGTGGTACTCGCCAGTGATGTGGTGGATCAGTACGTCGTTGTCGCGGGCGAAGGCGATCGCGGCGTCGGTGGCCTGGCACTCACCGTTCGGCGCCGGAGCCATGGCCTCGCCGGCCAGTCGTAGGCTCGTTGAGGTGAATGGTCAGTGGGTCACAAGCCAAGGGGCGCGGTCGCCACCGTTGTCCACTCGTAACTGCGATGTTCTCGGCGCAGCGCGATCAGCGTTGCTTGCCGGATGGTCACCCAGGCTGGTGGCTGGTGGCGGATGGCGTTGAGGCGGTCGCGGATTGGTGCGGTAGGCGCTTGCGAGCCGCTGTAGGCGATCGTCACGTGTGGCCGGAATCCTTCTGAGGCCTCCGGCACGGTCTTCCATACTGCGTTGATGGCATCGCGGATGGTGGCTCGGAGTTGTTCGACGCGGTCCCAGGGACGGACGAGCAAGCCGATTCCTTCGGCGTCGGGGTCGACCGGGCCAAGTGACAGCTCTAGAGGCGACATGCCGGCGCAGCGTCGCCGGGTTTCGGTGACGATTGTTTCGAGGTCGCTGTTGGTGACCTCGTCGGTGAAGCCGAGACCTTGCATGGTCAGGTGGAGCCCGTCGAGCGGCACCAGGTCCAGTCCGGGCAGAGTGAGTTGGCTCTGCACGGCGGTGACGAGGTGATCGAGTTCCGGTTGATGTTCAAACGTGAGGTGCCAGGTGTAGAACTGGCGGTCGGCCCGCCAGCCCGGGCGCCAGTACCAATGGTCGGTGAGTCTGGGCAGGTCCTGGTAGGCGGTCCAGCGCTCGTGCAGGCTGGCCAGTTCCCGGCTGCTCATGACAGCGATGGTAGAGCGGCCTGCCCGGTGCCAGCGACCGGTGTGCGGTCGACAAGCAGGTCGGCAACGTGCCGTAGCTGTGGGTGGCGAGCGAAGGGGTGGGCGGCAGCGAGGAACTGACGGGCGCGCTGGTAGACCGATTCGAAACGCTGGTCCGCGGTGAGAGTGAGGGCCTCCGCCGCCAGTGCGCCTGCTTCCTCGGGGTCGGGGTTGTCGGCGTGCAGGTGTGCGGTGGCCAGGTCGAGGCGGCTGAGTGCACGCGGGCCAGCCAACCCTGCGGTGTCGAAGGCGGTGATCGCGGTGGTGAGATGGTTGGTGACGCCCGCGGTGCGGCCGAGCGCCAGGTAGGCGGTCGCCGCGTTGGCCGCGGTCCTGGCCGGGCAGTACGGGCCGAGGGCGAGACTAGCGCTGACCGACGAGCCGGCCGGGTAGTCGGACAGCATGGTGAACGCGTGGTCGACGGCGCGGTCGACGCCGTACCGGTCTCCGAGGCGGGCGAGGGCTCGCGCCTGACCGTTGATCGTGAGGCGGATACGCTGCGCGCTGGTGCCGCCACGGCGCAGGCCGTCCTGGGCGTAGGCCAGCGCGTCATGGTAGTCACCGGCGTAGAAGGCGATCAGGCTTTGCGTGGCCCGTGCCCAGGCTTGCGCGTCGGACTGCTCGGCAGCCTCGGCGAGGTCGAACGCTTCGGCGGCATAGGCGTGAGCCGCACCGAATGCGCCGAGGTCAAGGGCGAGTGCGCCGAGAAGGCCAGACAGGTGAGCGGCGACGGCGTAGAGCCGGGCGCGTTGCGGTGGGTGCTGCCGGCCTGCCATGAGCTGGTCGACGTAGGACCGAAGCGGTCGCATACGCGCCATGAGGATGACCGGCGTGAGGCGCTCGTTGTCGGCGATCGCCTGCCGGAACTCGCGTTCCAGATATGCGAGACGAATGTTGTCATCGACGGAAGACTTCAGTGCCAGACGGCGGGCGTTGATGGTGTCCTCGCGCTCCCAGAAGGCAGCACCGCCGTTTGCTGCAGGGACTTCGCGGCCAGCGTCGGGCGTCACCGGCACTGACGTGCTCCTGACCGCCTGGATCGCCGCTGACCGTCGTCGTTGGCGGTCCAGCTCGGTGATGCGGTCGTACTCACTGACGAGCGCGTCACCGGTTCGCAGGACGGTGTCGCAGCGCGCCCAGAAAGCACGGTCCGGGTGCTGGTGGCCAGTCTCGGTGCTCGCCACGGAACTGCGGCCGTATTGCACGAGCCGCGCCAAGTCGTGCTGGGTAAGATTGCCAGCCCTACGCAATTGAGCGAGTCGGCGGCCGAGTGCGCGGCGGGCAGCCTTGATCTCGTCGCTGTCAGCCATCGCTGCTACCTCCGGTCGACTGCAGACACTGTGGCCATGGTCCGTGGAGACCATCAGTGTCGCCTGTGACAATCTCGCGGTCCGGCGAAGCATGCGAGCATCTCAGCATGCACCGGTGCAACCGTTGATCGCTGCGAGACCGTGCAAAATCGTCAGATGCCCATTATCGAGAGCGGCCGCTGCCCACGGCAGGGTCACAATGTCGAGGTTTTGTCGGAGTTTGATGTCGGCATATGCCGACATTATCTACACAGGGCGCTGCGGGCGTGTCGACCGACCAGCCTCTTACCCTGCCGGCATTCGTGATCATGCGCGAGGCCCAGAGGCCACGATCGCTTGGGCTGCGGCGTTGTTGGCCGCCAACCAGCCGGCGGGATTGCCGCAATCGTGGTACTCGCCGGTGACGGGGTGGATCAGTACGTCGTTGTCGCGGGCGAAAGCGATGACGGCGTCGGTGGCCTGGTACTCGCCGTTCGGCGCCGGGGTCAGCTTCTGGAAGTAGGCCATCGCGTCGGCGGGTAGCAGAGTGCGACTGATGTTGATGTAGGCGGTCAGCTCGCCGTAGGTGGTCGGCTTCTCCAGCAGCTGATCGAGTAGCTGGTGACCTTCCGCTACTCGCGGAGCCAGAATGCCATAGCGGTGGGCCTCGGCGCCGGGCACCGTGGCGGCGGCGAGTGCGGCCGGTACTCCGGCGGCGGCCCGGGCAGCGGCGAGGTCGGCGAGGTCCGATCCGCCGTCGTTGCGAAGCAAAAGGTCGTCGCCGGCCACCAGGAGGAAGTCGTCGCCGGCGATGAAGTCAGCGGCGACGATCGCGGGCAGCGCGGTGCCGTACCGATCGTCGCGTGGTTGTTCGATGAACGTGAAGTCGGCTTGGCTGTGCAGGTCAGCGAGGGGCGTGTATTTGTCCTGCCAGCCGCGTGCGGTGAAGTAGTCCTTCAGGTCGTGGTCTTCGGTGAAGTAATGACGCACCTGGCGGCCGATCTCGCCGGGGGCGGTGACGATCGCGATCTCGTGGGCGCCTGCGGCGACGCAGTCAGCGACTGCGTAGGCGACGACTGGTTGGTTGAGGATTGGCAGCATGCACTTGTTGATGGTTTTGCCGATGGGGAAGAAGCGGCTGCCCATGCCGGCGACAGCGATGACGGCCCTCACGCGCTTACCTTTCGGTTGGGTTGCACCGGCCGTCAAGGTTAAGGCGACAGTGAGCCGGGCGGATCTGTGCCAGTTTACGCATCGCACTGGTCCGAATCGGGGCACATGGTGAAGGCGCGCACGGGTGCGGGCCGCCGGCGTGTCGACGTCGGCGGCCCGCGCTATTTCGTCAGCGTGAGGCGGGTGCCTTGAGCATGGTGGTGGTCGTGGACTTGGCGGCGGCTGCGGCCAGGGAGCCGGCCTGACGGATGCGGTCCCACGTCGGGGTCCGGCGTGTGTCGGGGTCGAGGCCGTGGCGCAGGGCCTGCCGGTGGACGCCGTTGAGCATGGTGTCGTAGTCGTGTGGGGTGCTCCGGTGTCCTTCGACGTACTGGTGGAGGGCGGCGACGCCGACCTCGGCCACGGTGTGTCCGCAGCGGGCGATGGCGGCGAGCAGGTCGGTGTCGAACGCCAAGCTGTGGTCGGCGGTGAGGGGCAGTGCGGTGCGCAGGGCGGTGGCCGGGAAGGCTTTGAAGCCGGCCTGCGGGTCGGTGGCGTCGAGGTGCAGCAGGTCCCGGACGGCTCGTTGGTAAAGCCGGGTG
>NZ_QGSZ01000049.1 GCF_003857055.1 Micromonospora inaquosa | reverse complement strand
CCGTAGCGGGGGGTGCGGGCGGCCCGGTCGACCGTCACCAGATACTCCAGGTAGCGGCGGGCGGTCACCCGGGAGATACCGGTCAGCGCGCTCACCTCGGTCGCGGACAGCCCGACCTCCGCGCGGGTGCCGTCGGTGAGGGCCGCGCGTACCCGATCGAGGGTCTGCGCGTCGAGCCCCTTGGGCAGGCTGTGCCCGGCGGTGCCGCGCAGGGTGGCGAACATCTGGTCCACCTCGTGCTGGGCGGCGACCTCCCCGTCGGCGAGCGCCTGGGCGCGGTAGTCGGCGTACCGCTCCAGCTTGTCGCGGAACGCGGCGAACGTGAACGGTTTGAGCAGGTAGTGGGTCACCCCGAGGGACACGGCGGTGCGCACCACCGCCAGGTCCCGCGCGGAGGTCACCGCGAGCACGTCGACGCTGCTGCCGGCCGCGCGCAGCGCCCGACAGACGTCCAGGCCGTGCAGGTCGGGCAGCCGAAAATCCAGCAGTACGAGGTCCACGCCACCGCCGCCCCCCGCGCGCAGGGCCGCCATCGCCGCCCGCGCGGTGTGCGCCACCCCGACCACCACGAAACCAGGAACCCGTTCGGTGTACGCGCTGTGCGCCTCGGCCAGCAGCGGCTCGTCCTCGACGACCAGCACCCGGATGTCGGTCATGACCGTTCGATTCTGATCGGCAGCCGGACGGTGAACAGGCTGCCGCCGTCGTCCGAGCGACCGACCTCGGCGCTACCGCCGTGCCGGCGCACCACCTGCCCGACCAGCGCCAGGCCGAGACCGCGGCCGGTGCTCTTGGTGGACCAGCCGCGCCGGAACGCGTCGGTGACCCGTTCCGGCGCCAGCCCAGGGCCGCTGTCGGCGACCCGGACCACCAGTTCGTCGTCGGCCGCGCCGACGAAGACGCGTACCCGGCGTGGCGCCGGGGTGCCGGCCACCGCCTCCAGTGCGTTGTCGACCAGGTTGCCGACGACGGTGAGCAGGCCACCGGCGGGCAGCGGGCTGTCGTCGAGGCGGCAGTCCGGCTCGATGACCAGGTCCACCCCGCGCTCGCCGGCCTGCGCGGACTTGCCGAGCAGCAGCGCGGCCAACGCCGGCTCGGTCACCGCGCCGACCACCCGGTCGGTCAGCTGCTGGGCGAGGGCCAGGTCCCGGGTGCCGAGCCGGACTGCCTCGTCGGCGCGGCCCAACTCCACCAGGGTCAGCACTGTGTGCAGCCGGTTGGCCGACTCGTGGGTCTGCGCCTGCAACGCCTCGGTCAGCGCCCGCACCGAATCCAGCTCGCTGGCCAGGGTGCGCAGCTCGGTCTGGTCGCGCAGGGTCAGCACGGTGCCGAGCACCGCGCCCTCGAAGCGGGTGGTCCGCTGGTTGGCGACGAGCACCCGGTCACCGGCGACGATCGACTCGTCGTGGGCGTCGCGCCCGGAAGCGAGCAGCTCGGCCGCCGCGGGCGGCAGGTCGACCCCGGCCACCGGCTTGTCGATCACCGGTGTGTCCGCGTCGAGCCCCAACAGCCGGCGGCCCTCGTCGTTGACCAGCGCCACCCGACGATCGGTGGTCAGCACGATGAGACCTTCGCGCACCGAGTGCAGAACGGCGTCGTAGTACTCGTACATCCGGGTCATCTGCGCGGGCCCCAGACCGTGCGTCTGGCGACGGAGCCGGCGGCTGAGCAGCCAGGAGCCGGTCGCGGCGAGCGCCAGAGCCGGCGCGGCCACCCCGAACAGCACCGGCAGCTGACCGAGCAGCTTACGGTTGATCGCCCGGGTGGTGATGCCCACCGAGACCAGACCGACGAGGCGTCGCTGCTCGTCGTACACGGGAACGACCGCGCGCACCGACTCGCCGAGCGTGCCGACGTTTGTGGTGGTGAACGCGCGACCCGCCAGGGCGGGCCCGATCTCGCCGACGAACGGCTCGCCGATCCGGGACCGGGTCGGGTGCGAGAAACGGGTGCGATCGGGGGCCATCACCACCACGAAGTCGGTGCCCGTGGCCAGCCGGGTCGATTCGGCGTACGGCTGCAGGACCCTCGCGGGGTCGGCGGTGGTGAGGGCCGCGCGGACGTCGGGGGAGCGCGCCACGGTCTGCGCCACCGCGAGCACCTCCTCCTGCGCGGCCTGGCGGGAGTCGCTGCGAGCCAGCCAGACGGCGCCCGCCGCGCCGGCCAGCACGAGCAACGTCACCACCATCGCCTGGAGAGCGAAGAGTTGTCCCGCGATGCTCCACTGGCGTCGGGCCACCCCCACCACCTCCTCGTCGCGCCACCGTTGCTGCCGTTGCGGTGAACAGAATGACCGCAAGGCTGTCAACGAGTGAGACGCGCTTCACATTGTCGACATGGACACCACCGCATCCGCCACCACCCCGGCACCGGCGGTCCGCCGGGACCGTACCCGTTACCTGTATCTGGCCGTCATCGTGGCCGTCGTCGCCGGCATTGTGGTCGGCCTGGTCGCCCCCGATTTCGGCAAGGAACTCAAGCCGATTGGCACCGGCTTCGTCAACCTGATCAAGATGATGATCAGCCCGGTCATCTTCTGCACCATCGTGCTCGGCGTGGGCTCCGTGCGGCAGGCCGCGAAGGTCGGCAAGGTCGGCGGCCTGGCCCTCGGCTACTTCCTGACCATGTCGACCGTGGCGCTCGCCATCGGCCTGGTCGTCGGCAACATCATCCACCCCGGCTCCGGCCTGAACCTCGGCCCGGACCTCGCCGGCTCCGGCAAGGCCGCCGCCGGTGACGAGGCCGCCGGTACGGCGGATTTCCTGCTCGGGATCATCCCGACGACGCTGCTCTCCTCGCTCACCGAGGGCAAGGTGCTCCAGACGCTGCTGGTCGCCCTGCTGGTCGGCTTCGCCGTGCAGGCCATGGGCCGGCGGGGTGAGCCGGTGCTCAGCGCCATCACCGTCATCCAGCGGGTCGTCTTCAAGGTCCTCGCCATGATCATGTGGCTGGCGCCGATCGGCGCGTTCGGAGCGATGGCCGCCGTGGTCGGCGCGACCGGCGTCGACGCCCTCAAGAGCCTCGCCCAGATCATGGTGGGCTTCTACGCCACCTGTCTGATCTTCGTGCTGGTATTCCTGGGCGCGCTGCTGTGGTTCGTGGCCCGAATCTCGATCTTCTCGCTGCTGCGTTACCTGGGCCGGGAGTTCCTGCTGATCCTGTCCACCTCGTCGTCGGAGTCGGCGCTGCCGCGGTTGATCGCCAAGATGGAGCACTTCGGCGTGAGCAAGCCGGTCGTCGGCATCACGGTGCCGACCGGCTACTCGTTCAACCTGGACGGGACGGCGATCTACCTGACCATGGCGTCGCTGTTCATCGCCGACGCGCTGGGTAAGCCGCTGGCCGTCGGCGAGCAGATCTCGCTGCTGCTGTTCATGATCATCGCCTCGAAGGGTGCCGCCGGGGTCACCGGCGCCGGGCTGGCCACGTTGGCTGGCGGCCTCCAGTCGCACCGGCCGGACCTCGTCGACGGGGTGGGGCTGATCGTCGGCATCGACCGGTTCATGTCGGAGGCCCGGGCGCTGACCAACTTCGCCGGCAACGCGGTGGCGACCGTGCTGGTGGGAACCTGGACCGGCGAGTTCGATCGGGACCGGGCGGTCGGCGTGCTGAGCGGCAACGACCCGTTCGACGAGGCCACGATGGTCGACGAACACGACGACGAGACGGCGTCCCGCCCCGACGAGAAGGACACCACCCCGGTCGGAGCGGCGGCTTGAGTCACGGCGTGGACCGGGGGCGCGGCGGCCTTGGCTGCCATGCCCTCGGTCCGCTCCACTTCCTGAAAACCGGGGTATCCAACCGACCCTGACGCCGCGTTTTCCTGAAATCCGAGTCGATCTCCGGGCGGTGGGCGCCGGGTGTTGGCGGCGTCAGCGTCGGCGTGCCCGCCACATTGTGTGTTCCCGGGAAATCGCCGTCTCCGTGTCATTCACGAACCGCGACAGCTCGGCTTCCGAAGTGATCCGGGTAGCCAGCGACCCCATGGCGGCAAGCTCCTGACTGGCCAGGGCATAGGCGGTCGCCACCGCGCCGTGCTGCCGCGTCTGCGTCCAGGCCGCGCCGGCCGCGACCGCCGCGGCGGCCACCCCGAGCAGGTCGAGGTCGGTCAGCCCGGCAGCCCTCGACACGGCCAGGGTCACCCCGACCAGCTCCAGCACGAGCATGCCGACCGACCAGCGGGTCGCCCGCGCCCGATTCGACAACGATCGCTCGGCGTACCAGGCTCGCTGGGCCTCGAGACGGCCGGTCAGGTACGCGGTGCGGCGCTCCGCGAGGGAGGTGGCGCGCAGTGCCAGCATTCCGTCGGTGATCTGTCGCCCGGCCACCGCCGGGGCCGCCAACCCGGCAGCCGACATGTCTCGGGTCAAGCCCAACAATCGGTTGGTGAATTCCTCGACACTGTTCGATTCGCTCTGCGATCGGGGAAAAGGGTCAGCCGCGACCGTGAATCGCCACGTGAGCGATTTGATGGATTCGGAGAGGGCCCTGCCGACGTACCACCGTTCATTGGGACGATTGGTCAGGAGGAAGACCTCGACGATCGAGGTGGCGGCGAACGCGCCCGCCGCGAGCGCCGGACCCACTGCGAAATTGTCCAGCTTCCAGGTGGCGACCCCCGCGACCGCGGCCACCAGCAGCAGGGACAGGCGCAGCGCGATCAGGGTTGCGTACACGCGTTGGCCGCGCTGCGACTCATAGGACACGGCGCGCTGAAACGGGGGAAGGTCCTCGGCGTTCAGCATGTCGTTGACCTCTCGACAGCACGTCCAGGGCGTCGGCGGGGCTGAGCGGCGGTGCAGGTACGCAAGCGGTGTAGACAGTAG
>NZ_QGSZ01000130.1 GCF_003857055.1 Micromonospora inaquosa | reverse complement strand
GCAACAAACAAATGTTGCCAAAGGAATCCCAACCAGCCAGCAAAAACTGACCAGTCCGGGGTATAAATCATAATTGGCACTGGCTTTACAAGCACCCTGTTGAGTTCTCAAAGAACAACCACACACCAACCAGAAGCCCCACCTCAGCGGAACCCCAACCGGGGCTTTCCGTACCCCGTACCCACCGCTATCAGCGCCAGGCACTTTTACTACGTTACCCGCCCGTTTCCGCCGTGTCAAACCGATGTTTCGCGGTCCGTCATGCTTCATTCGGTAATGCGGGCACCATGTCGTGACCGGCTTGCGCCGCTCTCGTCATGGATTCGGCAGGCCGGCCGTCGCGATTTCCCGCGACCCGCCCGGTGCCCTGCCGGTTCGTAACCATACCCGGTCGGTTTCGCCGCGCCAAATCCGCCTCGCGGCGTTTCTGGTGGCACCTCCCGGTCGGGGTTCCGGTGGGCATGCCCGCCCGACCCCCAGGCCGTTGGCCGGCGCTCCGGCCGTCTCAGGCTTTCGCCTGTTTCGTCCGTTCCGCGCTGGCAGAGAGAAAGTTACGCGTCCGGCGGGATGATCGTCAAATCCGCCGGACGCGTCCCCCGTCACATCGTCGACAGACGACTATTCGCCCAGCTCAACGCCGGCGAACGAACGCTTCCCCCGGCGCAGTACCAGGTATCGCCCATGCAGCAGATCGGCCGGCGAGACCTCGGCGTCCACAGCGGTCACCCGGTTGTTGTTGACGTAGGCGCCGCCCTCGGCGATCACCCGACGGGCCTCCTTGAGGCCATTCACCAGCCCCGAGTCCCGCAGCAGACCCGCCACATCCGGCAGTTCACCGGAGAGGCGTACGAGACCTGCCTCGGTCAGCGCCGCGCGCAGGGTCTCCGGCGACAGGTCGTCCAATGAGCCACGGCCGAAGAGCGCCTGGCTGGCAGCGATCGCCTGTCGGGTCTCGTCGGCGCCGTGCACCAACGTGGTCAGCTCCTCGGCGAGCGCCCGCTGGGCCAGCCGGGCCGCCGGCCGTTCAGCGGTAGCCTTCGCCAGCTCCTCCAGCTCGTCACGGGTCCGGAAGCTGAAGTACCGCAGGTAGCGGTCGACCTCCTGGTCCTCGACGTTGAGCCAGAACTGGTAGAACGCGTACGGGCTGGTCATCGTCGGGTCGAGCCAGACCGCGCCGCCCTCGCTCTTGCCGAACTTCGTACCGTCGGCCTTGGTGACCAGGGGCGTGGTGAACGCCTGCACGGGCCCCGCGCCCCGCCGTCGGACGTAGTCGACGCCGGCGGTGATGTTGCCCCACTGGTCGGAGCCACCGAACTGGAGCTGACAGCCGTGCCGCCGGTGCAGCTCGAAGAAGTCGTTTGCCTGCAACAGCTGGTAGCTGAACTCGGTGAAGCTGATGCCGGTCTCCAGCCGGGCCCGCACCACCTCCCGCGCGAGCATCTTGTTCACCGGGAAGTGTTTGCCGACGTCGCGGAGGAACTCGACGATCGACATCTCGCCGGTCCAGTCCAGGTTGTTGACCAACTGCGCCGCGTTGTCGCCGGTGTACGACACGAAGGGCGCGAGCTGCTCGCGGATCCGCTCGACCCAGCCGGCGATCACGTCGGTCGGGTTGAGCGCCCGCTCGGCGCTCTCCTTCGGGTCGCCGATCTGCCCGGTCGCGCCGCCGACCAGCAGCAACGGGCGGTGGCCGGCGAGTTGCAGCCGGCGGGCCATGAGGACCTGCATCAGGTTGCCGACGTGCAGGCTCGGCGCGGTGGGGTCGAAGCCCACGTAATAGGTGGCGGCACTCCCACCGTCGAGCAGCTCGCGCAGCTCGTCGAGGCCGGTCGAGTCCTGGATCAGGCCACGCCAGAGCAGGTCATCGGTCAGGGAGGCCCGCCCGGGGGGCGGGAGGCTGCTGTCGGTCACGGTCACCGATTCTCCCCCATCGTCGGCACGGACCCGTACCGGGTTTCGCGCAACTCGCCCCGGCTAGGCTTGCGCCCCGTTGATCGAGGAGGGCTTTGCCATGGAGATTCCGGATCTGACGGGCGGTTTGGTCGCCCTGCTCGGCCTCACGTTCGAGGAGGCGAGCGCCGACCGGGTGGTCATCAGCTGGCAGGTCCGCCCGGAGCTGCACCAGCCGTTCGGCATCCAGCACGGCGGGGTGTACTGCGCGGTCGTGGAGTCCGCGGCCAGCGTGGGCGGTGCCCTCTGGCTGGCCGACCGGGGCACTGTGGTCGGGGTGTCGAACCAGACCGACTTCCTGCGGGCCGTCCGCGACGGCGAGCTGACCGCCGTCGGCACTCCGGTGCACCGGGGCCGCAGCCAGCAGCTCTGGCAGGTGGAGATCACCGACGCCGATGAGCGGCTGGTGGCCCGCGGTCAGGTCCGGCTGCAGAACCTCTCGCCCGCCTGAGCGTCGACGTTCGGTGGGCAGGTCAACTGCGGGCCTCGTCCAGCACCGGCTCGGCGGCCTGGTCGGTGTCGACGTCGGCTTCGTCAGGCACCCGGCTGAGCCGTACCTCGGTGATCGCCCGGTGGTCGATGCCGGCCACGACCAGCACCCAGCCGTCCAGCGTGACGTCCTCCCCGGCGACGGTGGGGATGTGCCCGAGCCGGGCCAGCACCAGCCCGGCGACGGTGGTGTAGTCGCCGGCCGGTCGCGACGGCAGCTCCACGCCGATGTCCGGAAGGTCGTGCACCGGGAAGGTGCCGGGCAGCAGCAGCGCGCCATCGGGGTCGCGGCGTACCGAGTAGCCGTCCCGGTCGGTCTCGTCGTAGATCTCGCCGACGATCTCCTCCAGGATGTCCTCCAGCGTCACGATGCCGTCGACAGCGCCGCGCTCGTCCACGACGAGCGCGATGTGTTGACGCTCGGCCTTGAACTGACGCAGCGCGTCCACCACCGGTAGCGAGTCCGGCAGCAGCATCGGCGGTCGGGCGATCTCGTCGACCGGGCGGTCGTCGGGCACGCCCACCAGGTCACGCAGGTGGATCACTCCGGCCGTGTCGTCCAGGCCGCCGTGGCGCACGACCGGAGCCCGGGAGTGCCCGGTGGCGGCCAGCACGAGCCGCGCGGCCTCCGCGGTGGTTCCGCTGTCGAGCGTGAAGACCTGCAACCGGGGTACGAGGACAGCCCGCAACCGTCGGTCGGCGATCTCCACCGCGCCCGCGATGATGGTGCGCTGTTCCTTGGTGAAACCGTGGTTGCCGGCGACGATGTCGCGCAGCTCGTCCGGGCCAATCTCCTCCGGCTGGTGTTTGGGGTTGAGCCCGACCAGGCGGACCACCACGTCGCTGGTGGCGCCGAGCGCCCAGACGGCCGGCCGGGTGAAGGTGGCGAGCAGGTCCAGTGGGCGGGCCACCAGCAGCGCCCACCGCTCGGCGGACTGCATGGCGATCCGTTTGGGCGCCAGCTCGCCGAAGACCAGGGTGACGAAGGTCAGCGCGAGGGTGACCGCCACGATCGCCACCGTCTCGGCGGCGCCGCCGAACACCCCGAGCAGCGGCACCAGGGGTTTGGCCAGGGAGACCGCCGCGGCGGCGGAGGCCAGGAACCCGGCGAGGGTGATGCCGATCTGAATGGTGGCCAGGAAGCGGTTCGGGTCCTTGGCGAGGCGGGCCAGCACCCGCCCGGCCCGGCTGGTGCGCTCCAGCCGCTGGATCTGGCTGTCCCGCAGCGACACCAACGCCATCTCGCTGCCCGCGAAGAGCGCGTTGATCACGACCAGGACTCCGACCAGGGCCAGTTGGCTCCCGTAGCTCTGCACGCCCGGTTCGCTCCCTCGTGGTGGTGGCACCGGCCGCTACCCGCGGCCCCCGCCGGTCGGCGAGCCCGCCCGGCGTAGGCGTTGTCATTGCCCCGTCCGGTGCCGGCCGAATCCTGCCCAGGCGACGCTACGCCGAATCGGGCGGCGGTGACGCTACGCCGACGGGGGCAGCGGTGACGCTAGGCGGACGGGGGCGTGGATGACGCCGGGAGGTCGAGGACGTACGAGTCGCCCTCCGGGCGGAAGCCGAGCCGGTGGTAGTAGGGGGCGATCATCCGGGGCGGGCTGACCACCCGGTGGAAGCCGCGTTCGGTGAACAGGTGGCTGCGCCGGTAGACGAACTCGCCCGGGGTGAAGTCACGGAACTTCGGGGTCACATAGTCCAGGTCGATCTGGGCGACGCCGGGCGCCTCGGCGTGCGACAGCACCACACCGACCACCTCGTCGGCCGTGACCACGAGGAACGCCGAACACCCCGACGCGTCCGGATCCCAGTGGAAGTCGGGGTTGAACCGGGCGATGTCGGCGGCGTGCAGCCGCAGCGTGTGCGCGAGGAACTGGTCGCCGACACCGACCTCCACCACCTGGTAGGTCTTCTCGTCGTGCCGGGTGACGAGCATCCCGCGCAGGTACCAGATGTTGATCGCCGCGAGCACGACGTTGAGCCCGACCATGGGCCAGACCCCGATCGCGGCGTTGTAGCCGATCAGCACGACGCTGCCGACGAGGTTGAGCGCCCGAAGTCGCAGAACCCGCGACTGCAGCAGCGACCAGACCAGCACCGCGGAGCCGGCCCAGCCGACGAGATCCAACCAATTCACTCCGCGAGACTAGTGCCCGCCCAGGTCAGGGCCGTCGGCGGGCAGCTCCAGCAGCCACTCCTCGACGTCTTCGCCGCGGCCGTTCGCGTACCCCGAGTCTTCACCGACCACCACGAACCCGCACTTGCGGAGCACCGCGAGGGAGGCGGCGTTGTCCTTGGCGGCGCGGGCGTGCACCGGCCGGGGCAGCTCGCGCAGCAGGGCGGCCAGGGCCGCCGTGGCGTGGCCCCGGCCCCAGCGTTCCGGGTCGATCCAGTAGCTGACCTCGGTCTGGTCATCGACCGGGAAGGCGCTCACGTAGCCGACCACCTCGCCGTCGACCTCGACGGTGCGGACCCGGTTCGCCGGCTTGGTGAGCACCCGGGCCCAGTGCTGGGCGAACTCGCGACGGTCCGTGGGGTCCTTGGGGCCGAAGGCGGCCATCCGGTTGGCCTCCGGGTCCTGCTGGAACAGGAAGAACTCGACGAGGTCGTCCTCCAGGACCGGCCGCAACCGCAGATCGGAAGTCACCGGACGAGGGTACGCAACGGGGCTGTCGGAAAAAGAGGGACGCCGACTCAGCCGGTAACGCCGGGGCCGGCGCGTCCGGCCCCGCCAGCGCGGTCGGGCGGTCGACAATGACCTGACCGACCCAGGGAGCGCCGATGAACCGACCTGTCGTGGTGGGCGTGGACGGATCGCCGTCCAGCCTCGTCGCCGCCGAGCACGCGGCCCGGGCCGCGCTGCGCCGGTCCCGACCGTTGCTCCTGGTGCACGGATACCTGCATCCGTTCGGCTACGGCGTGCCGCTCAACCCGTACGAGATCGGGGTGCCGGTGCCCTCCGAGGAGGGGCAGAAGATGTTGGAGCGCACGGCGGCCGAGCTGACCGAGCGGTGGCCGGGCCTCGCCGTCGAGGGGCGTCAGGTCGCCGGTGGCCCCGGTGCCACCCTGATCGAGGAGTCTCACCGGGCCGAGCTGGTCGTGGTGGGCAGCCGTGGCCTGGGCGGGTTCGCCGGGCTGCTCCTCGGCTCGGTCGGCGCGCAGGTGGCCGCGCACGCGCACTGCCCGGTGCTGGTGGTCCGCCCGGACGAGCAGCCGATCCCGGTGGACGGCCCGGTGCTGGTCGGCGTCGACGGGTCCGAGTCGTCCCGACTGGCCGTGGGCTTCGGCGCCGACGAGGCGGCGCTGCGGGACGTGCCGCTGGTGCTGGTGCACATCGATCCTCCGGAGGGGGACCGGGCGGTGCCGGAGGAGATCGAGGAGTCGCAGGCCGCGTCCCAGGCCGAGGCGGTGCGGCTGTTGGCCGACGCCTCCGGCGCGGTGCGCGCCGAGCACCCCGACCTGGTGGTGCGGGAGCATCCGGTCCGGGCGGCCGGCGCGGCCCAGGGGCTCATCGAGGCCAGCGGCGCGGCGGCGCTGCTGGTCGTGGGCACCCGGGGCCGGGCCGGGTTCGCCGGTCTGCTGCTCGGGTCGGTCAGTCAGGCGGCGATCCAGCACGCGCACTGCCCGGTGCTGGTCGCCCGCCCGGTCAGCTGACCGGCGGGCCGTCACCTCGGCCGAGCATCTGCAGGAAGTCGGTGGTGAGGGCGAACGGGTCGGCCGGCCCGGTGGCCGGCGGCCGACGCTCGATCTGGTCGGCCAGCTCACCGGCGGCGCGCAGGATCCGAGCACGCAACGCGCCGTCGGCGGTGCCGTCCGCCCAGTCTTCCGGTGCGGCGAAGACCGCGGTCGGGACCACCACCGACCGGAGGTAGGCGAACATCGGGCGGACGGCGTGCTCCAGTGCCAGCGAGTGCCGGGCGGTGCCGCCGGTGGCACCGATCAGCACCGGCCGGTCGATCAGCGACTCGGAATCCAACACGTCGAAGAAGGACTTGAACAGCCCGTTGTACGAGGCGCTGAAGATCGGGGTGACGGCGATGATGCCGTCCGCCCCGGTCACCGTGTCGATGACCTCGCGCAACGCTGCCGGCGCGAACCCGGTGAGCATGTTGTTCACCACGTCGTGGGCGTACTCCCGCAGGTCGACGACGTGCAGCTGCACGTCGGAGCCGCGCCGGACCAACTCGTCGCGGGTAGCCGCGGCGAGCTGGTCGGCGAGCAGCCGGGTCGACGAGGGCTGGCTCAGCCCCGCCGAGATCACGGCCAGGGTGCGGCGGGTCATCGGGTCGCCCCCTCCGGCGCCTTGCCCGTCACGTCGTCGACGGCGTGCACGGTGCTGTCCTTGGCGCCGCCCGCGGCGGCGACCAGCGAGGCGTGGGTCGGCGCCGCCGGCACGTGCGCCGGGCGCAGCGCGTCGAACTCCTTGCGCAGCACCGGCACGACCTCCTCGCCGAGCAGGTCGAGCTGCTCCAGCACGGTCTTGAGCGGCAGCCCTGCGTGGTCCATCAGGAACAGTTGCCGCTGGTAGTCACCGACGTACTCCCGGAAGCCCAGGGTGCGGTCGATGACCTGCTGCGGGCTGCCCACGGTCAGCGGGGTCTCCCGGGTGAACTCCTCCAGCGACGGCCCGTGCCCGTAGACCGGTGCGTTGTCGAAGTAGGGCCGGAACTCCCGGACCGCGTCCTGCGAGTTGCGGCGCATGAACACCTGCCCGCCGAGGCCGACGATCGCCTGGTCGGCAGAGCCGTGGCCGTAGTGCGCGTACCGCTGGCGGTAGAGCGCGATCATCCGCTGGGTGTGCTCCTTGGGCCAGAAGATGTGGTTGGCGAAGAAGCCGTCGCCGTAGTACGCGGCCTGCTCGGCGATCTCCGGGCTGCGGATCGATCCGTGCCAGACGAACGGGGGCACGCCGTCGAGCGGGCGCGGCGTCGAGGTGAAGGACTGCAACGGGGTGCGGTACTTGCCCTTCCAGTCGACCACGTCCTCGCGCCACAGCCGGTGCAGCAGGTCGTAGTTCTCGATGGCCAGGGGGATGCCGGCGCGGATGTCCTTGCCGAACCACGGATAGACCGGGCCGGTGTTGCCGCGGCCCATCATGAGGTCCACCCGGCCGCCGGAGAGGTGCTGGAGCATCGCGTAGTCCTCGGCGATCTTCACCGGGTCGTTGGTGGTGATCAGCGTGGTGGCGGTGGACAGCAGCAGCCGCTCGGTACGCGCCGCGATGTAGCCGAGCATGGTGGTCGGTGACGACGGCACGAACGGCGGGTTGTGGTGCTCGCCGGTGGCGAAGACGTCCAGACCGACCTCCTCGGCCTTCAACGCGATCGCGACCATCGCCTTGATCCGCTCATGCTCGGTCGGCTCCCGACCGGTGGTCGGATCGACCGTGACGTCACCGACGGTGAAGATTCCGAACTGCATGACCAGCTCCTCGCGTGTCAACCGGGTGCCGTCGTGGTACCCGGACGCAGCTCACAACTTATTTGACGACGCAACTATTCCGTCGGCGGGACGCCTGGCAGTGGCGCCGGTCACCCCCGAAAACTGGACATTCGACTCGAAGGCCCTCTCGGTGGCGGCCGGTCAGCCGCCCGCCACCGAGGGCAACACCTGCACCTCCGCGCCGTCGCGGACCGGAGTGGCCAGACCCCCGGAGTGCCGGCAGTCTTCCCCGTCGACGAAGACGTTGACGTAGCGGCGCAGCTCGCCGCGCTCATCGCGGATGCGCCGCGCCAGCCGGGGATGCGCGACGGCCATCTCGTCGAGGACCGCCCGCAGCGTCCCGGCGGCGGTGACGTTCAGCCGACTCGCGCCCCCGGCCTCGCCGCGCAGCGGGCCGGGCAGCAGCACGGTGACCACGCTCAGACCGCCGCGGCGCGAACGCAGAGCACGTCGGGCAGGTGCGCCGCGACCACCGACCAGGAGTCACCCTCGTCGCGGCTGGCGAAGACCGAACCGGATCGGGTGCCGAAGTAGACCCCGCCGGGGCTGGCGTCGTCGGCGCACATCGCGTCCCGCAGCACCGCCGGATAGAACGGCCCCTCGGGCAGCCCCACCGAGAGCGGCTCCCACTTGCCGCCTGCGTCGGCGGAACGGAACACCCGGCAGCGGTGGTCGGTCGGGAACCGCTCACCGTCGGCCACCAACGGGAAGGTCCACACCATGCCGCCGCGCCCGGGGTGGGCCACCATCGGGAAGCCGAAGTCACTGGGCAGCCCATCGGCGATCGAGGACCAGGTGCGGCCGTCGTCATCGGAGCGGTAGACACCGTGGTGGTTCTGCGCGTACAGCCGCTCGGGGTTGCCGGCGTCCCGGGCGACCTTGTGCACGCACTGGCCGAACTCCGGCCACTCGTCGGGCATGAAGTAGGCGCGGATGCCGGTGTTGCCCGGCGCCCACGTCGCCCCGGCGTCCTCCGAGCGGTAGACCCCGCCGGTGGACATGGCGACCAGCAGCCGAGCCGGGTCACGCGGGTGGGGCAGCACGGTGTGCACGGCCTGACCGCCGAAGCCGGCCTCCCACTGGGGGCGGTGCGGGTGATCCCAGAGGGAACGGACCAGCTCGAAGCTGCGGCCACCGTCGGTCGACTTGAACAGGGCCGAGGGCTCGGTGCCGGCCCAGACCACGTCCGGCTCGTCGGGGCCGGCCGGCATCAACTGCCAGACCCGCCCGAGGGAGACGCCGGTGTCGGCCGGGAACGCGACCGGCGCCTGGTCGGGCTCGTCCCAGGAAGCGCCGAGGTCGTCGCTGGTGGCGACACTCGGGCCGAAGTGTGAGCTGGTCATGCCGGCGAGCAGCCGCGGGGTGGAACGACGGGTGTCGACCGCGACCGCGTACACACCGGTCATCGGAAA
The DNA here is from genome assembly GCF_003857055.1 of Micromonospora inaquosa. Classification (GTDB taxonomy): domain Bacteria; phylum Actinomycetota; class Actinomycetes; order Mycobacteriales; family Micromonosporaceae; genus Micromonospora; species Micromonospora inaquosa. Next base: position 44,534 of record NZ_QGSZ01000130.1, on the reverse strand, counting down.
GTGCGGCCCGCTGATCTCCCAACTGCGCCGGTCGTCGGTGCTGGTGGCGAGAAACAACCCCTTTGCTGTGCCGATCGCGAGCAGCGTTGCCATAACGTCCTCCGAACCGTCGGTGAGCAGGTCCGGTGATTATGGCCACACCCCCCGACAGGCTCGGCCGCTCACACGCCGCCTCACGCGCTCAGCGCCGGATGCGGGGCACGTGCCGGCGGTACGCGCTGACCGTGGGATCGCCGTCGAGCCAGAACCGCCAGGGCAGGTCGTGCGCGCCGGTCACTCCCACCCGGGGGCCCGCCACCACCGCCTCCGGTGGCACCTGCCGGACCGGCGGCCGCAGCCGGACCGGGCCGTCGCCGAGCAGGTACGTCCCGTACGCCTCGCGGTCGATGCCGAGCGCGGAGCAGAGCCGGGCGGGCCCGCGGGCCAGGTCCACGTCGCGCCGGATGGCCGGTCGGCGCTCCCGTGCCGTGGCCAGCCCGTCAACCACCTCACCCGCGCGCAGCAGCACGGCGGTGGCCTCCCCCTCGACCCCGGTGACCACGTTGACGCACCAGTGCATCCCGTAGGTGAAGTAGACGTAGGCGTGCCCGGCGGGGCCGAACATCACGGCGTTGCGCGGGGTGCGGCCCCGATGGGCGTGCGAGGCGGGATCGCCGCCACTACCCGCGTACGCCTCGACCTCGGTGATCCGGACGGTGACCCCGCCGGCGTGCAACCGGCAGCCCAGCAGCCCGCGCGCCGCTGGCAGCAGTGGACCGGCGAGCAGGTCCGCCAGCGCCGCCAGGTCGGCGTCGCTGGTGCGGTCACTGGAGGACAGGGCCATGTTCCCGACGGTACCCATCCCGCCGCCCCGGCATCCGGGCGGGCGAGCCTCGCCCGGGTGTCGACGGCGGAGGCCGAGCACGGCCGACCTCAACAATCTGTTGACAACTGAACGTTGAGGGTGTGTGCTCGGGGTATGACGACGGACGATCCGTTCACCGCGCCCCACCCGGCCCGCGCCCGCGCCCACCGCACCCACGAGGCGTTACAGCGGATCAGCGAGCGGCACGCCGGCACCGACACCCAGCGGGGCCGGTGGGCCCACCCGTACGTGCTGGACCCGTGGGAGGCGGTCGCCCTGGTCACCGCGCTGGCCGCCGGCGGGGCCGAGCGCGAACCGGCCGAGGAGCCGATCGACGCCGCCGACCTGACCGCCGCGCTGACCCTGCTCCCCCACGTCCGCGCCGAGCTGGACGCCCTGGAGGCCGGCCTGTTGACGCTGGCCCGCGACCGGGGGCTGACCTGGCAGGCGATCGCGTACGGGTTGGGGTTGGGCAGCGCGCAGGCGGCCCGACAGCGCTACGAGCGGGTCGCCGCCCGCTCGTCCGAGCAGACCGCCGGATCCGGCGCGTCCTGAGCCGACACCCGGATCGGCACGTCTCGCCCGCGACACCGGTCGGGCGGGCACACTGTGCGCACGACGAGGAGGCACCCATGGAGCGCGCGGAGATGCTGGCGTACTGCCTGGCCAAGCCGGGAGCATGGCTGGACCAGCCATGGGAGGGCGACGAGGTGGTGAAGGTGGGCGGCCGGATCTTCGCGTTCCTCGGCAGCGCCGGGGGCAAACCGACGGTCGGCATCAAGTGCGGGCCGACCCGGGAGGTCGCCGACGAGTGGCTGCACCGGCACCCCGACGACGCCAGCGTGATGGCCTACATCGGCCGGTCCGGGTGGAACACGCTGCGCCTGGACGGCGGGATCGACGACGAGGAGCTGACCGAGGCGGTCGACTCGTCGTACGACATGGTGGTGGCCAAGCTCCCCAAGCGGGAGCGCCCGACGGCCTGAACCAGCTGCGGCGCCGGCGGCCAACGCCGACGCCGCAGCCCGGTCAGCGCGGGACGACCCGCTCGGCGGCCCACTCCCGCCAACTGGTCAGCCGGTCCGCCGCGTCGGCGAGCTGGTCGGCGACCGGGCCGGGGCCGGTGGAACCGGGGGTGGTCCGGGCCGCGAGGGCCGAGCGGACCGAGAGCACGTCGCGCACCGACGGGTCGAGGTGCCCGCTGATCGCGGCCAGATCCGCGTCGGAGACGTCGTTCAGCTCGCACTCCCGAGCCGCGCAGAGCGCCACCAGCTGGCCGGTGATCTCGTGCGCGTCGCGGAACGGCACATTGCGCCGGACCAGCCAGTCGGCGACCTCGGTGGCGAGGGAGAAGCCGACCGGGGCGGCGGCGACGAGGCGGTCCACCCGGACCGTCATCGTGGAGATCATTCCCGCCAGGGCCGGAAGCAGCAGCTCCAGGGTGTCGACAGCGTCGAAGGCCGGCTCCTTGTCCTCCTGCATGTCCCGGTCGTAGGTCATCGGCAGACCCTTGAGCATGGTGAGCACGGTCATCAGACCGCCGACCAGCCGCCCGGACTTGCCCCGGGCCAGCTCGGCGATGTCCGCGTTCTTCTTCTGCGGCATGATCGACGAGCCGGTGGCGAACGAGTCGTCCAGCTCCACCCAACCGAACTCGTGCGAGGTCCAGAGCACCACCTCCTCGCCGAGCCGGGACAGGTGCACCCCGATCAGCGCGGTGGTGAAGAGGAACTCGGCCACGAAGTCCCGGTCGGCGACCGCGTCCATCGAGTTGGCGAACGACGTACGGAAGCCCAGCTCCTTGGCCACCGCCACCGGGTCCAACGGGAGCCCGGAACCGGCCAGGGCGCCCGCGCCCAACGGGCTGATCGCCGCCCGGTGGTCCCAGTCGCGCAACCGCTCCAGATCACGCAGCAGCGGCTGCACGTGGGCCAGCAGCCAGTGCCCGAAGGTGACCGGCTGGGCGTGCTGGAGGTGGGTCATGCCCGGCGCTGCGGTGTCGATGTGCCGCTCGGCCTGCTCGACCAGCGCCTCGGCCAGCTCGACCAGCCGGCTGGCCACACCCCGGGCGTGGTCACGCAGGTAGAGCCGCAGGTCGGTGGCGACCTGGTCGTTGCGAGACCGGCCGGCGCGCAGCTTGCCACCGAGGCTGCCGAGGCGCTCCAGCAGGCCGCGCTCCAGCGCGGTGTGCACGTCCTCGTCGTCGATGGTGGGGCGGAACGACCCGGAGGCGCAGGCGGCCTCCAGGTCGTCCAGCGCGGCCAGCATCCGGCCCAGCTCCTCCGGATCGAGCAGGCCGGCGCCCGCGAGGACCCGGGCGTGCGCCCGGGAACCGGCGATGTCGTACGGGGCCAGGCGCCAGTCGAACTGCACGCTCACCGACAGTCGGGCGAGCGCCTCGGCGGGGCCACCCGCGAACCGGCCACCCCAGAGGCTCGTCCGGTTGGTGGCGGCGCTGTTCTCGGTCAGGCTCTTGTCGTCCACGTCGCCCATCATTGCTCTACTTGCCTTTCGCTCGCGACTGCGGGGCTCACGCGCCGCGCTCGCTCGGTTTCGTGCTGGCACGGGTCACCGAGCATGACCCGCTCGGTCACGGGATGGTTCCTTCGACTGCGTCTTCCCGGCGGGCCCAGCCAGCGAGCTTGTCGCCGAGTGCCGCCCCGCCGACGGCCTCACGGGCCACGACGAGGATGGTGTCGTCGCCGGCGATGGTGCCGACGATCTCCGGCAGGCCCGCCCGGTCCAACGCGCTGGCCAGATATTGGGCTGCGCCCGGCGGTGTCCGCAACACCGCGATGTTGCCGCTGGAGTCGACCCCGTTGAGCAGTTCGCGCAGCAGCCGTACCAGCCGGGCCGGGGCGGCCTCGGCGTCGCGCAACGGTCGCTGACCGTCCTCGGGGATCAGGTAGACGGCCGGACCGTCGCCACCGCGCACCTTGACCGCGCCCAACTCCTCCAGGTCCCGCGAGAGGGTGGCCTGGGTGACGCCCACGCCGTCGGCGGCGAGCAGGTCGGCCAGTTCGGTCTGCGACCGGATCGCCCGGTCCCGGATCAGCTCCACGATCCGGGCGTGCCGGGCCGCGCGCGTCAGCGGCGCGGTCATCGGGATTCCCCGGTGCGGGTGTCGCCGGTCGCGACGCCCTCCGTCGCGGTGCCCTCCGTCGCGGTGCCCTCCGTCGCGGTGCCCAGCAGGAACGTCAGCAGCGCCTTCTGGGCGTGCAGCCGGTTCTCCGCCTGGTCGAAGACCGCGCTCTGCGGGCCGTCGAGCACCTCGTCGGTGATCTCCTCGCCACGGTGCGCGGGCAGGCAGTGCAGCACGATCGCGTCCGGCGCGGCCTGGCCGAGCAACTCCTTGTTGACCTGGTACGGCAGGAACGGAGTGATCCGGTCCAGCCCGTCGGACTCCTGCCCCATCGACGTCCAGGTGTCGGTGGCCAGCACGTCGGCGTCGCGTACCGCCTGGGTCGGGTCGGTCAGCACCCGCACCGACCCGCCGGTCTCCGCCGCGATCTGCGCGGCCCGTTGCACCACCTCCGCATCCGGCGCGAACCCGGCCGGGCCGGCGATCCGCACGTGCATGCCGGCCATCGCCCCGGCCAGCAGGTACGACTGCGCCATGTTGTTCGCGCCGTCCCCCACGTACGCCAGGATGCGACCGGCCGTGCCGCCGAACCGCTCGCGGATGGTGAGCAGGTCGGCCAGCAACTGGCACGGGTGGAACCCGTCGGTGAGCGCGTTGACCACCGGCACGCTGGCAGCGCTCGCCACCTCGGCGATCCGGTCGTCGCCGTGGGTCCGCAGCACGATCGCCGCGACGTAGCGGGACAGCACGCGCCCCGCGTCTGCGAGCGACTCGCCCCGGCCGAAGTGGGTGGCCTGCGTGTCCACCACCATTGAGTGCCCGCCCAGCTCGGCGACCCCGGCGTCGAACGAGATCCTGGTCCGCAGGCTCTGCTTGTCGAACAGCACCGCCACCGAGCGGGGGCCGGCCAGCGGCCGGTGGCCGAACCGGTCCGCCTTCATCCGGGCCGCCAGGTCGAGGACCGCGGACTGTTCGGCGGGCGAAAGGTCGTCGTCGCGCAGGAAGTGCCGGGTCATCGAGTCGTTCCCGTCGTGGTGGCCAGGGTGGATGGTGCGATCTCCGCGCCGGCCGCGGCCGGGGCGGTCGCGTCCAGTGCGGCGGGTAGCGCCGCGAGGAAGGTGTCCGCCTGGGCGGCGGTGAGGATCAACGGAGGAGCCAGCCGAACCACACCCGGCTGCACCGGGTTGACCAGAAAGCCGGCTTCCCGCAGCGCCTCGGCCAGCACCGACGCCACCGGTGCGGTGAGCACCACGCCGAGCAGCAGACCGGCACCGCGCACCCCGGCGATCAACGGGTGGCCCAGTGCCTCAATGCCGCGACGTAGCCGCTCACCGACCCGCTTGACGTTGTCGAGCAGGCCCTCGTTGGCGATGGTCGCCACCACGGCGAGCGCCGCCGCGCAGCTGACCGGGTTGCCGCCGAAAGTCGTGCCGTGCGAGCCGGGGGTGAGCAGGTCCGCGGCCCGGCCGAAGGCCAGCGTGGCCCCGATGGGCAGCCCGCCACCCAGCCCCTTGGCCAGCGTGATCACGTCCGGCTCCACGCCCTCGGCCTGGTGCGCGAACCAGTGCCCGGTGCGCCCGATACCGGTCTGCACCTCGTCGAGGACCAGCAGCGCGCCGTGCCGGGCGGTGATCTGCCGGGCCGCGGCGAGATAACCGGCCGGCGGGACGAGCACACCGTTCTCACCCTGGATGGGTTCCAGAATGACCATGGCGGTGGCGTCGGAGACGGCCTCCTCCAGGGCTGCGACATCGCCGTAGTCGACGTGGGTCACCTCGCCGGGCAGCGGCCGGAACGGATCGGACTTCGCCGGCTGGCCGGTCAGGGCGAGGGCACCCATGGTGCGGCCGTGGAAGCCGCCCCTGGTCGCCACCACGTGGGTGCGCCCGGTGCGCCGGGACAGCTTGAACGCCGCCTCGTTCGCCTCCGCGCCGGAGTTGGCGAAGAAGACCCGGCCGGGCCGGCCGGCGAGCGCCAACAGCAGCTCGGCCAGGGTGACCGGCGGCTCGGCCACATAGAGGTTGGAGACGTGCCCGAGGGTGGCGACCTGCTTCGACACCGCCGCCACCACCGCCGGATGGGCGTGACCGAGAGCGTTGACCGCGATGCCACCCACCAGGTCCAGGTACTCCCGGCCGGCGTCGTCGACCACGACGGCACCGGCGCCGGAGACCAACGCCAACGGCGGCGTGCCGTAGTTGTCCATCATGGACTGCTTCCACCGCTGCGCCAACGTGCTCATGTCGCGTCCGTCCCGTCTTCCGGCACCACCATCGTTCCGAACCCTTCCGAGGTGAACACCTCAAGCAACGTGGAGTGCGCCACCCGACCGTCGACGACGTGCGCGGCGGGCACACCCCCACGCACCGCCCGCAGGCAGGCCTCCATCTTCGGCACCATCCCCGACTCGAGGGTGGGCAGCAGCTTGGCCAGGTCGTCCGCGGCGATCTCGGAGACCAGGCTGGTGGTGTCCGGCCAGTCCGCGTACAGACCCGCCACGTCGGTGAGCACCACGAGCTTGCGGGCCCGCAACGCGATGGCCAGCGCCGCCGCCGCGGTGTCCGCGTTGAGGTTGTGCAGAACCCCCTCCACGTCCGGCGCCACCGTGGAGATCACCGGAATCCGACCCGCCGCGATCAGATCGGTCACCGCGGACACGTCGACCGACTCGACGTCCCCGACCTGACCCACGTCGACCGGCACCCCGTCCACGTACGCCGGACGACGCACCGCGGTGAACAACCGGGCGTCCTCACCGGAGAGGCCGACGGCGTACGGACCGTGCGAGTTGATCAGACCCACCAACTCCCGGCCCACCTGACCGACCAGCACCATCCGGACCACGTCCATCGCCTCGGCGGTGGTCACCCGCAGACCACCCCGGAACTCGCTGGCGATGCCGAGGCGACCCAGCATGGCGGAGATCTGCGGACCACCGCCGTGCACCACCACGGGCTTCAGGCCGGCATAGCGCAGGAAGACCATGTCGGCGGCGAACGCCCGCTGCAACTCCGGATCGGTCATCGCGTTGCCGCCGTACTTCACCACGACCGTCGAGCCGGAGAAACGCGCCAACCAGGGCAGTGCCTCGATCAGCGTCTCCGCCTTGACCTGGGCGCGAGCCAGGTCGCTGCTGAGACTCACAGTGCCGCCCTTTCGTTCGCGACGGCGGGACTCCGCTGCGCTGCGTTCCTCGCGCTCACAGTGCCGCCCTTTCGTTCGCGACTGCGGGACTCCGCTGCGCTGCGTTCCTCGCGCTCACGTTGAGTACGCCGAGTTCTCGTGCACGTACGCGTGGGACAGATCGTTGGTCCAGATCGTGGCGGCCGACGTGCCGGCGTGCAGGTCGATCCGGATCGTCACGTCCCGACCGGTCAGGTCGACCTTCGAGCGGTCCTCGGCGGCGGCACCGCCCCGGCACACCCACACCCCGTTGACCGCCACGTCCACCTCGTCCGGTTCGAACGCCGCAGCGGTGGTGCCGACGGCGGCGAGGATCCGCCCCCAGTTGGGGTCGTTGCCGAACAGCGCGGTCTTGACCAGGTTGTTGCGGGCCACCGTACGGCCCACCTCGACCGCCTCGTCCTCGTTTGCCGCGCCGACGACGTCGATCGCGACCTGCTTGGTGGCGCCCTCGGCGTCGGCCACCAACTGCTGAGCCAGGTCGTGGCAGGCCTCGGTGACGGCAGCGGCCAGCTCGGCCGGCGTCGGCTCGATGCCGCTCGCCCCGCTGGCCAGCAGCAACACTGTGTCGTTGGTGGACATGCAGCCGTCGGAGTCGACCCGGTCGAAGCTGACCCGGGTGGCCGCCCGCAACGCCTCGTCCAGCGTCGCCGGCCCGGCGACCGCGTCGGTGGTCAACACGCAGAGCATGGTGGCCATCCCCGGCGCGAGCATTCCGGCGCCCTTGGCCATGCCGCCGACCGTCCAGCCGCTCCCCCGGGCCACAGTGGTCTTCGACCGGGTGTCCGTGGTCATGATCGCCTCGGCGGCGGCCAGGCCACCGTCGCGGGACAGCCCGCGAATCGCCGAGCTGACGCCCGGCAGCAGCTTCGGCATCGGCAACCGCTCACCGATCAACCCGGTCGAGCAGACCGCGACCTCGCCTGCGCCGAGGATCAACCGTGGGCTGACCGAGGTCAGCGCGGCGGCGGTGTGCTCGGCGGTGGCGTGGGTGTCCTGGAAGCCGGCCGGGCCGGTGCACGCGTTGGCGCCACCGGAGTTGAGCACCACCGCGCGGACCACGCCGCCCTGCACGACCTGCTGGCTCCAGAGCACCGGCGCGGCCTTGACCCGGTTGGTGGTGAAGACGCCGGCCACGCCGGCGTCCGGGCCGTCGTTGACCACCAGGGCGACGTCCGCGCCGCCGCTGGCCTTGAGGCCGGCGGCCACACCGGCCGCCCGGAACCCCCGAGGGGTGGTGACGCTCACGGGGTGACCCCCCAAATCGACAGCCCCGTCGTCTCCGGCAGGCCGAGCATCAGATTGGCGTTCTGTACGGCCTGACCGGCCGCGCCCTTGCCCAGGTTGTCCAACGCGCTGAGCACGATCAGACGACCCGAGTCGACGTCGACGGTGGCCTGGAGGTGACACGAGTTGGAGCCCAGGGTTGCGGCGGTGTGCGGCCAGCGGCCCTCCGGCAGCACGTGCACGAACGGCGCGTCCGCGTACGCCCGCGCCAGCACCTCCTGCGGGTCCACGCCGCGCGCCGGCACCGCGGTGACAGTGGCCAGGATGCCGCGCGGCATCGGCGCCAGGACCGGGGTGAGCGACAGGCCGGTCGCACCGCTGGCCTGTTTGATCTCCGGCACGTGCTGGTGGGTGCCGACCCGGTACGGCGACAGGTCGCCCATCACCTCGCTGGCCAGCAGGTGCGGCTTGGCCGCCCGGCCCGCGCCGGAGGTGCCGGAGGCGGCGACCACCACCACGTCGGCGGGGCTGGCCGCGCCATCGGCGATCAGCGGAGCGAGCGCCAGGGTGATCGCGGCGGCGTAGCAGCCGGTGTTCGCCACCCGGGTGGAGCCGGCGATCAACTCCCGCTGACCGGGCAGCTCGGGCAGGCCGTAGGTCCACTGCCCGGCGTGCGTGCCGCCGTAGTACTGCGCCCAGGCGTACGGGTCGGCCAACCGGTGGTCGGCGCCCAGGTCGACGATGCGCACCTCGGGCGGAAGCTGAGCCGCGAGGGCCGCCGACTGGCCGTGCGGCAGAGCCAGGAAGACCAGGTCCGCGTCCGCCAGGATGGCCGGATCGGTCTCGCCGAGCACCAGGTCGAGCCCGGTGAGCTGTGGGTGCACCACGTCGACGCGGTGCCCGGCCTGGCTGTGCGCGGTGGCGGCGACCAGGTCGAACTCCGGGTGCCCGGCGATCAGGCGCAGCAGCTCGCCCCCGGCGTACCCGCTCGCTCCGGCGACCGCGACTCGAATCCCCATACCCACCTCCGCATGACTATGCAGCGAAGATTAACAAGGACGACTCACGAGTGCAAGTTCATGCAGCCCACTGCATGGTAATGAATAGATCGACTCCATGAAGGCAGGTCCCCCATCCCGGCGAGCGGGACGTTCTTCATGCTTCCGGCTCCTCCTCTGGTCGCGGAGAGCCGATCTCAGTCATCCGGTCGGAGCGGGTGTGTCGGGAGGGCCAGCCAAGGAAGCGATCGAACATGTCACTGGCGCAACCGGTGGTGGTGGGGTTGAGCTTATGCAGGTCGTCGATGGCGTCATGAAGGAGACTGGCCAGGTAGAGAAACAGGCTGACCGGGTTGCCGTCGTACTCGGCAACGAGAGCGAGCTTCGCCCGGCCACAGGGCCAGGGTTGCCCGCAGGCCCGGCAAAGCCAGATCGGACGCAGCGCGGTGTGCTCTCTGGGCCCGTAGTCGAGGCGTTGGGCTTGGGTAGGGCGCGTGGGCTCTTCGTGGGTCCGAGCGGAAGAAGGCGCTCCGGTGGAATCAAGCGGTTCTCGCTCCTGGGCACTCATCTTTTCCCCCACTCAATAGGTCGGGCTTGGGCTGGCAGCGGAACGGACGGGAGCTCGCGCAGTCGTCACGCCTTGTGTAGCGGCTTCTGCTCTCGCCCGGTCCGGCCATGCGTCTACACAAGCCCCGGCGATCGCTGACGCCCAGCGCGGCAACGGCGCAGAACTGACGCATCCCCATTGCGTCACACGGTGTGAGCTGGATGAATGGACCGTGACGGATGGCGGCGAAGGGAGGCGGCACGTCGTGGCAGATAGGCGTCGGCACCTGCTCGCCCAGCGCCGCAAGACGATCGGTCTGAGCCAGGAACGCCTCGCCGAAGCCCTCGGCGTCGATCGCTCCACCATCGTGCGGTGGGAACGGGCGGAGACTGACCCCCAGCCCTGGCACCGGCCGCGTCTCGCCGCAGCCCTCAAGCTGTCGATCGAGGCACTGGCCGACCTCCTGGCCGACGTCGGCCAGGCACCGTCACCGCCCGATGAGCGTCTCAGCTACGTGCTGCGCAACCCCGGCCGCGTCGACCTGATCGCCGTGGCGCACCTGAGGGAGCGCGTGCAGCGCCTCGACGAGCGCTACGATCAGACGCCCTCGACGCTCCTGCTCGCCGGGGCCGGGCAACTACACGGTCAGGCAATCTTCCTTCGCCAACACGCCAGCAACGGGCCGGTCCAGCGCGAACTGGCGGCAGCAGTCGCCGAGTCCGCGACCTTGATGGGTCAACTCGTCTGGGACGCCTCGCAGCGGCGCGACCATGTCACCAGCGCCGCCTACTTCGATCAAGCGATCAGCGCAGCCCAGGAAACGCGAGACCCGGTCACCGAGGCTAACGCGTTGCTCCGCAAGAGCTACCTCGCCCTCTACGGCACCAAACGACCCGACACCGGCCTTGTCCTGACGACGCGCGCCGCCGCCGTCAGCCACACCGACAGTCACGTCATCGCCGGCCTCGCCCAACTGCATCGGGCCGAGGCACACGCGATGCTCGGTCAGGCCGGGGACTGCTCCGACGCTCTCGGTACCGCTGAAGCTCACTTCGCCGCCGTCGACGCCCGAGACCCAGCTACCGACATCTTCTGCCCCAGCCACTACACAAGACTCGCGGGCTCCTGCTGGCTCTCCCTCAACAAGCCAGACCAAGCCGTGCGAGCGCTCGGAGACGCCCGAAACCTGATCGCCGCACGCCGCAAATCCACCGCCGTCATCCTCGGCAATCTCGCCCTCGCCAGCATCCTCCAACGCGACGTCGACGCCGCAACGTCCTACCTGCATCAGGCCATCGACGTCATCGAACGGACCCGTGCCGGCGGCGGACTCAACCTCACCTTCGCCGCCGCCCGACAGCTACGCCCCTGGCGCAACGAGCCCTCGGTCCAGGACGTGAACGACCGACTCCTCACACTCATGAGCCCATAGGAGCATCAACGTGACCGACATCGACCGCGCCAAACACGCCGTTCGGCAACACGTATGGGACCTCCTTGAACGTGACGGCACCGCCCCACTTGGCGTGCACGGTCACATCCCCGACTTCGTCGGCAAGGAAGAGGCCGCAGCCCGCCTCGCGGAACTGGACGTATGGAAGAAGGCCCGAGTAATCAAGTGCAACCCGGACCGGGCACAACTTCCCGTCCGGGTACGAGCCCTGCAAGAAGGCAAGCTGCTCTACATGGCGGTCCCGAAACTCGCTACCCCCAAGCCCTTCTATCTGCTCGACCCCGCCAGCCTCACCGCACCAATCGAGACCGCAGCTACGAGTAGCGGTGCGCCGCAGGTCGCTCCCACCGTGGAACCCGCCGAAATGCGCCCGGTGGACCTCATCGTCTGTGGCAGCGTCGCAATCAGCCGCCAAAGCGGCGTGCGGGTCGGCAAGGGCGCCGGCTACTCCGACCTGGAGATTGCCCTCCTCACCGAGGCCGGACTCGTCACCACCGAGACCGCCATCGCCACCACGATCCACCAGACCCAACTCCTCGACGATGCGCTGCCCGACGCGGACCATGACTTCAGCGTCGACTTCGCGATCACGCCGAACGAGGTAGTGGCTTGCAGACGCGACCGGGGACGGCCGGCCGGCATCATCGGATCAAACCTTCGCCGAGATCAGCTCGACAGCATTCCCATACTGCGCGCCTGAAGACGGCAGGACACGTGGCTCGTGTACCTAAAGCTCCTCGGTCATGGCGCCAACTGCCGGTGCCATGAAATTGAAAACGGGCTTCGGCGCGGCGTCACTTGTCCACGGTCACCCGAACACATTCCAGCCAGTCCGTCCATGCTGCCGAATCAGTAGGATTCCCATCGGCCTCGAGGGAAATATCACCCAATAGCGTGAGTAGATCATCCCCCGCCCGATTTGCGAATTGCCAGATGAACCTTGACATCGCCTCAAATGCTTCACGTTCATCCATTGAATAGCTACCCACGAGAACCTCCGCAACGGGGTGCCGTATTCAATCCACCATTTTTAAGGCTCTGGCCAGGTGAAGAATCACCTGGCCAGAGCCTTAATTGCAGGTGCGCCGTCAAAGACTCGGACCCCGAACCCGCGGATCAAGAGATCGCGGGGGTGGGGCGGCGGCACCCGTCAGGCGCCGCGCAGGGTGGCGCCGAGGCGCTCCGCCGCGACGGCGACCGCCGCGTCCCGTGCCGCGACCGCCTCCTCGACGGTGAGCGTCCGGTCCGGTGCCCGGAAGGTGAGCTTGTACGCCAGCGACCGGCGGCCCTCACCGAGCTGCGCACCGGAGTACACGTCGAAGAGCCGCACGTCCTCCAGCAGCTCACCGGCGCCCGCCTCCAGCGCCCGGCGCACCTGCTCCGCCGGCACCGAATCGTCCACCACCAGCGCCACGTCGATCAGCGCCGGCGGGAAGCCGGAGACCGTCGGCGCGGGCGTCACCGGGGTCGACGGCAGCGTGTCGAGGTTCAGCTCCATCGCGCTGGTGCGGCGGGGCAGCTCCAGCGCCGCGACCACCAGCGGGTGCAGCTCACCGGCGTGTCCGACGACTGAGCCGTCGACCAGCAGCTCGGCGCAGCGGCCCGGGTGCCACGGGGCGTACTCGGCAGCGCGCACCTCGACCCGCTCGTCGGGGATCCCGGCGGCGGCCAGCACGTCACGGGCCGCCTCGATCGCGTCCGCCCAGCCGGCCGGTCGACCCGGCCCCCACCAGCCGGCCGGGTCCAGGTCGCCGGCGAGCACCACCGCGACGTGCACCGGCTGCGCCGGCACCACCGCGTCGGCGGCAGCGAACTCCTCGTCGGTGGGGCGTCGGTCCACGCCCATCGCCGGCGGGCTGCCGGCACCGACGCGCGGGTGGAAGACCGCGCCGATCTCGTAGAGGGCCAGGTCACGGTGACCCCGGCCGAGGTTGCGCTTGAGGATGCCGAGCAGCGGGCCGAGCAGCGTGGTGCGCAGCAGCGGCTCCTCCTCGGACAGCGGGTTGGCCAGCCGCACCGCGGGCCGACGCGGGTCGTCGGCCGGCAGGCCGAGCTGATCGGCCAGCTCCGGAGACACGAACGGGTGCGCGAGCACCTCCACGTACCCCCGCTCCGCCAGCGATCCGGCGACGGCCCGACGGCGACGCTGCCGCGGGGTCAGACCGCGGCCCGGAGGCGCGGTCGGCAGCACCGACGGCACCCGGTCGTACCCGTCGAGGCGGACCACTTCCTCGACCAGGTCGGCCGGGTCGGTCAGGTCGGGTCGCCAGGTCGGCGGGGTGACGCTCAGCACCGTCCCGACGCCGCTGGCCACGCCGACCGCGCCCGGGTCCTCGGACAACCGGTCCGCGCCCTGCGCCACAGTGCAGCCGACCCGCTCCAGCAGGGCCACCACCCGCGCCGGCGGGTACTCGACACCCACCCGCCGGGTCGGCAGGTCCGCCGGCAGACTGATCGGGGTACGCGGCCGGACGTGGTCGATGTCCAGGATCTCCGCGCTCGGGGTGCCTCCGCCGTGCTCGGTGAGCAGCCGCACGGCACGCTCCAGCGCGACCAGCGCCACGGCCGGGTCGACGCCCCGCTCCCAGCGCTTCGCGGCCTCGCTGAACAGCTTGTGCCGGCGGGCGGTGCGCCCGACCATCGCCGGGTCCCAGTGCGCCGCCTCGAAGAGCACGGTGGTGGTGCCGGCGACGACCTCGCTGGTCTCGCCACCCATCACCGCGGCGAGGGAGATCGGGACGCCGTCACCCTGGCCCCCGAGGGCGCTGTCCAGCCCAGCGTCGCAGATCACCATGTCGTCGGCGGTGAGCACCCGGGTGACGCCGTCGAGGGTGGTCAGCTTCTCCCCCGCCTCGGCGCGGCGGACCACCAGCGACCCGACGATCCGGTCGGCGTCGAAGGCGTGCATCGGCTGGCCCAGCTCCAACATCACGTAGTTGGTGATGTCGACCGGCAGCGAGATGCTGCGGATGCCGGCGGTGACGAGCCGCTGCCGCATCCAGGACGGGGTCGGCGCGGTCGGGTCGACGCCCCGGACCAGGCGGGCCGTGAACCGGTCGCAGCCGACCGTGTCGCGGACCTCCACCGGGTACGCCGGCGTCTGGGTGCCGCCCGGAGCCGGCGCCAGGGCCGGGTCGCGCAACGGCACGTCGATCGCGTGCGACAGCTCCCGGGCCAGGCCGCGCAGGCTCAGCGCGTACCCCCGGTCGGGGGTGACCTCCAGATCGAGCACGACGTCGTCCAGGCCGACCACCGGGCGCGCGTCGTCCCCCGGCTTGGCCGTCACGTCCGGCCCCAGCACGATGATGCCGGAGTGGTCGTCGCTCACGCCCAACTCCTTCGCCGAGCAGATCATGCCCGCCGAGTTGTGCCCGTACGTCTTGCGGGCGCCGATGGCGAAACCGCCGGGCAGCACGCCGCCGGGCAGAATCACCACCACCCGGTCACCGACAGCGAAGTTACGCGCCCCGCAGACGATCTCCTGCGGCTCGCCGGTGCCGTTGGCGGCACCCACGTCGACCCGGCAGAACCGGATCGGCTTCTTGAAACCGGTCAACTCCTCGATCTCGCGGACCTCGCCGACGACCAACTGGCCGGTGACGGACGCGGCCAGGTCCACCACGGACTCGACCTCGATGCCGAGGTCGACCAGGGCCTGCTCCAGGTCACCGGTGGGCAGGTCGGCCGGGAGGTCGACGTACTCCCGTAGCCAACTGACAGAAACTCGCATGACTTCAGACCACCGTTCCCGTGTCTCGTACCCGCATCGCCTACGCCCCGGTCCCGAGCGCGCGGCTGAACCGCACGTCGCCCTCGAAGAGATGGCGGATGTCGCTGACCCCGTGCCGGACCATCAGGGTCCGGTCGATGCCCATGCCGAAGGCGAACCCGGAGTAGACCTCCGGGTCGACGCCGCAGGCGCGCAGCACCCGCGGGTTGACCATGCCGCAGCCACCCCACTCGACCCACTGCGGGCCGTCCCGGTGCTCCGGGAACCACACGTCGAACTCCGCCGACGGCTCCGTGAACGGGAAGTAGTGCGGCCGCCACCGGGTCTTCGCCTCCGGGCCGAACATCGCGCGGGCGAAGTGGTCCAATGTGCCCCGCAGGTGCGCCATCGTGATGCCCTTGTCGACCACCAGGCCCTCGGCCTGGTGGAACACCGGGCTGTGGGTGGCGTCGATCTCGTCGGTGCGGTAGACGCGGCCCGGCACGATCACGTAGATCGGCGGCTTGCGGCTGAGCATCGTGCGGGTCTGCACCGTCGACGTGTGCGTGCGGAGAACAAGGCCCGAGCCCTCCGGCGCGATGTGGAAGGTGTCCATCAACCCCCGCGCCGGGTGGTCGGCGGGAATGTTCAGCGCGTCGAAGTTGACCCACTCCAGGTCGACCTCGGGCCCCTCGGCCACCTCGTAGCCCATCCCCACGAAGAGGTCGCTGATCGACTCCATCAGGGTGCTCAACGGGTGCCGGGCGCCACGCGGACGCCGGTCGTAGGGCAGGGTGACGTCCACCCGCTCCTCGACCAGCACCCGCTCGGCCTGCTCGCGCTCCACCACCTCGGCGCGCTCGGCGTACGCGGACTCGATCGCCCGGCGGGCCTCGTTGACCCGCTTGCCGGCGTCGGATTTCGCGGCCGGCGGCAGCGCGCCGATCTCCCGGCGGGCGAGGGAGACCGGTGACCGGTCACCCAGGTGCACCGAGCGCAGCGCGGTCAGCGCGTCCGGGTCGGCGGCGGCCTCGAACGCCTTCGTGGCGTCCGCGACGGCCTCGGCCAGGGCGGTGGGGTCGAGCAGGGCGACCTGCTTCGGGTCGTACGGATCGTTGCGGTAGCTCATGGCGTACGGGCACTCCCTCACGGCGGCGCCAGCCCTCCACGGGCGGCTAAGCGAGTCTACGGACGCGCGGCTGTGCCGCAGCCCGCCGGTAGGAGTTGCGCAGGGAGCAGGTCAGGCCCGCCGCCCGCCGACACCGGCGGGCTGGCTAAACGAACGCCGTCTCGCGTTCATGGCCGGATGCTCTCCCCTGCTGTCAGTCGCGCTCTCAGACGCGCCGGAGGCGGTCACCTCAGCGCTGCGCTCTCGCCGAAGCGTACAGGCAGACCGCGGCGGCGGCAGCCAGGTTGAGGCTCTCCGCGCGCCCGTACAACGGCACCCGCACCCGGGCGTCGGCGGCGGCGGTCAACTCCTCGGGCAGGCCGTGCGCCTCGGAGCCGAACAGCCAGGCGGTGGGCCCGACGAGCCGACCGTAATCGGTCAGGTCGTCCAGGTCGTCGTCGCCGTACCCGGTGGTGGCGAAGATCGACAGCCCGGCGGCGCGCAGCGCGTCGACCACCGCGAGCGGGTCGGTGGCGCGCACCACGTCGACGTGGAAGAGGCTGCCGGCCGAGGCCCGCACACACTTGCCGTTGTACGGGTCGACGGCGTCGCCGGCGAAGACCACGGCACCCGCACCGGCGGCGTCGGCGGTGCGCAGCACCGTGCCGGCGTTGCCCGGGTCGCGGATCTCGGCGAGCACCGCCACCAGCCGGGGCCCACCCGCGAGGGCCTGCTCCAGCGACACGTCCAGGTGCCGGCAGACGGCCACCAGCCCCTGCGGGGCGACGGTCTCGGCCAGCGCGGCGAGGGCGTCGTCGGTCACCTCGGAGACCGGCACGTCGGCGTGGGCCGCCGTGGCGGCCAACTCCGGGTAACGGTCGAGCGCGGTGGTCGTACCAAAGAGTTCGGTGACGACCCCGGGCCGTGCGAGGGCCTCGCGGACCGCCTGCGGGCCCTCGGCCAGGAAACGGCCGGTGGCGTCGCGGTCCCGGCGGCGTTGCAGGCGGCGGGCGGCGACAACCCTGGGGGTACGCGGGGTGAAGGCCATGGTGTGCGTTCCTCCGACACGATTGAGGCGCCCCCCGGACGGCGGTGCCGACACGGGAGACGCCTCGCTCTGGTGCGTGGGGATCAGGCGGCCTGAGCCGCCGCGCCGCCGGTACCCTCGGCCGTGACCGCGGCCCGGGCCAGCTCGACGATCGCCGCGAAAGAGGCGGCGTCGTTGACAGCCATGTCGGCCAGGATCTTGCGGTCGACCTCGATGCCGGCCAGACGCAGGCCCTGGATCAGACGGTTGTAGGTCATCCCGTTGGCCCGGGCGCCCGCGTTGATCCGCTGAATCCACAGCTGCCGGAAGTCGCCCTTGCGGTCGCGACGGTCCCGGTAGGCGTACTGCATCGAGTGCAGCACCTGCTCCTTGGCCTTGCGGTACAGGCGGGAGCGCTGACCGCGGTAACCACTCGCGGACTCCAGCAGGGTACGACGCTTCTTCTGGGCGTTTACAGCCCGCTTGACGCGTGCCATCTCAACTCCTTCTTACGTAAAGGTGGCGCGCGTCAGCGGCCGAGCAGCTTCTTGATGCGCTTGACGTCGGCCTTGGCCAGCACGACCGTGCCGGTCAGCCGGCGGGTCTGGGTGGAGGGCTTCTTCTCCAGGTTGTGGCGGAGGCCGGCCTGCTGGGCAACGATCTTGCCCTTGCCGGTCACCTTGACCCGCTTACCCATACCCGTGTGGCTCTTCATCTTCGGCATGTGGAACGTCTTCTCCCCTGTTACTCGCCGCTGGTGTCGGCGGCGAGGCCGGTGTCACCGGCTGCTGCGGTCTCGCTGACCGCCGCGGTCTCATCGGCTTCCGGAGCGGCGGACTCGTCCCCTACCCGGTCCCGAGGTCCGCCGCGAGACGCCGTAGCGGCGACCGCGGAGGCCTTGACGGCCCGATGCGGGGCGAGAACCATGATCATGTTTCGGCCGTCCTGCTTCGGAGCGGCCTCGACGTATCCCAGGTCCGTGATCTCGGACTCGAGCCGGCGCAGGAGCCGGTAACCCAGCTCCGGGCGGCTCTGCTCGCGACCGCGGAACATGATCGTCACCTTGACCTTGTCGCCCGCCTTGAGGAACCGCACCACGTGACCCTTCTTGGTCTCGTAGTCGTGCGGGTCGATCTTCGGCCGAAGCTTCATTTCCTTGATGACGGTCTGCTGCTGATTACGCCGCGCTTCGCGCGCCTTGAGTGCGCTCTCGTACTTGAACTTGCCGAAGTCCATGAGCTTGCACACCGGCGGGCGCGCCATCGGCGCAACCTCGACCAGGTCCAGATCGACGTCCGCGGCCAGCTGAAGAGCGCGCTCCAGCGGGACGATGCCCACCTGCTCACCCTCTGGGCCGACCAGTCGGACCTCACGTGCCCGGATCTGCTCGTTCACGCGTGGTTCGACGCTGATGGGGCCTCCTCGAGTCGTTTCTGCCTTGTCGCCGACCCCTGCGGCTCCCAGGAGGGAACCGACCCGAAAAGTAGAAGGCCCCGGCGTATGCCAGGGCCCGCTCGACCGGCCAGCACGATCACAAGGATCGCGCATCCGGTGCCGGGACATGCCCGGAACCGGTGACCGGACCCGGCCACCGTAGCGGTGACTCAGGTGGGAGCAGGCGCTCCGCTTTCAAGGCTGTCTGCTCGCACGCGGAGACAGCCTGGTCGACTTGATAACACTACACCGGCGCCCCGCCCGCGCCCAAACCGGGCACGACCTGCGGCCCCGGAGGCACCGGGCCAGCCGGTCGGGCGGCCGGGGTCAGCGGTCGGCGGTGCGCTCGGCGAGGCGGGCCTGGTGGGCCTCGTGCAGCCGGCGCAGCGCGCGGACCCCGTCGACTGCCAACTCCTTGTCGGCGGCCTGCAGGGCGACCAGCGGCAGCAGGTCGTCGTCGTGCAGCTCCAGGCTGGCCCACGGCGCGCCCCGGTCGAACCGGACGCCCCGGACAACCTCCCAGGGCAGCTCGTAGGAGCTGACCACGTTACGCACCCGGATGCCCCGCGCGTCCGCCTCCACCCGCGGACGGGTGAAGAGCAGGAAGCCCAGTGCCCCGAAGATGCCCAGGCCGATCATGGCGATCTGGTCGCCGCGCTGGAAGCTGCCGTAACCGTCGCCGGTCGGGCCACTCAGCGACGTGGCGACCAGCCCGAACACCACCACCAGGGCAACCGCCGCCGACCAGCAGACCACGCGAATGCGGCGGGGCTTCAGGCGGACCAGCTCGGTTTCACTCACCCCACCAGTCTGCCACCCGCACTCGCCCATCAAACGCACCACCCGCCGAACCACCCCGGACCCTAGGCCCCTGTCGGGCGAGAGGATCGCGCCGATCTTGCAGTTTCGGCTGTCGACATGGGGTGATATGCCCCTTGCGTCGGCACAGAAAGTGCAAGATCGCGGAGCAGGGTCCCGCGGGCGCCGGGGCCGCGGGCGGGAACTGTCAGAGGCGGCAGGCGTGGATGTTGGTGACGAGGATGGCGCGGGCACCCAACTCGTACAACTCGTCCATGATCCGGTGCACGTCGTCGCGGAGCACCATCGCCTGCACCGCCACCCAGCCCTCGCGGTGCAGCGGCGACACGGTGGGCGACTCGATGCCCGGGGTGAGCCCACTGGCCCGGTCCAGCAGACCGGCCGGCACGTCGTAGGCGAGCATCACGTAGCGGCGGGCCACCAGCACCCCGTGCAGGCGGCGCAGCAACTGCTCGGCCTGCGGCTGCGCGGGTGCGCCGGCGCGCCGGACCAGCACCGCCGACGAGCGCAGCAGCGGCTCGCCGAAGACCACCAGGCCCGCCTGGCGCAGGGTCGCGCCGGTCTCCACCACGTCCGCGATCACGTCGGCGACGCCGAGGCGTACGGCGTTCTCCACCGCGCCGTCGAGGCGGATCACGTCGGCCTTGACCCCCACCTCGCCGAGGTGCCGCTCGACCAGCCCCGGGTACGCGGTGGCGATCCGGTGACCACCGAGTTCCTGAACGGAGGCGATGTCGTCGGGGCGGGCGGCGAAGCGGAAGGTGGCCCGACCGAAGGCGAGGTCGACGACCTCCTCGGCCGGCGCGGCCGAGTCGATCAGCAGGTCCCGGCCGGTGATCCCGAGGTCGAGGTCACCGGAGCCGACGTAGGTGGCGATGTCCTTCGGGCGCAGGTAGAAGAATTCGACGTCGTTGGCCTCGTCCCGGCAGACCAGGTCCTTGGGGTCGGTGCGCTGGCGGTAGCCCGCCTCGCGCAGCATCTGGGCGGCCGGCTCGGCCAGGGTGCCCTTGTTGGGAATGGCGACACGCAGCATGACGGAGTGCTCCTTCGATCCGGATGGCGATCAACGGGGTGGGGGGCACTCACAGATGTCGGTAGACGTCCTTGAGCTCGAGACCACTGGCGAGCATCAGCACCTGGACCTGGTAGAGCAGCTGCGAGATCTCCTCGGCGGTGCGCTCCGGCCCCTCGTGCTCGGCGGCCATCCACGACTCGGCCGCCTCCTCGACGACCTTCTTGCCGATGAAGTGCACGCCCTTGTCCAGCGCGGCGACGGTGCCCGAGCCCGGGGTGCCGGCGGCGGCCTTGGCCTGCAGCTCGGCGAACAACTCCTCGAACGTCTTCACGGGGAACGATTCTTCCAGCCACCCGGACGAGGCCCCGCGTCCGGGTCCGCCGGAATCCAGCAAGCGGACAATTCCCTATCAACATGGTGGGACAATTGTCGATCGATGGTCATGGAGCCCTACGCTGTCCGCCATGGCCAGCAGCTCACGTCTCCTCGCGCTCACCCTCGCCGGCGCCGTCGTGGTAGCCACCGCCGGATGCGCCCCACAGGACGAGAAACCCACCCCCACCGTCACCGCCGCGCAGACCTGCGCCAAGGACAGCCTGCCCACGCGTACGCCGGGCAAGCTGACCATCGCCACCGACCAGCCCGCGTACGAGCCGTGGTTCTCCGACGACAAGCCGGACAACGGTGAGGGCTTCGAATCCGCCGTCGCGTACGCGGTGGCCGAGAAGCTCGGCTACGCCCGCGCCGACGTCACCTGGACGCGGGTCAAGTTCGACACCGCTATCGCGCCGGGCCCGAAGGACTTCGACTTCGACATCAACCAGTTCTCCATCACCGAGGAGCGCAAGCGGGCTGTCGACTTCTCCGCGCCGTACTACCTGGTGCGGCAGACCGTCATCGCGTTGAAGTCCTCGAAGATCGCCGGCCGGACGTCGCTGGCCGAGCTGCGCGACGCCCGGCTCGGCGCGCAGGTCGGCACCACCAGCTACCAGGCGATCACCGACGTGCTCAAGCCAACCGCCGAGCCCCAGGTCTACAACAGCAACGACGACGCCAAGAAGGCACTGCAGAACGGGCAGCTCGACGGTCTCGTGGTGGACCTTCCGACCGCCTTCTACATCACCGGCGCGGAGATCACCGACGCGGTGATCGTCGGGCAGGTGCCGCAGGTCGGTACGCCCGAGGCGTTCGGGTTGCTGCTGGACAAGAACTCCCCACTGACCTCCTGCGTGACCGACGCGGTCGGTCAGCTCACCACGGCGGGCACACTGAAGCAGTTGGAGCAGAAGTGGCTCGCGCAGGCGGCGGGGGCGGCCGAGCTGCGGTGACTCTTCTGGATCATGTGCCGTCCGAGACGCAGCTGCGGCGATCGGCGTACCGACGTCGGCAGACCGTCCACAGCGTGCTCGTCGCGGCGTTCTCGACGGCGGCGCTCGGCACGCTGCTGGTGATCGCGGTGACCGGGGCACCGGGCTGGGACCGGGTCCGACTGTCGTTCCTGGATCCGCAGATCGCCCGCGACGCGCTGCCGGCGGTGCTGAGCGGGCTCTGGCTCAACATCCGGCTGCTGGTGTGCTGTGCGATCGGCGCTCTGCTGCTCGGGCTGGTGATCGCCGTGCTGCGGACGCTGCGCGGGCCGGTCTTCTTCCCGGTCCGCGCGCTGGCCGCCGGCTACACCTACACCTTCCGGGGCCTGCCGCTGATCATCGTGCTCTACCTGCTCACCCTCGGCGTGCCGGGGCTGCGGTTGCAGGGCATGCCGCCGGTGCTGGTGCTGGGTGGGATCGCGTTGGTCCTCACCTACGGCGGCTACCTCGCCGAGGTGTTCCGGGCCGGCATCGAGTCGGTGCACTCCAGCCAACTCGCCGCGGCCCGCTCGCTGGGCCTGACGTACCGGCAGACGATGCGGCACGTGGTGCTGCCGCAGGCCGTCCGCCGGGTGGCGCCACCCCTGCTCAACGATGTGGTGGCGTTGCAGAAGGACGTGGGGCTGGTGTCGCTGGCCGGGCCGATCGACGCGGTCCGCGCCGCCCAGATCGCCACCGCCCAGACCTTCAACTACACGCCGTACATCGTGGCGGGGGTGCTCTTCGTGCTGCTCGCGATCCCGCTGATCGCGGTCACCGACTGGGTGACGCTGCGCGCGGCCCGCCGACAGTCGGGGGGCTGAGCCGTGCCGTTGCTGCGTTGTCGGGGCCTGCGCAAGGAGTTCGGCGGGCACGTCGTGCTCGACCAGCTCGATCTGACCGTCGCCGAACACCAGGTGGTGGCACTGATCGGCGCGTCCGGGTCCGGCAAGTCGACACTGCTGCGCTGCGTCAACCTGCTGGAGGAAATCGACGACGGCACCATCGAGTTGGACGGGGAGGACATCTCCGATCCCCGGGTGGACCCGGACCGGGTCCGCCGGCGGATCGGCATGGTGTTCCAGGCGTACAACCTCTTTCCGCACCTGAGCGTGTTGGACAACATCACCCTCGCGCCGCGCCGCGTACACCGCCGGGGCCGGGCGGAGGCCGAGGCGCAGGCCCGGGAGTTGCTCGACCGGGTGGGGCTCGGCGCCAAGGCGGACGCCTACCCCGACCGGCTCTCCGGCGGGCAGCAGCAACGGGTGGCGATCGTCCGGGCGCTGGCCAACTCACCTCGACTGATGCTGCTCGACGAGGTCACCTCCGCGCTCGACCCGGAGCTCGTGGGCGAGGTGCTGGCGATGATCCGCGACCTGAAGGCCGACGGCATGACCATGGTGCTGGCCACCCACGAGATGGGCTTCGCCCGGGAGGTCGCCGACGAGGTGTGCTTCCTCGACGCCGGACGGGTCGTCGAGAGCGGCCCGCCCGAGCAGGTGCTCGGCGAGCCGACGCAGCCTCGGACCCGGCAGTTCCTGCGCCGGATCATCGAGGCTGGTCGGCTGTGAGGGTGCCTCAGCCGCTGAAACCGACCCGTTGGGCGTTGCCCGCCGCCACGGTCCGCACGGCCAACGCCGCGTCGAGGGCCGCGACCGTGGCGGCCCAGCCCTTGTCCTCCGCCGAGCCGGGCAGACCGGCCCGGTCGCGGGCCTGCTCGATGGTCTCCACGGTCAACACCCCGTGCGCCACCGGCTTGCCCTCGTCCAGCGCCACCCGGGTCAATCCGTCGGTGACCGAACGGCAGACGTAGTCGAAGTGGGCGGTGGCGCCGCGGACCACCACGCCGAGGGCGACCACCACGTCGCAGCGGCGGGCGAGGGCCTGCGCCACCACCGGCAGCTCGACCGACCCGGCAACCCGGGCGATCACGGAACGAGCGCCGCACGCCTCGGCGGCGGCGACCGCACGCTCCAGCATGTGGTCGGTCAACTCGCCGTGCCAGCGGGCGGCAACGACCCCGACGGTCAGCCCCGCGGCGTCGACCGCCTCGACTCCCGGCTCACCGAAACCCGCCATCGTCATGCTCCGATCTCGTCGTTGGCGACCGGACGCCCCAGCGGCGCCTCGGCCCCCTCGTCCAACTCGTCCAGCAGGTGACCCATCCGGTCCCGCTTGGTGCGCAGGTAGCGCATGTTCTCCGGGTGCGCGCCGACCGGCAGGCTCTCACGGCCGGTGATGGTCAACCCGTACCCCTCCAGCCCGGCCCGCTTGGCCGGGTTGTTGGTCAGCAGCCGCATCGACCGCACGCCCAGGTCGTAGAGGATCTGCGCGCCGGTGCCGTAGTCACGGGCGTCGGCCGGCAGACCCAGGTCGAGGTTGGCGTCGACGGTGTCGCGACCAAGGTCCTGCAACTGGTACGCCTGCAGCTTGTGCAGCAGCCCGATGCCGCGCCCCTCGTGCCCACGGACGTAGAGCACCACGCCCCGGCCTTCCTTTCCGACCCGGGCCAGCGCGGCGTCCAGCTGCGGCCCGCAGTCGCAGCGCAGCGAGCCGAACACGTCCCCGGTCAGACACTCGGAGTGCACCCGGACCAGCACGTCCTGGCCGTCACCCAGGTCACCCAGGACCATCGCGACGTGTTCGGCCGGGTCGTGCTCGGCGCGGTAGCCGAGCGCCCGGAACACCCCGTGCCGGGTCGGCATCCGGGCGTCGGCGACCAGCTCGACCTGCTTCTCGGTCCGCCGCCGGTAGGCGATCAGGTCGGCGATGGTGATCAGCGTGAGGCCGTGCTCGGCGGAGAACTTCTCCAGGTCCGGCAGGCGCATCATGGTGCCGTCGTCGTTGACCAGCTCGCAGAGCACGCCGGCCGGACGCAGCCCGGCCAGCCGGGTCAGGTCGATGCCCGCCTCGGTGTGCCCCGGCCGGCGCAGCACCCCGCCCTCTCGGGCGCGCAGCGGCACCACGTGCCCGGGGCGGGCCAGGTCGGTCGGGTCGGTCGCCGCGGCGGCGAGCAGCCGGCTGGTGTGCGCGCGGTCGGCCGCCGAGATGCCGGTGCTGACCCCCTCGCGGGCGTCCACGGTCACCGTGTACGCGGTGCCGCGCCGGTCCTGGTTGGTGTGGTGCATCGGCGGCAGGTCGAGCCGGTCGGCTTCGCTCTCGGTCAACGCCACGCAGACGTATCCGGAGGTGTAGCGCACCATGAACGCCATCAGCTCCGGCGTGGCCAACTCGGCCGCGAAGATCAGGTCGCCCTCGTTCTCCCGGTCCGCGTCGTCGACCACCACGACCGGCCGGCCGGCAGCGATGTCCGCGATGGCCTGCTCGATATCCCCAAAACTGGTCACGCCATGGCCTCCGTGTAGATGGGCGTGCGGACGGTGGTCGTCGCCCGCGAGGTGCGCCACCAGGCGACGAAACCCCAGACGCAGAGGGCGCCGTAGATCAGGTACATGGCGGCCGACGGGTAGAACCCGCCGCGCAGCAGCAGCGGCACGCCGACCGCGTCCACCGCGATCCAGAGCAGCCAGAACTCCACCCAGCCGCGCGCCATGCCGTAGGTGGCCAGCAGACTGCCGGTGAGGATCCAGGCGTCGGGCAGCGGGCCCCACGAGCCCAGCGCCTTGAGCACCGGGTACGCCGCGGCGGTGCCGAGCACGGCGGCCACCAGCAGCATCAGCCGCTCCCGGCCGGTGGCCCAGCGCGGGACGACCGCGGCCTGCCCGGCGTCGCCGCGACGGTTGCGCTGCCAGCGCCACCAGCCGTAGACGCTGACCGCGAAGAAGAACACCTGCCGGCCGGCCTGCCCGTACAGGTCGTGCTCCTGCGGGGTGGCGAACACCCCGCCGAGGAAGACGGTGAGCAGCAGCGCGTTACCGATCATGCCGACCGGCCACGCCCAGACCAGCCGGCGCAGCCCGAGCAGCGCGGAGATCAGCCCGAACGCGTTGCCGACGATCTCCCGGGCCAGCACCGGCGAGCCGGCGACCTGCACCTGGGCGTCCAGCAGCCAGCTGAGCGGGCCCATCAGGCCACCCCGCCCGGGTTCGCGGCCAACCCGCGAGCGTCGGTGAGCCGGTCGCCGAGCAGCCGTTCGACGTACTTGGCCAACACGTCGACCTCCAGGTTGACCGGGTCACCGACGCCCTTCGCGCCGAGCGTGGTCAGCTTGAGCGTGGTCGGGATCAGCCCCACGGCGAACTCGTCAGCACCGACCGCGGCCACTGTCAGCGAGACACCGTCGATGGTGATCGAGCCCTTCTCCACCACGTACCGGGACAGGGTGGCGGGCAGCCGGAACCGGACGGTCTCCCACTGCTCGGCCGGCTCCCGGGAGATCAGTTCACCGACGCCGTCGACGTGGCCCTGCACCAGGTGCCCCCCGAGCCGACTGCCGAGCGCGGCGGCCCGCTCCAGGTTGACCGGGTCGCCGGGGCGCAGCGCACCCAACGCGGAGCGGCGCAGCGTCTCCCCCATCACGTCGGCGGTGAAGACCCCGTCGGCCACCTCCACGACGGTCAGGCAGACACCGTTGACGGCGATCGAGTCGCCGTGCCGGGCGTCGGACGTGACCAGCGGGCCGCGTACGCCGAGCAACGCCGAATCGCCCGCCGTGGGCGCGACCCGCACGATCTCGCCCAATTCCTCAATAATGCCGGTGAACATCTCAGCCCTCCCTTTTACGGGGCAAAGCAGTGATCCGGAGATCCGGACCGATCTGCGTAACGTCGACGAACTCCAGATCGATGGCCTCAGCGATGGTGGTCACTCCCGCGTCGACCAGAGCGGTCGGGCCGGCGCCGAGCAACCGCGGCGCGACGTACCCGACGATCTTGTCGACCAGGCCGGCCCGCAGGAACGCGCCGGCCAGCCGGGGGCCGCCCTCCAGCAGCACCGCGCGGACCCCGCGCTGGTGCAGCGCCGCGAGCAGCGCCGGCAGGTCGACCCGACCATCCGGGTCGGCGCCGACCTCGTCGGCGGTCGCGATCCACGTCCGCGCCGCGCCGTCACGGACCCGGGCGTCCGCCGGGGTACGCCCCGAGCTGTCCACCACCACCCGCAGCGGCTGCCGGATGGCCAGGCTGCCGTCGCGCAGGTTGCGGGCGGTCAACCGGGGATCGTCGGCGAGCACGGTGCCCACCCCGGCGATGACCGCGTCGACGGTGCCGCGCAGCGCGTGCACGTCGATCCGGGCCGCCTCCGAGGTGATCCACATGCTGGTGCCGTCCGCCGCGGCGGAGCGCCCGTCGAGCGTGGCGGCGTACTTCCAGATCACATACGGCCAGCCCCGGCGCATCGAGGTCAGCCACGCCACGTTGCCGGCCTCGGCCTCCTCACCGCGTACCCCCAGATCGACCCGGACCCCGGCGGCGCGCAAGGTGGCGGCGCCCCCGGACGCGACCGGGTTGGGGTCGGGTACGGCGATGACCACCCGGCCCACCCCCGCCTGGACCAGCGCGGAACTGCAGGGGCCGGTGCGGCCGGTGTGATCACAGGGTTCCAGAGTGACGACAGCGGTGCCGCCCTTGGCCCGCCGCCCGGCCTGCGCCAGCGCGACGATCTCGGCGTGCGGCCCGCCGGCGTACGCGTGGAAGCCCTCGCCCACGACCTCGCCGTCGGCGTCGAGCAGCACGCACCCGACCACCGGATTGGGGCTGGTGGTGCCGAGCCCGCGCGCCGCCAACTCGATCGCACGCCGCATCGCCTCATCAACGGAGACGCTGGCCATCGCCCTGCCCCTGCCCTCTCACTCGCCGGTCCGCGCGCGGGCGGTCAGGGAGGCGGTGGCCATGGGGCCACGGGCAGGCGGTGGCGGATTCCGGGAACGGCACAGCCGCCCCCGGGGGGTCGGCACGGCACGCTGAAGCCAGCGGCCGACTCGGACCCGTCCGTCCCGCGCGCTGTCTCCCATCCGGACTGTCTGGGCGCGGACGAACCGCCCCCAACCGTCGGCCCCGGATTTTCACCAGGTCCACCGGGCGGCACAGCCGTCCGGGTCGCGGGCTGACCACGGTTGGACCGTGGATCACCGCCGGTTCGGAATTTCACCGAGTCCCGCCAGCGCGTGGTGGGTACACGGGAAGTCTTACATGCCGATCCGGCTCTGCCGCCACCTAGGCGAGCTACTTCACAGCGTTATCACGCTCAGGTGACGCCGCGTCGCCGGTCCACGGCCACGTACGAACCCGGTTGACTCTTGGCGACCGTCTTCATCTCCGAGGCCATCGCGATCGCTTCGAGGGGGTCGGAGAATCGCTTGGCGGCGTCGGAGAGGGAAACCCCGATGGAGAGCGTGACCAGGGCGGCGCGACGGATGTTGCCCCGCCGGTCCTTCAACTCGACGAAGCCGCGCTCGCGGTCGGTCGGGTCGTAGAGCGTGTCGGCGGCGTTCTCGAAGTCGACAACCGCCTGGGAGGTCAGTGGGCGCACCTGGTCCGGGGCGCAGACGATGACGAAGTCGTCACCGCCCACGTGGCCGAGGAAGGCCGGCGGCAGCCCGACGCCCACCACCGCCCGGTGCAGGCTGCGGGCCAGCGCGGAGATGAAGTCGTCGCCACGGACGAAGCCGTACCGGTCGTTGACGCTCTTGAACCGGTCGATGTCGACGTAGCCGACCGCGTAGTCCACGCCCTGTCGGACCCGGTCGCTGATCTCCCGACGGATCCGGCTGTTGCCGGGCAGCCCGGTCAGCGGGGAGACCTCCCGGAACTCCTTGTTGCGGCGCAGGGTGGACGACACCCGGGCCACCAGCTCGGCGGTGTCGAACGGCTTGACCAGGTAGTCGTCCGCGCCGGCGCTGAGCCCGTGCACCTTGTCGACGGTCATCCCCTTGGCGGTCAGCATGATCACCGGAAGGGCGGAGGTCATCGGGTCGGCGCGCAGCCGCCGGGTCAGCTCCAGCCCGTCGATGCGGGGCATCATGAGGTCGACCACCGCCAGGTCCGGCCGCTGGCGTTCGATGACCTCCAGGGCCTCCTGGCCATCGCTGGCGTGGATCACCTCGAAGCCGTGCAGCCGCAGGTTGAACTCGACGAAACGAGCGATGTCCGCATCGTCGTCCACAACGAGAATGATGTCCTTGCGGTCGGCCTCGGGCTCCACCTCAGGCCCCGGGAGCCGCGCGTTCCGCCAGTGCCCGCAGGTGCCGTACCGCCTCCGCCGGGTCGGCGGCCCCGTACACCGCGGTGCCGGCCACGAACGCGTCAGCGCCCGCGGCGGCCGCCTGCTCGATGGTGTCGGCGGCGATCCCGCCGTCCACCTCGATGCGCAGCTCCAGGTGCCCGGCCGACACATGCCGCCGGGCCGTCCGCACCTTCTCCAGCAGCTGCGGAATGAACCGCTGCCCACCGAAGCCCGCCTTGATCGTCATGATCAGCAGGGTGTCGAAGCTGGGCAGCAGGTCCAGATAGGGCTCGATCGGGGTGTCCCGGTCGATGGCCAGACCCGCCTTCGCACCGGCCGAGCGCAGGTCCTTGGCCAGCGCCACCGGGTCGCCGGACGCCTCCGCGTGGAAGGTGACGTTGTACGCCCCGGCGTCGGCGTACCCGGGGGCCCACCGGCGCGGATCCTCGATCATCAGGTGCACGTCGAAGGGCATCGCCGTGACAGCCCGCAGGCTCTGCACCACGGGCAGCCCAATGGTCAGGTTCGGCACGAAGTGGTTGTCCATCACGTCGACGTGCAACCAGTCCGCGGCGTCCTCGACGGCACGGACCTCTTCGGCGAGGCGGGCGAAATCGGCGGCCAGGATGCTCGGCGCGACGATCGGCGGCGGTACGGTCACCGGGCCAGTGTACGAACGTGGCCACCCGCCACCCGCATCGCGGCATCAACTCCGACGCGCTGTGACCCAGCAGTGACCAGTGGTGCAGAATTGAACGCTCCGGACCCCCGAATCCGGACGAACAGACATCAGCGGCTGGCCGAACGACCGAAACGCGACGACACTCCAACCGGGACGGTGCCGTAGGCTGCACGCCCGCCGGGGTATCGCCGCGGGGCGCGGTGACCGGCCGCCAGCTCCCGGGAGGGCGGACGATGCGACGGTGGCTTCCAGCGCTGGTGCTGGCCGGCGTCACGACGATGCTGCTGATCGGCTGTACGCCGGCGCGGGGCGCGGACGGTGATCTCACCGACGACTGGCCGACGCTGCGGGTGCCGAAGCCGTTCACCCCCGCCACCGACACCTGTCTGCCGAGGATCACCGCGGTCGTGCAGGCCAGCACGTACGAGACGGTGGACTGCGCACGCAACCACGTGGCCGAGACCATCCACGTCGGCACCTTCACCGGCCCCGACGCGCTGACCGAGGCGCGACCGGAACCCGGATCGTCGGCGCTGCGCACGGCTCGCGCCGAATGCGACCAGCGCGCCCGGGAGGTGCTCGGCGGTGACTGGCACACGGCCAGACTCGCGCTGTCCCTCGCGCTGCCGTCCGCGCCCGCCTGGGCCGGCGGCGCCCGCTGGTTCCGCTGCGACCTCAGCGAGACCGGCAGTATCGACAACACCCGCCCGGTGAACCGCACCGGCAGCCTGCGCGGAGCGTTGATCGGCGACACGCCCCTGACGCACCGCTGCTTCGACCCCAAGCTGATCGGCGACAACCTCAACTACATGGCGCCGGTGCTCTGCACCGAGCCGCACCGCGCCGAGTTCGTGGGCGTCTACCAGGAGCGGGACATGAGCTGGGCGGACTTCGTCAAGTCCGCCCAGCAGTCACACCAGCGCTGCATGGCGCTGATCGCCGAGTACGCGGCAGTGCCCAACAACAGCGAGCTGCCGTACCGGGCCGGGTCCATCTACTACCCGCCGTCGCAGCGCGAGTGGGAGGAGGGCGATCGTGGAGTGCGCTGTTTCCTGTGGAGTGACGACCGCAAACTCACCCGCTCGATGCGCGATGTCGGCCCCGAGGGACTGCCCGCGATCTGAGCACCGGTGCCGTATGCTGCTGCGCCGTAGCGCTACCGACCGGCTGGGTCCGGTCTGGGGCCACCAGCGGCGGGAGGTCGGGATGCGACGGTGGTTGGCGGCGTTGGCCGGGGGTGGGGCACTGGCCCTGGCGCTGGCCGGGTGCGGCGGACCCGCCGGACTCGACCGTGACCTCATCGACGACTGGCCGGCGCCCGTCGCGGCGCAGCAGTTCGTCCCCGCCGCCGACGTCTGCCACCAGAGCTCCCAGCAGGTCGGCTTCCTGACCGGCTACAACCCGACGGCGTGCACCGAGGCGCACCGGGTGGAGACCATGCACGTCGGCACCCTCACCGGCCCCGGCGCCGAGGGCGGCACGCCCCCGCAGCCCGGCTCGGCCGGCATGCGGGCCGCGCAGGCCGGGTGCGACACCGCGGTCAACAAGGCGGTGGGCGCCGACTGGCGTTCCGGGCGGCTCGGCCTGACCGTCGTGCTGCCGTCGCCGCAGGCCTGGTCGGGCGGGGCCCGCTGGTACCGCTGCGACGTCACCGAGATCGCCAGCATCGACGACACCGCTGTCGATCTGCGCACCGGCAGCCTCCGCGGCGCGTTGTCCGGCGCGGCCCCGCTGGCGTACCGCTGCTTCAACCCGAAGCTGGTCAAGGACGACATCGACGAGATGGTGCCGGTCTCCTGCACCGCCAAGCACCACGCCGAGTTCGTCGGCGTCTGGCAGGCGCCCGACGTCAGCTACACCACGTTCACCGGCGACGTGAAGCGGACCCACCGGGCCTGCCAGACGATGATCGCCAAGTACGCCAAGGTCCCGGACAACCCCCAGCTGGACTTCCGCGCCGGAACGATCTACTACCAGCCGTACGAGGAGGAGTGGCGCAACGGCAACCGGGGCGTGCAGTGCTTCCTCTGGATCTCCGACCGGGACCTGACCCGCTCGATGAAGAACGCCGGCACCAAGGGCCTTCCGGTCACCTAGGGGCACACCGCGTCCGGCCGGTCGGGTGACCGGCCGGACGCCGGTGGCGGATCAGCCTCGGCGCAGGACGGCGAGGAACATCGCATCGGTGCCGTGGCGGTGTGGCCACAGCTGCACGGTTGGCCCGTCGCCGAGACCGGGCATGCCGGCCGGCAACAGCGGCCGGGCGTCCACGAAGTCCACCGGAACCCCACTGCGGCGGGCCGCCTCGGTCACCGTCACGTGCGTCTCGACGGTGTGCGGCGAGCACGTCACATAGGCGACCAGGCCGCCCGGTCGGACCGCCCGCAGCGCCGCGCCGAGCAACTCCCGTTGCAGCCGGGTCAGCGGCGGCAGATCGGACGGCTGGCGACGCCAGCGCGACTCCGGCCGACGACGCAGCGAGCCCAGCCCCGTGCACGGCGCGTCCACCAGCACCCGGTCGAAGTGCTGCTCCGGCAGCTTCGGGTCGCCGCCGACATCCCGGCCGTCCATGGTCAGCACGGCCACCGGCAGGTCCCGGGTGGCCAGGGAGACCAGTCGGGCGCGGTGCTCGGCCACCTCCACGGCGGTCACCCGGGCACCCCGCTGCGCGGCCAGGGCACCGAGCAACCCCGCCTTGCCACCCGGGCCGGCGCACAGGTCCAGCCAACGCCCGTCCGGGCCGTCCAACGGCGCGGCGGCGAGCGCGGCGGCCACCAACTGGGAGCCCTCGTCCTGCACGTGGGCACGGCCGTCGACCACCGCCGGGATGTCGCCCGGCGCGCCGCCGGGCAGATAGACGGCGTACGGCGAGAAGGCACCGGGCGCACCGCCGACCTGGTCGGCCAGCTCGACCGGGTCGATCAGGCCGGGTCGGGCGCACAGGTGCACCGGCGGGCGCTCATTGTCCTCGATCAGGAGCCGGGCCGTCTCGCCCAGGTCGCCGCCGAGCGCCTCGGAGAAGGCCCGCACGATCCACTGCGGATGGCTGTACGCCAAGGCGAGGTGCCCGATCGGGTCGGTCTCCATCGGCGGGGCGAGCTTCGCCACCCAGGCGTCCGCGTCACGGGTGGACACCTCCCGCAGCACCGCGTTGGCGAAGCCGGTGGCACCCGGTGCCACCGACCGGACCAGGTCCACCGTCGACGAGACCGCGGCGTGCGCCGGCACCCGGGTGTGCAGGAGCTGGTACGCCCCGAGCCGCAGCGCGTCGCGTACCGGCGGGTCGATCCGGGCCACGTCCCGGCCGGCCGCGTCAGTCAGGATCGCGTCCAACGTGCCCAGGTGGCGCAGGGTGCCGTAGGTCAGCTCGGTGGCGAAGGCCGCGTCCCGACCGAACAGCCCCTCGTCCCGCAGGATGATGGGCAGCACCAGGTTGGCGAACGCGTCGTCCCGGTGCACCGCCGCCACCGCCTCGTACGCGGCACGGCGCGGTCGGTCCAGCGGCGGCCGGACCGGGCGACGATCCCCGCCACGGCCGGTCGACGGGCCGGAGCGCGTCGGTCGGGTTCCCTCCGGTGCCGTCACGCGAATTCCTCTCCAGTGCCGACCCGGACGCCGCGCGCCCAGTCGGTAGCGCCCATGGCCCGCTTGCCCGCGGCGCGGACCTCGCCGAGCCGCACCGGCACGGTCGCCGTGCCGACCAGCACCCGGGACTTCTCCACCAGCAACTCCCCCGGCTTCAGTTCGGGGCCGTCGGGCACCGGGACGACCGGGCCGAGCTTCACCCGCTCGTCGCGGAACGTGGTCCAGCCGCCGGGTGCGGGCGTACAGGCCCGGATCCGCCGGTCCACGGCGAAGGCCGGGTCGGCCCAGCGCACCCGCGCGTCGTCCACTGTCAGCTTCGGCGCCAGCGACACTCCGTCGGCTGGCTGCGGCTCGGCGCGGGCGGTGCCGTCGGCGATCGCGTCGAGCACCGCCACCAGCAGCCCGGCGCCGGAATCGGCGAGCCGCTCCAGCAGGTCGCCGGAGGTGTCGGCGGCGCGGATCTCGTCGGTCAGCGTGCCGTAGACCGGGCCGGTGTCCAGGCCCTCCTCCAGCTGGAAGACGCTGGCCCCGGTCAGCTCGTCACCGTGCAGCACGGCGTGCTGCACGGGCGCGGCGCCCCGCCACGCGGGCAGCAGCGAGAAGTGCAGGTTGATCCACCCGTGTCGGGGGATCTCCAGGGCCGCCGGCGGCACCAGCGCGCCGTAGGCGACCACCGGCACGCAGTCCGGCTCCAGCTCACGCAGCCGGTCGAGGAACTCCGGGTCGCGGGGACGGGCCGGGGTGAGCACCTCGACGCCGTGCTCGTCGGCCCACGCGCCGACCGGG
Source organism: Micromonospora inaquosa (assembly GCF_003857055.1). Lineage (GTDB taxonomy): Bacteria > Actinomycetota > Actinomycetes > Mycobacteriales > Micromonosporaceae > Micromonospora > Micromonospora inaquosa. Next base: position 10,567 of record NZ_QGSZ01000130.1, on the reverse strand, counting down.
GAGCGGGACAGGCCCCGCCCCCGCCCGGCGGGCGCGTCGGGCCGGGTGACCACGGCCACCAGCTCGTGTCGGGACGCGGCGACGGCGGCCAGGGCGGGAACGGCGACGGCCGGCGTACCGGCGAAGATCACGCGCATCCGGATCAGCGCCCCAGACCGAAGGGGTCGCTGATGTGCGGGCTGAGCTTGACCGTGGGCGGGGCCGCCGCGTCGTACCACTCGGCCTGGCGGATCGCCTTCATGGCCTCCTTGCGCCCCTCCGGGTCCAGTCGGTCCAGGAAGAGCACCCCGTCGAGGTGGTCGGTCTCGTGCTGCAGGCAGCGGGCCATCAGACCGGTGCCGACGATCTGCATCGGGTCACCGAACGAGCTGAAGCCCTTGGCGACGACGTTCTGCCGACGCTTGGTGTCGAAGTAGAGCCCGGGGATGGACAGGCAACCCTCGGGGCCGTCCTGTTCCTCCTCGTCGGGGAACTCCAGCACCGGGTTGATCAGGTGCCCGAGGACGTCGTCGACGTCGAAGGTGAACACCCGCAGGCTCACACCGAGCTGCGGCGCGGCCAGGCCGGCGCCGTTCTGCTCACGCATCGTGTCGGTGAGGTCGGCGACGAGCCGACGTAGCTCGGCATCGAAGTCGACCACCGGATCGGCCGGCGTGCGCAGCACCGGATCCCCAAACAGACGGATGGGCTGGACGGTCACGCGGGACGGCTCCTTCTTCGGGTGGACGAGCGGTGCCCCACCAGTCTACGGAGTGCCCGGCGGGACGCCGGGCGGCGCACCTCGATCAACCACCGCCGGTGTGCCCAGCGTCACCGGCGGCTCCCGCGTCCGGGGACTCGGCCCGGGTCAGCAGGTCCCGTATCCGCTCGCTGTCCGGATGGCCGAGGTCGTCGAGGATGCCCAGCGCCCGCCGCCAGGTACGCACCGCACCGGCCGGGTCCCCCGACGCGTGCCGGCGCACCCCGAGCCGGGGCAGGGTGTCCGCCTCGTCGTAGCGGTCGCTGATCCGCCGGTACAGCCGCAGCGCCCGCCCGTAACAGCGGATCGCCTCGCGGTGCTCACCCAACTGGGCGTGGATGAAGCCCAGGCTGTCCCAGGTGTTCGCCTCACCGTGCCGGTCACCGGTCGGGCGCAGCAGCGCCAACGCCTCCCCGCAGTGCGCGAGTGCCGGCCCGTACTGGCAGAGCTGGGCGTGCGCCCAACCCACCGCCTTGCGGGCGCTCGACTCCCCCGCCAGGTGGCCGGCGGCCTGGTAGAACTGCCCGTCCGGGAAGCGGTCGGCGACCCGGTGCGCCCGGCGCCCGGCCGCCGCACGACGGGGAACGAGGTCAACGAGATGCGATCACCGCGCGGCGGGGACAGCCGACAGCCCGGCACCCACCAGAATCCAGCGGAGAGCGATCCGGCCCGCCACGGCTCACGCTCACGCCGCCGCTGACGCGCGCCCGGTAAGGACACGCCGTGCCGGCCCCGCACCAGCCGATCCCGTCGCCAGAGGATCCGCTGTCATCGGCCGTGGCCCGCGTCGACCGCACGGCGCTGGGCGAGATCGAGGCGCACGCCCGAACAGGGATCACGCGGACCGTCCCCGGCGACGTCATCGACCCGGACGCCCCGCCGCTGCCGCTGCCGCTGCCCATGTTCGACTTCCGCCGACGCGACTCAGCAGCCCGCCACCGACCGCCCTCAACCACGCCCGATCCCGGCGGCTTATTCGGCATCAGCACCCTCACGCCCACAGCTGAAAACTACTAACCAAGATCGCCGGAAGCACCGTTAGCGAGACAGCCCCCCGGTCAGTCGCGATCTACGATGGGGACGAGGCGCTGCGCCCTCGGGGGCGATACGAGGGTTTTCCGCTCGTGATCAAGGATCGAGTACAGGAGAGAGTCTCTCCAGGCTCCGTTGGTGAAGACGTGGTCTCTGAGACGGCCTTCGGGAGTAAGTGCGAGTCGGGCGAGCAGGCGCTGCGATGCATGGTTGTCCGGGCCGCACGCTGCTTGGATGCGGTGTAGCCGCAGGGTGTTGAAGCCGAAGTCGAGCATGAGAGTGGCGGCTTCGGTGGCGTACCCCTTGCCCCAGTCCTGGGCGCGAATAGCGTAGCCGAGTTCGCCGCTGCGGTCACGTCCGAGTCCGATGCGGATGAACCCGATGAGAAGATCGGCGTTGTTGGCGACGGCGAGGTAGTAGTCCGGGCGCGGTTCTGCCTGTGCGCGTTCGATGTCCTGTGCCAGGCGTGCGGTCTGTTCTGCCCGGCTGCGGGGGTCGAAGCTGAGGGTGTGGGTGACTTCGGGGTCGCCGACTACCGCCATCGACGCGTCCAGGTCGTCGGTCCGGAACTCGCGCAGGGTCAGGCGGGGACCGGTGATCGTCACGGGGAACACGATGATGACGGTAGTCGGACCGGTGGGTATCGGTTAGGCGGGGAGGGCCGCGGCGGGGACGCGGCAGAACGCTTCGATTTCCTCGCGCAGGTGCCGTGCCACCGGGGAGTTGGCGTGGTGCCGGCTGCGCAGCGCCTGGTGGACGCGCGTGGCGCTGGTGAGGATGCCGCCGATGCGCCGGTCGGGTTCGAGTGCGAGGACGGGAGCGAGCGCCTGTTGAGCGCCGTCGACGTGGCCGGCGTTGACGCGGGCGAGGGCGAGTTCGGCGCGGGCGCCTGCCTCGTCGCTGAATGAGCGGTCTTCTGGGCGGCCGTGCTCGAACAGGTCGAGGGCAGACAGCGCCTCGGACTGGGCCCGGTCGTGTTCACCGTCAAGGCAGACGTATGTTCCGGCAGCGTAGTAGCTCTGCTTGGCCTGCGGGAAGGCGAGCAGGCCGCCGATGGCGTCGAGGTCGTCGGGTCGGTGGACGGCTCGCTGGTCTACGGCTCGTCCGAGTGCGTGGCTGGCCTCGTCGGGGGAGTTCATGACCGCCCAGGCGCGGGCCTCCAGGGCGGGTAGCCAGGACGCGACAGAGCCGGAGACGTTGGCGGCGAACTCGGCGCCGCTCTGGGCGTAGCGCACCGCTTCTTGTGGGCGGCCGGCCCAGTAGGCAATGAGGCCTTGCAGGCCGCGTGCCCATGCCCGAAGTCCCTGGTGGTCGGCGTTGTCGGCGCACACGTACAGGGTCCGGGCGTGGGTCATGGCTTCGTGGAAGCGACCGAGGTCCTGGCTTGCCTTGGCGATCAGGCCGGACACGACTCCCGCCAGCAAGTAGAGGTCCCGGCTCAAAGCTGGCTTCTGCCGGCCTTCCAGGAGTTGGAAGACGGCTTCCTGTTCTGTGAGGAGGTCGCTCATGATCGAGGCGAGCGGGTCGTGGATGTAGGCGTTGGCGAGGTGGACGACGTCGTCGCGGAGTTGGGCGATGGCCTCCGGGCCGACGTTGTCGATTTCAGCGAATGTGGCGAACCGTGCCGCGCGCCGTGTTGCCATCGCAACCTGCCTTTCTAGGGGGTCCGACGAGCGGCCAGGCTCGTCCGTTGGTGTGAGTGGTTCCGCCTGCGGAGTAGGTGAGGTGGGGCCGACGGGCGCAGCGGTGACCGCTCCGCTTGTCGGCAGCGCCGGCAGCGGTCCGGTGGGGGCCGGCGAGAGCAGATCGGCCATCGGGTAGCCCCAGAACAGGCGGGCCATGCGGCGTTGCGACGGGCGCGGAGCGGTCTGCACGTCACCGGCGATCCACCGCCTCAGCGTGCGCACACTGAGGGTGGCGTCTTCGTCGTTGTCGCGTGCGCACCGCTCGAATCTCGCCACGATCTCGCTGTGGGTGCGCTCGTCGCGGTCGATGAGGACCGCGAGCAGCGTGAGTCTCTGTTCCGACATCCCCGACCCCTTTCCGGACGGATCTAGCCATGACGGTAGGACCGTTCGCCGTCCGGCAACCAGTCCTCCGGGCTCCGGCTGGCGATAAGGCCGATCGATGTCCCCCTTATGACAGCTCAACGGCAGTGATCCGGCCCGGGTGTGCGCTTCTAACGGCATGGTGCTCATCGCCAGACTCCGATGCAAGACCAAACGCATCTACGCGGCCACGCACCGTTGCATCCACCGACTGGAGTTGGGACAAGCCCTCGGCCCCCGGGGCGAGCAGCGCCGCGTAGGAGGGCACGTCGGATGAAGGGGGTGAGGCAGATGTGCCACCGAGCTGCGTTACTCGCGGAGCGTGTCGTGCGCTCGTCACCCTCACCGGCGAGCCCCACTGTGTTCGGAGTTCCCCGGCGGCGCGTGACTGCGGCTCCGCGCTGCCGGGTGACGTGGTGGCCGCGCCGCCAGCACGGCTGGGCGACCCGAAGCCCGGTCTTGCTGGCGGCTCGGCCACCCACCTGGGCCACGTCGGCGAGCGACGGGGGCGACAGGAAGGTGCTCGGCGTGCTGAGTGCGGCGCGGCTGCCCGTAGCAGCCGTCGAGTCACGGGCCGGGAGAAGGAGGTGAAAACGCTAGGACGAACACCACCGCTCGTAGTGGCGGCCCTGCCAGCCGGCTAGCTCCGCAGGACCGCCCGACCACCGCAAACGGTCACATCCCACTTGGAGAGGAATTGCCGCGATGACGGTAGCCACTGCCGACCTTATCAAGGTCGACCTGCCCACGCCGTTCACCAAGACCTGGGAACGCATCCCCGGCATCACGATCGACGGACCGACGCTGACGATCAAGCCCGAGGAGTTCTTCTTCCGCTACGAGAGCCCGAACTGGCTGCTGTGCGACTGGCAGCGGGTCCGCGACGAGCTGCTCCCGGCGGTAGAGAGCGAAGACCTGACCATCGAGCAGCTCGCGCTGGACTTCGTCAAGGAGCACGCCTACTCCACCACCGACCCGGCGCAGGTGCTGCGCACCGCGCACGACGTGTACGCCTACATGTTCCGGGAGGAGCACCTGCAGGACCCCGGTCTCGACTTCGTGCCGGACGGGACGCTGCGGATGCTGCGCGAGTGCGGCACCCTGATGGCGCTCAACCGGGTCGAGCTGGACGGGCACATCAGCAACGTGTCTCCGGCCTGGATGCTGTGCGCCGCCGCCCGGGTCGTCTACGATCTGGACAAGGCGACCGCTGAAGTGCTCGACGAGCTGTATCACGGCACCTGGTTCAACGAGTCGCGTCGACGCGAGAGCATCCTCGCGCACGCGACTCTCGGCGGCAGGCTGGTCCACGCCTGCCAGGGCGCTCCCAACATGTCCGGCGGCTGCGTCGTGCCCTTCGGCACCGACGTCGAAACGATGCGCCGCGAGCTGGCCGGCATGCGCATGCCCTGGATCGAGCGGACCCTGGCCCCGCTGACCTGACAGAGAACCGGTGGCCGCGCGGCGTCAGCGCCGCTTCGCCCTGCCCGCGCGGCCACCTCCATCCGAACCGGTGGCCGCGCGCAGCATCCCCCGCGCTACGCGCGGCCACCCCGGAAACCTTCCAGGAGTGGCAGTGACTATCGCTAGGGACACCAGCGGCCGGGTCGTGACGGTCCGGGACATGCTCGACGGCATCGGTACCTCGCTTAAGTACACCAACTACCAGCTCGACACGGCCGGCGCCGGTCACGAGCCCCACCCGTGGAACTGGACAGAATCCGCCGGCCACTTCCGCAGTGTGATGACCAAGGAAGCCGAACTCGCCGAGCACGTCGCCCGCACCATTGACCGCTGGGTCAAGGCCAACCCCCACGCCGACGCGGCGAACCTGGCCGCGATGCGTGCCGCCTCCAAGGACCTCAAGGCCGCCGCCCGAAGCCTGGTCAACCTCGGCAAGAAGATGCGCAATGTGCAGGCCTGCCTCGACGTGACCAAGTCGTAAGCCATCATGGGCGCGAGCATCTCCACGACGATCAACCGGCAGGCGTGGGACCGGCAGGCACGCCTCGCGTTGCCGCATGACCGACCGATGACACCGCGCCGGGTCGAGTGGACGCAGTATCCCGGGCTCGGCCCAGGCACCGAGCTGTTCGGCGACGTCCGTGGACTGGCTGTGGCCGAACTCGGCTGCGGCAGCGGCGACAACCTCGCCCCACTGGCCGTCAGCGGTGCCCACTGCATCGGCGTGGACCTCGCACCGGCACAGATCAGCCGAGCGCGCACCCGCTGGGGGCACCTGCCGGTCCGTTTCCACTGCTGCGACGCGCGTGCCTTCCTCACGCGATCCCGTCCGCTGGACATCTGCTTCTCCATCTTCGGAGCGGTTGGCCTCTGCCCGCCCGAGCAGCTCCTGCCGCTGGTCGCCCAGCACCTGCGTCCCGGCGGCCGGCTGTTGTTCTCCGTGCCTGATCCGCGTTGGCTCGGCCCACGCCGCTGCGTGATGCGACTGGTTGACGGAAGTCACGTGCCCGTCGCCCGTTGGCTGTCTGGTCCGGAGGGCTGGAAGGCCGCCGTCCGCGCGGCTGGGCTGCGATGCCTGCACATCGAGGTGATCAACGCTCCGACCGGAGACGGCACCTGCTGCCTCCTCGTCCACGCACAAAAGCCATCGGAGCAACCGATGCCTGTACCGCTGCCCCCAACCGGGACCCAGCCTTCCCAAACCCGCCGACTACCGGATCGCACACCTGCTGCACTGCCGCCGTAGCCCAACGAGGGCGGCCCGACGAGACGCGTGAAGGTATTCCTACCCGGCAGTGACGGGTCCGCCTCCCCATGGGACTCGGGCCTGCCACTCCCGCGCCAACTGCGATGGACTCCTCGCAGACCAGCTCGCGACGCCGTTGCATCGGCCAATCAGGAAGCCGAAGACAGCCAGGTCGGCTGCGATCAGTCGAGGGCCGCTGGCCGGCGCGGCGGCGAAGGTAGCGCGACACGGTAACCCCACTGTTTCTCCAATTCCCGATTACCTCACATCCGAAAGGTTTGCGATGTATGACCAAGATGAGCTGGCCCGCTACGGCTATCGGCAGGAGTTAGCCCGGAGGCTTCGGTTCCGGGACTTGATCGCCTATGGCCTCGTTTACATGGTGCCGATCGCGCCGATGGCAATCTTCGGCAGCGTCTACGCCGGCTCCGGTGGGATGGTGGCTCTCGCGTACGCCATCGGCGTGGTGGCGTTGGTCTTTACCGCGTTCTCGTACGCGCAGATGGTCAAGGCGTTCCCGATGTCGGGCAGTGTCTACAACTACGCCGGTCGGGGCATCAGCGCGCCGGTGGGTTTCCTGGCCGGCTGGGTGATCCTCCTGGACTACGTACTCGTGCCGGGGCTGTTGTATCTGGTGGCGTCGGTGGCGATGCACGCCACGGTCCCGGCGGTGCCGGTGTGGTTGTGGCTGCTGGGGTTCGTGGCGGTCAACACGGTCGTCAACTCGGTCGGGATCCGGATGACCGCGGTGGTCACTCGGGTCATGCTCGTCGGCGAGTTGATCGTCCTGGCGATCTTCTTGGCCATTGCCGGCTGGGCCCTCGCCTCGGGCAGGGGCCGGTTCAGCTGGGAGGCGTTCTACAACGCCGACACCTTCACCTGGCCGCTCGTCGCGGGCGCGGTGTCGATCGCGGTGCTGTCGTTCCTCGGCTTCGACGGCATCAGCATGCTGGCCGAGGAGACCAAGGGCGGTTCCCGGCAGATCGGCCGAGCCATGGCCGCCGTCCTGATCCTGGCCGGGGTGCTGTTCATCGCCCAGACGTGGCTGGCCGCGATGCTCGTGCCTGACCCCGGTGCGCTCCTCGGGCAGGGGGATCCGAATGGCACCGCCTTTTACGACGCCGCTCGGGTGGCCGGCGGCGGCTGGTTGGCGACGCTGTGCGCGGTCGCGACGGCGATCGCGTGGGGTTTGCCGAACTCGATGGTCGCGCAGGTCGCCACCTCGCGGCTGCTGTATGCGATGGCCCGTGACCGGCAACTGCCGGCGTTCCTGGCGAAGGTGTCGATCCGCCGCAGCGTGCCGATCAACGCGACCCTGCTCACCGGGTTCGTGTCCCTCGCCCTGGGCCTGTACCTGGCGACTCGGGCGGACGGGATCACCCTGTTATCGTCGCTGATCAATTTCGGGGCGATGGTCGCGTTCCTGGTCCTGCACGTCTCCGTGGTGGTGCACCACCTCATCCGCAGACGAAGCGGCAATTGGTGGGCGCACCTGGTCATGCCCGGGGTCGGGTTCGCGATCCTCGCCTATGTCGTGGTCAACGCGAACATCGCCGCGCAGCGCCTCGGCCTGGCCTGGCTCGCCCTCGGTGTCGTCGTTCTCGCCGGCCTGTACCTGGCCGGCCGCCGGCCGGTGTTGTCGGGCCTGGCGCCCGCGCAGCCGCAAGCACGCGACGTGGAGCGGGTGTGACAGCCATGGACACGATCACCTACCGTCCCGCCCGCGACGAACTGGCCTACACCTTCGGCGGACGGATGCCGGTGGCCCACGTCCGCTCCGGCGACATCCTGCAGGTGCACACCGAGGACTGCTTCGGCGGCCTCGTACGGGGGCCAGCGGACCTGCCGTCACAGGTGTGCAAGATGCCGTACCTGAACCCGGTGTCGGGGCCGTTCTTCGTCGAGGACGCCGAGCCCGGCGACACCCTCGCCATCCACCTCGCCGCCATCACACCCACCCGCGACTGGGGCGTCTCCTCGACGTTCCCGCACTTCGGGGCGCTGACCGGTACGTCCCACACCGCCACCCTGCAGCCGCCACTTGAGGAGCGGGTCTGGGTGTACGACATCGACCGACAGGCCAACACGGTCCGCTTCCACGCCACCGAAACCGACCACACCGCCGACCTGCCGCTCGACCCGATGATCGGCACGATCGGTGTCGCTCCCGGCGGGTTCGAGGCCCGCTCCACGATCGTCCCCGACACGCATGGCGGGAACCTCGATACCCCCGAGCTGCGCGGCGGGACCACCCTCTACCTGGGGGTGAACGTGCATGGGGCGATGCTCGCCCTCGGCGACGGACACGCCCGCCAGGGCGAGGGCGAGGCCTGCGGCGTCGGGGTGGAGATTGCCACAACCACCACCCTCGCCATCGAGGTCATCAAGGGAACCGGCACCGCCTGGCCCCGGGTGGAGACCGACACGTCGATCATGTCGGTGGGCTGCGCCCGCCCCCTAGAAGACGCCTACCGGATCGCCCACCGCGACCTCGTCGGCTGGGCCAGCGACCTGACGGGCTTGGAGGAACTCGATGCCTACCAGCTGATCTCGCAGGCAGGTGGGGCGCCGATCGGCAACGTGTGCGACCCGAACTACACGGTCCTCGCCGCCGTCGACAAGGCGCTGCTCCCGGCCCCGAGCCCCGCCTACGGTGGGGTGCACGCCCGGTTGCGGCAGCGTGCGACCGGTCTGCGGTAGGAGCGAGCTGATGACCGCGTCGATTCCCCAACTGCCGCTGCGTGACGAGTTGTTCCTGCTCGGCCACAACGACGACACCGGCCAACCCCACATCCACCGCCAGGCCCTCGCCCTCGGCATGGCCGGCGCGGTCCTGATCCACCTGGTCCTGGCTGGGCGGATCGCCCTCGACGACACCGAGGACGACCGCCCGGCCGGGAGGCGGCTGTGGCTGCACCTCTACCGGCCCGTCGGTGACCTGATCGCCGACACCGCCATCGCCTCTGTCCGCTACGCCAATCCCGCCCCGACGCTGCGGGGATGGCTGACATGGTTCGCCGACGACCTGTACGAACGTACCCGCGCCGGGTTGCACGCCGGTGGGATCCTGCACCGCAGCACCCATCGCCGCCTCGGCGGGCTCGCCCGCACCGACCGGTACCTCGCCACCAACACCAAATGGGCCGTCGTCGCCCGGGCCCGGCTGCGCTACCTCGCCGCCGGCCGCGACCAACCCGACAACCACACCGCCGCCCTCGCCGGTCTCGTCGCCGTTCTTGGCCTGACCGAGCACCTCTACCTCGGCGAGGACACGACCGCCCTGACTACTCATTTGCGCACCATCGCCGCCCAGCACCACCGCCCGGTACGGGAGATCACCGCCGCGGTCGACGCCGCGGTAGGCGACCTCGCCACCGCCGCGTACCGATGACTACCGAAGGAGAACAATTCGATGAACGCTGACGTGCGCATCCGCGCCGCCCGGTGGGCGGACAAGGAGCCCGTGGCGTCGCTGATCGCCGCAGCTCTGCACCCCACGCCACTCGCCGCGTGGCTCGTGCCCGACCCGGCCGTGCGGCGTCGGGTGCTGACCGACGTCGCGGCGATATGGGTGGAGCACGCGATGTTTTACGGCGACAGCCACGTCACCGACGACCTGTGCGCCGCGACTGTCGGGTTCCACCGCTACCGGCCCATCCCACCACCGGCCAACTACCGCCACCGGCTCACCGACGCCGCTGGCCCGCACACCGACCGCTTCGACCAGCTCGACAACCTGCTGTCCGCGTCCCGACCGAGCGAACCGCATCACCACCTGGCGTTCCTCGCCGTGCACCCCGACGCCCGAGGCGCCGGCCGGGGCAGCGTGCTACTGGCGCATCACCGCAACCGACTCGACCGCATCGACCTGCCCTCGTGGACCGACACCACCACAGACGCCCACACCCTGTACACCCGCCACGGATTCAGCCCCCGACCGCCGATCACCCTGCCGGACGGGCCGGTCCTGCGCCCGATGCGCCGCAACCCCGACCGCCGCCTCGACACCTGGCCCCGCAACCTCGCCCGCCCCACCGC
>NZ_QGSZ01000399.1 GCF_003857055.1 Micromonospora inaquosa | reverse complement strand
GTCGAGTAGTAGATGCGGGCGGTGGGGTGGCGGTGGTGGGCGGTGTGCAGGGCGGATAGGTTGCCTTCGGTGCCACCGGTGGTGACGTAGCCCCAGCGGTCATCTAGCGGCATGGCGAGGGTGTCGGCGACCCAGGCGATGACGGCCCGTTCCAGCACTCGCGTGTGGGCGACTCCGCCAAGGTCTGCCGGGTCGCCGATGTTGTTCCACAGCCGGTTGCCGAGGCGGGTCAGGACCTCGCCGTAGTGGAGGTCCACGGCGCCGGGAAACCCGATGCTCGTCGCGGCGGCGGCGTCGGACTCGTGGATCAGGTGGTCGAGCACGGCCGTGACGTCGATCGGCGCGTGGCTGAGGTCCGCGGCGTCGGCGAGGCTGAGGCTCTGGTGACCGGTCACGCCCGCCGCCCCGAAAGCAGGTGTGCGGTGAGGGTGTGGTGCAGTGCTCCGAGCTGCCGCCAGATGTCGCGGGTTTCGTCGTCGCCCTGCTGAGTGAGGTTCTCGTACGGGTTGTAGTAGGTGGTCCGGTCCGGGTTGAGGGTTTTGTTGCAGTGCACGCCGTCGTCGCCGAGGCGGGCCTGCGGGTCGCGGTCGATGTGCAGGGCGGTGTCGTCGGTCAACAGGACGTAGCACTGACCTTTGAGGTTGAACGCCGACATGTAGCGGCCGGCGGCGGCGGCTTCGCGTAGTGTCCGGGCGACTTGGTACCAGCGGCCCTGGTCCGAGTCGAGGGTGCTGACACCCACCCCGACATACCATGCGCCTGGAGGCAGGGTCAGGTCCCCGCCGTTGACCATGGAACCCTCTGGACCGATCGGACTCCACTCCCGTCCGATGGAGGCGATGTTGTCCGCGGCCACCTCAGCCATCTCCGCGAGCAGTTGCGGCAAGACATCGGAGTCCGGCGACTGCGGCCACGTGCGGTGGGCGGTGTGCAACCGGTAGCCGTGCGGCTCGTTGGGCGCGTCGGAGACGAAGAACAGCATCAACGCGTGAGGGCCGACTGCGCCGCGCCCCCCGAACGCCTGGTCGGCTTCAATAAGGTGGCCGGTGTTCAGCCGCTTCGACCGGTAGACGACCTGTAGGCGCAGGTCCGCCCAGCGCAGGTTAGCCGGCACGTCGCCGTTGGCAGAGCGGTGGTCATAGCCGGCCGGGCCCGGGGGCGGGATCGGGGGAACGGCGGCGGCGTCGGGTGGCCGGTGGTGCCCGGTGGGGACAGGTGCCGCGCCGTAGCCGGGCGGCGGCACAGCGACCGCAGGCTCGGGGTGGCCGGCAGGTGGTGGCGCGGGCGGGTAGCCCGCTTGCCAGCGCGGGTCCAGGGGGTCGACGTCGTAGTGCCCAGCAGGTGACGTAGTCGCGTGAGTCGTCATCATCGCCTCCTCAGATCGAGAGGTTCATGGCGTCGGGAATGGCATGCCTCTTTGGTGTGCCACGGCCGATGCCGGCGTAGACCTCCGGGCGGGCCTGCCGCAGATGCCCGGCCCACACTCCGCCCGCGACAGCGGTGGCAAGGAGGATCAGAGGCAGCAGGAACGGATACAGCGACCCAGGCGCCGCACCGAGCAGAGACCCGGCGTTGCCGACCATCAGCGCGAGCACCACCGATCCGCCGAGCACGCCCAGAGCGGGCGCGAGCCGCCACTCCCACGCACCGGCCTGCGGGCCGCGTACCCTGGCCGGTGCCGTCATCGCGGCCACCGACGCGGCCAGCAGCAGACACAACAGGCCCATCGCCCCCAACGCCGACAACCAGGTGAACATCACCGCCACCGGGTCAGCACCGGCGAACGCGAACACCCCCACCACCACCGCCGCGACGGCCGTCTGCATCAACGACCCACCACGCGGCGCACTGACCCGCGTCGCGCTACTGCTCCGGGCAAGACCCGCCGGCAGCACCTTCTCCCGGGCCATGGCGAACACGTACCGGGCGAGCACCGAGTGAAACGCCAGCATCGAGGTGATGATCGCGAAGATCAACACCACGCTCGCCAGGGCCACCCACCAGCTGCCGAGGCGCGCCAGGACCGAGAACGGCAACCCGGACGCCGGATCACCGGCCACCTCCCCCACGACGTCAGGGCCGACCGCCACCCCCATCGCGAACGCGACAACGGCATACACCCCGCCGAGAACGAGTGCCCCACCGATGGTGGCCCGTCCGACTGAACTGCGGTCGACGGCCTCCTCGACGAGCGACCCCGGCGCGTCGAAGCCCATCACCGCGGCTACGCCGAAAGCGATCGCACCACCGATGCCGGTGACCGCCAGACCCGAGGCGTGAAAACCGACCCACGACACCTCCCCGCCCGCCGGCTGTCCCAACCCCGCCAGGACGAACGCCGCGATGATCAGCAACGACGCGGCCAGCACGACGGCCAAGACCCGGGTCGACAACATAATCGCCCGCACACCGAGCACTCCGACGACGACCAGGGCGAGTGCCGCCCACACCCACCACGTGCCGCCGAGCTGGGCTGCCATCGTCGCCCCGAACAGCCCGTACTGGCTGATCTGGATGGCGTTGTAGGCCACCAGGGCGACCATGCCGCCGGAGACACCCCAACTCCGGCCCAACCCGTGCGCGAGGATCGCGTAGTAGGCCGCCGGGTGCCCGAGCTGGCGGGCCATCGCCGCGTACCCCACCGCCAGCAGCGCGACCGTGCCCGCCACGACCACGAAGGTCAGAGGAACAGCCGTTACCTTCGTCGTCGCATAGGTGCCGACGATGCCTCCGCTGAGCACCACCATGGGCCCCGACGCCGACGCCCCAGACACCAACAACCCAAACGCAGTCTGCGTCCGCCGTGCGAGCCCCACCTGCACCTGCGCCGCCTTCACCGTTGCCCCCGCTGCGGCGAGTCCGGGCACCCCGACCCACGACAGCCAACCACCGGATGCGCACCCACATCAGCGGCGTTGGCGGGCACGACGTAGACCGCCGTCGGCCGTACCGGGCCGCCGCGCCAGAAGCTCCGGTCGCGGTCGAGCCGGCGAATCGCGGCGTCGGCATCCGGCGTGAACCCGAACAAGTCGTGAGCCCCGTCTGGCCACTCGCGCCGGATCGCATACCCCCACGCGTACTCCGTCGACGTCACGCCGCCTGCGCGCGTGAGGTCGGTACCGGTGCCGGCAGTCGCGATCCGTGCTGGCAACCTCAACCAACACCCCAAGGCGGGACTGCGTGGTCGCAGTGCGGTGGTGGGCTGAGCGGCTCGGGTCAGCATGAGGGGTGCCTTCCTTCGGTATGAGGGTGTGATGACGTGCCCCGCTGGCCGAAACGTCGCCGCCAGCAGGTAAAGGAGTCGGTGCCCTACTAGGTGGTCAGGGAGAACGCGGCGGTGCCGCCGAGATGACGCGGCCAAGAAAAAGAGTCGCGGTGCGGTCCAGACGGACTCGTCGCGGCAGCCCACCGCCGGCCGATCGGCAAGGCTGCTCGTCGCAAGATTGAGGGCGCCACATCCGCCACAGAGCGGGACCTCCTGGAGCGAGCAGGACCGGCGAGCGCGGCTGATAACCGACTTCCGCGAGCAGTCCGTCTCCGGGCCGGTCGCCGCTGTACTCCGCACACGACGGCAGCCCCGCGAGGTCCAGGGTCTGGTGATGGGCGGCCAGCAACGCCTGCGCGGCATCCTCGTACCCAGGACGGACCGCGACGTGAGCGAGCTGGTGATGCCGACGGTGCGGACGCAGCCCATCGACACAGGCATGCAGCAGGGCGAACCGGGCCGCGTGCGGGCCGAGAAGCCGATGCAGGTCGTACACCCATGCGGCAGCCGGCGGGGGTGGCTCCAACCGCGCGTACCAGACCGCCACCGCCGCGCGATCGTCGGTCGTATCGACGCGACCGCGCTCCAGCCCTTGCGACAGCACAAGCCGTGCCCATCGATGCAAAACCACTGCGCGTTTGGCCACATCAGGAACCAGCCAAACCCCAATGGGCTGGGCCATCAGCGCGTCAGCCATAACCGAGGACAAAGCGGCAATGTCCTCGCCGGTCGCGCGCCGGACCGCCGTCTCCATCAAGCTCATGGCGCATCCCCCGGGAATGGGCTGAGCGAGCTACCGTCGCCGGCCGTCTCCAGCACGGTTCCCAGGTGGACAGCGTGCGCCGAGCGTTGGCGAGACACCCACAGCGCCGAATCGAGCGCGCGATGGAAAGTCGCAGCGAGATGCAGGCTGTCCGCGGTGACCCCTGCGGCTGGCAGCCGGTGCCGCGCTGCCTCGATCAACCGCGGTGAGCCGCAGACGTAAAACGCCTGCCCTGGCTGATGGTGATACAGGGCCAAGCTGAGCAGATCGCCCTGCGCTGTGGGCTCCACATCACGGTCGTTCGAGAACGCCAACACGACCGTGAGCCAGTCACCATGCGCCTGCTCAAGCTTGTCCAACGCGACCGCGTCGTAAAGGTCCAGAAGCGTCGGCACGCCCACTACCAACGTCACCCGCCGCCCGTTGGGCGACGCGGCAACTTGCTCGACCAGCGCCCGCATCGGCGCGAGACCAGTACCCCCGGCCGCCAACAGCAGATCGGCGTCACCAGCGGCCTCCAGCGACATCCCGACATCGGAAGCCGGCCCCAGCCACAACAGCTCCCCCGGCGCGACCCGCTCGACCAGAACGGGCGAAACCACACCCTCCGGTACGGCACGAACGTGGAACTCCACCCGCCCATCCGGGCGCGGAACGCTCGCCGGCGAATACCACCGCCACAACCCCGGCAACCGAGGCGTACACACCGGCATCGCCTGACCAGGCAAATACCGAAGCCTCCGCAACGGCCGAACAGTCAACACCGCGACACCATCAGAGGCCGCCTCGCACGCCTCCACCTCGCCGAACGTCACATGCGGACCATCACCCAACGCCCCCGC
>NZ_QGSZ01000126.1 GCF_003857055.1 Micromonospora inaquosa | reverse complement strand
CGGGGTGCCCGTTGGCGGCGGGCCGATCGGGCTCGGCGTCGGAGCAGGAATGAGAACCGGGCCGCTCGGTGACGGCGGGATACCCGGGTCGGGAACGCCCGGGGCGGGGGCGGGAATGGGCTCGGCCAGCGCGGGCGTGGCCGTGATCCCACCAGTGAGACCAATGCCAAGCAGCAGTGCTATGGCCAGCCGGAAAGGACTGAACAGGCTGCGTCCGGCTCGTAGCGACGTCGCGGTCATGGCTACGTCACCCACTCGCCGACGATGGTGACGAACAGCGGCGCCAGCAGGGCGAGACCGTAGCCGATTGCGGCGGCCTTCATCGCGAGCTTGCCTTTTTCGATTTCGCCGGGGTCTCCGTTGGCGGCCATGTAACGCAAACCACCAGCGGTAAGGAAGAGGGTGGCAACCGCGACGAGGATGCCGACCAGCCAGACCCGAATGTTGTCGATCACAACGGTGAGGGATTCGGGAGATCCCGGCTCCGGCTCTTTAGGCTCAACGGCGTAGGCAGCCGTGTCACTAAGCACGATGACGGTGGTCAGGACTGCGGCCACCACGATCAGGACCGGGATCAGGCGGGTGGCCTGGTAGAGCATCCAGTCCGAGGGGTGCAGTCGGGGCCGGCGTGGTCGGCGGGACGGCTTGCGCCGCGACGGGGGTTCGCGAGTGGGCTTGTTGCTCATGGGTGGAACACCTCCGGGCTTGGGCCGCAACCGGCCCCGGGGCATGGCGGGGCTCGGTTGCGGCGCGGTGGGTGGCAGAGGCGGGAGCGCTTCGATCCGCACGGGGTGACCAGAAGTTCCGACCGGCGCGGGGGCCGTCCTCCTCACAGAGGTCTGGTGGGCCGGGCGAACGGGTGTCAGCGCCGTCAGCGGGGCCGGTCGGGGAGGTCACCTGTGCGGGAAAGTCCCGCACTAGGGGAATACAAATCTGAGGGACGATTTGGAGAAGAGCAGGTCAGCGCGGGTGTGTCAGTGGCGGCGGACGGGTGCCGCCTCTGGTGCGGTGATGCCGGTGGCCTCGGCGATGACCTCGGCGGTCGGATCGCTGAGCGCACCGGACCGGATCGCCGCAACGAGCCGCTCCACGGCGGCGCTGCGCCGCTTGTAGACACCCCACCGGGGCAGTCCGGTGGCTTCGGCGTACGCGGCGAGGCTGATGTCTTCCAGGTACGTCCCGCCGATCAGGTCGGCCTCGGCGACGTTGATAACCCCGAGGCGAACCGCGCGGGCCAGGACCAGGTCCGGGTGACCATACGGGGCGGGCGGCAGCGCCGAGCCGCGCGCGAAGTTCGCCTCCCCCGACGCGGCCGGCTCCTGCCCGCGCAGCGCGGCGCGAGCACCGGAGAACGCCGCGTTGAGCAACGCGTTCACGATGCCCGGCTGGTCGATGTCAACGGCGTTCAGCGCCTTGAGGAATGCCTCGACCAGCGCGGCGTGCAGGTCCCCGGATGACAGCTTCGACAGCAGATGCGCCCGGTGCCGCAGACCCGGCAGGGCCACCCCGACCGCGCCAACGACCCACAGCTCGCCGCCGGTGCGGGCTCGGGTGACGAGGAACCTCCACGCGGTGTCCTGCGCGGCGGTGCCGCAGGAGGGGTGCATAAGGATCGCCGACAGCTCGGTCAGTGCGATCCGGCGACGGGGCAGGCCATGGCCGAGCTGTCGGCCGTCGACGGCCTGCGGTCGGGGGCCTTCGCCGCGTAGCTGGAACCGGTAGTCGATCGCGTCGAGCAGCGCCGCACCAGGCCGCGATCCTGGGTGGCCGGCGAGCGGGCCGGTGACCGGGCGAGTGTTCGCAGACATGGGTGTACTCCCTGGTAGCGAGTGGGATTGCCGGGCCGGCGATCGATGGCCGGTCGGCGGTGCAGCACCCACGCCACCAGGGCGGTTGAACACATCATGAACACCGATGATCTTGTTTAAGGTTAAACGGAGCGTGTTCGCCCGAGGTGCTGACGACGGCCCTCGACCCGGGGGCGATCAGCAAGCGGCTGGGACTAACGAGTGTGCGCAACCCGTCGGCTGCCCGTTCAACCCACTAACCGCCAGACCCGCCGCCCGCCACGGCGAGGACTCGGGTGGACATGAACGCTCCCCACGCCATCGACGCTAAATGGCCCGCAGCGGACGGCGCGGGCCAGAGGTGTTCACGATTGGCGCCAATCTGCGACCCCGCACCGAAGCGTGCACATGGGCAAGTCAACACCAAGTCGACCTTGTTCAAGTCGACCTCAACCGGACGCCCATCCGCTTCTACCGATGTTCGTGCACGGGCGCATGCGGCCAGTTGAGCCCGGCTCGAGCCCACACTCTGCGACCGCCCAAGGAAACCAACGGACACACATGATCTATCCGATTTGGCGCATCTCGTGACCGTTACCGTCGCTACCCTCTGCTTGTGAACGACATCCGGGTGTCAAACCGTGACCGAGAAGCGGTGGTGGTCCGGCTCAGCGTCGCCGCCAGCGAGGGGCGGTTGACGTTCGCGGAGTTCGAGGACCGGTCGGCGCATGCCTACGCCGCGAAGACCTACGGCGAACTAGACGTCCTGGTGGCCGACCTGCCGATGCTGGCGCGCGGTGAAGCAGTCGTTGTACGCAATCGAGCAGGCGTGGCACGGGCTCACGAAGGTACGGCATTGTCATTCTTGGCCCTCGCCGCAGGTTGGGCCTGGGTGCCGATGTATGGACACCTGCATGTGGTTCTCTTTCCGGGAGTCGCTGGCGTTGTATTCGGCCTTTTCGGCCTACGTGCAAATGCTTCACATTTTTGGCGTGCGCTGGCAACCTTGGGAGTTCTCGGCGGGTCACTATGTGTCGCACTGCAAGTCGCCTGGGCCGTCTACCACCTCCTGGACTGAGCTAAGCGACACTCCCTGCTGACCGTATGGTGGTGGGGGCTTTACCAGGTCTTAGGCAGGCCCAGCGCTCCAGCGGATAGAGGTAGCGGTGCACCGTCGATTCTTGATCATCGGGATAGCGACCCTCCTTGCCTCAGCAGTTGGCGGCTGTGATCAAGCCGTCGACAGAGGCGACGCCGCCCCGCTGAGAACTGAGTTTTCGGCCCATGAACGTCCCGCCGGCCCGGAACTAGCCGGCACGCTGCTCGACGGCACGACCTTCGATCCGGTGCCGCTGAGGGGCAACGTCGTCGTTGTCAACTTCTGGGCTTCGTGGTGCGCCCCGTGCCGAGCTGAGGCTGACGACTTGGAAGCGGCGTACCAAGCAACCCGCGAGGCTGGTGTGGCGTTCCTAGGAGTCAACACCCAGGACGGCAAGGATGCGGCCAGCGCTTTTTCGCACGGAACGCTCACCTACCCCAGCCTGTTTGATCCGCCTGGTCGGACCGTGCTGCAATTCCGCCAGATGCCTCCCAAGACACTCCCGACCACAGTGATCCTCGATCGTGCGGGGCGAATCGCCGTGATGTTTTCTAGACCCGTACTTCAGCCGGAGCTGGAACAGGCCGTGGTGCAACTCGCCGCCGAGAGCGATTGAACGCCGCCATACGGATGGTCCTACGGAGGTCAAGGGGCGAGGGCGGCGAAGCCGGCGCGTAGGGCGGTTTAGACGTGGCGGACCTTGTAGCGATTGAGGCAGCGGCGGATTTCTTGCTTGGTGAGGCATTCCGGCACTGGATGTAGCCGTGTGCGATGGTCGTAGTGCATACGGCAGAGGGCGATGACGTGTAGGGCGTGGCTACGCCATGGTCGCGCCCCCTCGGCGGCGACGGACCCCGTCAGGAGTTGGCGGGGAGGGGCGCTGGACGGCGACGTCGGGGCCGACGCCGAACAGGGCCGCGGATCGAGGTTCTCAACGGCGAACTAACCCTGACGACTGCCGCGCGGTGCTGCCGCTCCATCTCGGTAGTGCCGGCGAGACGTGCTGATCTGGCAGCCGCCATCCGCGCGGCACCTCGGAGGACGCCGCCCACTCTCCGATATCGCGACCTCGAGTCGGCTCGGACAGCCGGCGCGCCTTCGACGGTTAGCTGACCGCACACACCGGTCCGTACGCCACACCGCCACGTTAGTCACGACTGTCCGCGATTCTAGATCCTGGCGCGGTGTTCAACGCCTGAACTGGGCGTTCAACCTCCGGTTGATCTTGTTCACGTGGGTTGAACACTCGGATGAATGTGAAGTCGGTGGCCGTGGCTACGGCCGTGTTTTCCAAATCGAGGCCCGATTCTGTATTCCCTTAGTGTCAGCGCTTGTCGGCGGAGGTGGCCCACCACCCATGCCGCAGACCAATCCGCACCTCCCCGAACGCCCGCCCGTCGGGCTGTTCCTCGTCCCCGCCCACCACCGCGACACGCCCCTGATCGACCCGTCGGCCTGGCACGGAATCGACCCGCAACGCCTCGCCTGGCTGATCCGGCACTACACCCGCGACGGCGATGTCGTGGCCGACCTCGACAACCACCCCACCGTCGCGAGGGCCGCCCGATATCTGCACCGCCACCCGGCCACCATCACCACCGACGGTGACCGCATCCGAGTCGCCGACGACCGGACCGCCCGCGCCCGGTGTCTCGCCGAGGACGGCGTCGCGCTGCTGCTGGCCGGACTATCCCGTCCCGATGGGCACCGTCTCGGCTTGCACGACACCGCCGAGGCCATGCACCTGTGGCACCGGCTACTGCGCCCCGGCGGATTCGTCCTCGTCGCGCTGCCCGCCCGGGCGCCTGAGCCAGGCCGGATCTCGCGGCGCAGCACCATCATCAGCGCCGCCCGCATCGCCGGGCTGCGCTACCACCAGCACATCCCGGTAATCGTGGTCCCGCTCCCGGTCCACGACCCGCGCACCGACTCGGCCGCCGCCGCGAGCACCCCACCCGCGCTACTGAACGGGCGGCATCTTCACACCCACATGGACGTCCTGGCGTTCACGGCGACCACCCTCGACCAGGAGGACACCGATGCGTGAGCCCACC
>NZ_QGSZ01000050.1 GCF_003857055.1 Micromonospora inaquosa | reverse complement strand
GGTCGGGCAGGTCGGCAGCGGGCAAGTCGGCACTTTGCAGCGCGCCCGCGCCGGGTAGGTCGACGGGGTCCGCCGCTGATCAACTCGGGCTCAAGGAAAGCGGGGTGTCCGGCTAGGCGGGACACCCCGGCTTCCAGGAAACCGAGTCGATCAAGGCGAGCCCAGGCCCGACCAAGGCCAGACCAAGGCCAGGCCAGGCGGCCGTACCCAGGATTGGTGTCAGGAAACGCCCAGGTGGGTAGTTGAGGGGCGACACCGCGTGGGTGCCACCTTCTTTCGTCGGCCACCACGCATTCATCAGGAGGTGTGTAGTGGTCAGGATTCCTTCGCTGTCCCGCCGGTCCGAGCCGGCACCGACGCGGGACGAGAACCTCGACGGCCGCGTGGACGGCCGCGACACCCCGGTCACCGAGACCGGTCAGTCCGGCGACAGCGCCGGCCGCCCGGTGGTCACCGACCGGGACGCCGACCAGACGACGTACCGCAGCGCCGGCGCGACCGACGGCCAGCCCAGCCAGGCCGAGCGGCGGGCCAACGAGCGGGCGGCGGTGGCTCGGGCCGCCACCGCGCGACCGGTGGAGAGCGAGCCCCGGACCGGCACCGCCCGCCCGGTCGCGCCCGAGCCCACGAACGGGACGACTCGCCCCGTCGCACCCGAGCCCACGAACGGCACGACCCGCCCGGTCACGCCCGAGCCGGCTACCGCCCAGAAGGTGGAAACCGACGCCCGGTCCGCCGTCGCCCCGAGCACGACGCGCACCGCCGAACGCGACGCCGACCTCGACAGCACCACCCGGCGGCCCGACACCTCCGACCGGGTGAGCACGGACCGCCCCGTCGACCGGGCCCCAGGCGTGACCACGTCGGAGCCGCCGGTGACGCGTGGCCCGAAGCCGCGGGCCAGCCTGCTCGCCACCCTCGGCCTGATCGTCTCGGTCGCTGGCGCGATGTTCGTGCTGACCGGGACTCTGGCCGGGTACGGCATCGGGCTCGGGGCGTTCGGTGCGGTGCTCGCGGTGCTCGGCCTGATGGCCACCCGCCGCCGGCACGTCGCCGGCAAGACCGACGCGCTCTTCGGCGTGCTGATCGGGCTGGCTGCGGTCGTGATCGGGGTGCTCGCGATGACCGGCCAGTTCGACTGGCCGACCACCGACGGCGACTGGGTGCAGCGCTTCCGGGAGTGGCTTGACTCACAGTTTGTCGATCGTTTCTAGCGGGCACTGTTCCGCTCGCCGGTGGTGCACCGGCGAACAGCCGGCGGTTCGCCGGCAGCCCGACCAGTCCGGTGGTTCACCGGCCGGGCGACACCCTTTCAGGGGCGGCGGTTCGCCGCCCCTGAAGTGTTTCCGGGGCCCGGCGACAGTATTTCCGGGGCCCGCCGACGGCGATTTCGGGGCCTGGCCACGCCGGGCCCCGACGCCTTTCCCGGACCATCGACCCCAGACGCAACGATTCGTAGGCGCAGAGCGTCCAGACGCAACGAATCTTCGGCCTGCGCAACTCTCAGTGGTGGATCCTGCCGCTGAGGCCGCATAACGTTGAGCCACGGCGCCAGCCCGTGGGCCACGGTGGCCGGGCGCGCCCGACCCCTGGGAGCAGGACAATGACGATGGACGCCACCAGCCAGCGCCTGTTGATGTGCCGGCCGACGTACTTCGCCGTCGACTACGCCATCAACCCCTGGATGGACCCGAGCGCGCCGGTCGACGCCGCGCTTGCCGTCCGGCAGTGGGAGCAGTTGCGCCAGACGTACCTGGACCTGGGCCACACCGTCGAGGAGATCACTCCGGTGCCCGGCCTGCCCGACATGGTCTTCGCCGCCAACGGCGGCACCGTGATCGACGGCAAGGCCATGGCCGTGCAGTTCCGGGACCCGCAGCGCGCCGACGAAGCACCCGCGTACCGGGCCTGGTTCGAGGCCGCCGGCTTCGAGATGTACGACCCGAAGCACGTCAACGAGGGAGAGGGCGACATCCTGCTGGCCGGTGACCACCTGCTGGCCGGCACCGGCTTCCGCACGGCGCACGCCGCACACGCCCAGTTGCAGGAGGTCTTCGGCTACCCGGTGGTCACCATGCAACTGGTCGACCCGCGCTTCTACCACCTGGACACCGCGCTGACCGTGCTCGACGAGCGGACCGTGGCGTACCTGCCCGAGGCGTTCTCCCCGGGCAGCCAGACCGTGCTGCGCCGACTCTTCCCCGACGCGGTGCACGCCACCATGGCCGACGCCGAGGTGCTGGGGCTGAACGCGGTCAGCGACGGGCGGCACGTGGTGCTGCCCGCGCAGGCCACCGACCTGGCCGCCAAGCTGCGCGACCGGGGCTACGAAACCATCGGTGTCGACCTGTCCGAGCTGCGTAAGGCCGGCGGCGGACCGAAGTGCTGCACACTGCGACTCCGCCAGGGAAAGGCAAGCAAGTGATAGTGGATGACAAGCTGCGTACGCCGGGAGCGGTCCGGGACGCCGAGCGCTGGACAGCGCACAACTACCACCCGCTGCCGGTGGTGATCTCGTCGGCCGAGGGTGCCTGGCTCACCGATGTGGACGGCCGCCGCTACCTGGACTGCCTGGCCGGCTACTCGGCGCTGAACTTCGGTCACCGGCACCCGCAGCTGATCGCCGCCGCGCACGCCCAACTGGACCGGCTCACGCTGACCAGCCGGGCGTTCATCCACGACCAGTTCGCCGACTTCTGCCGGGAACTGGCCGAGCTGTGCGGCAAGGACCTCGTGCTGCCGATGAACACCGGTGCCGAGGCGGTGGAGACCGGCATCAAGGTGGCCCGCAAGTGGGGCTACCAGGTCAAGGGCGTGCCCGCCGGGCAGGCCAACATCGTGGTCGCCGAGGGCAACTTCCACGGGCGGACCACCACCATCGTCAGCTTCTCCACCGACGAGGACGCCCGCGCCGACTTCGGGCCGTACACCCCGGGCTTCACTGTCGTGCCGTACGGCGACCTGGCCGCGCTGACCGCGGCGATCGACGAGAACACGGTGGCCGTGCTGCTGGAGCCGATCCAGGGTGAGCAGGGTGTGGTGGTGCCGCCGGAGGGCTACCTGCCCGGTGTACGCCAGGTCTGCACCGAGCGAAACGTGCTGTTCATCGCCGACGAGATCCAGTCGGGTCTGGGGCGTACCGGCGCGACCTTCGCCTGTGACCACGAGGGTGTCGTGCCCGACATGTACCTGCTCGGCAAGGCGCTCGGCGGCGGCATCGTGCCGGTCTCCGCGGTGGCCGCGAACACCGATGTGCTCGGTGTGCTCAAGCCCGGCCAGCACGGCTCCACCTTCGGCGGCAACCCGCTCGCCTGCGCGGTGGCGATCGAGGTGGTCCGGCTGCTGGCCACCGGCGAGTTCCAGCGCCGTTCGGCGGAGCTGGGTGAGCGCCTGCGGGCCGGCCTGGAAGGGCTGATCGGCAAGGGCCTCGTCGGGGTGCGCGTCCGTGGCCTGTGGGCCGGTCTGGACATCGACCCGGCGCTGATGAGCGGTCGGGAGGCGTGCGAGCGGCTCGCCGCGCGCGGAGTGCTGGCCAAGGACACCCACGGCTCCACCATCCGGCTCGCCCCACCGCTGGTGATCACCGAGGACGAGATCGACCTGGCGGTGAAGCAGCTGGCCGAGGTGCTGGCCGGCTGAACCAGGAACGTGGTGGAAGGCGGGCGTCGGGGTTCCGACGCCCGCCTTCCAGTGTCAGGGGCGGGGCAGGCGCATGGCCATCGTCGGGGCCTCGGCCATCACCGAGGTGGGGGTGAACGGGGCGCCGGTGGGCAACTCCTCGGCCCGACCGATCTGCACCCCCGGGTACAGCTCGATCATGTCGTTCTCACCCAGCACCCGGGACTGCTGCGGGGCCAGCGGGATGCGTTCCGACTCGGCCATCGACCCGGCCGGGCGGATGCCGGAGCCGTTGGTGCTGACGTCGGTCACGATGACCTCGCCGACCCGCAGCTCGAAGCGGACGTGACCACGGCTGATCCAGCGTCGAGCCTCGTCGTTGAGCCACTGCCCGAGCATGATCCCGCCGTCCTGCTCGGGAGCGCGACCGGCCACGATCGGCTGCTCCTCGCTGAGCACGAACCGCCGCCGGACCAGGCCACCGACGCGCACCGCGAGCACCTCGGTACGCGGGCGCGGGCCGGCGTCACCGAGCCGTACGCCGTGCCGGGGGCAGGTCGGCACGCCGTTGCGCAGCGCGGGCGGCGGCTGCGCGGCGGGGCTGCGGTCGGCACCCCCGGCCAGGTCCGCGAACGCGCCACCCCCACCACCGCCGCCGAACAACGCGCAGCCCGACTCCGGGCAACGCCACTGGCGGGCCAGCAGCTTGACGCCGGTCGGTGACCGCTTGCCGGCCACCGGCGAGTGCCCACCACCGACGTGCGCGATGAACGCCGGCCCGCCGGCACCGGGCACCGGCGCGAGCACCCGACCGGGCTGCTCGACCAGCCACGGAAAACGACCGCGCAACCCGTCGAAGCGGACCCGGCTGAGCACCGGCAGACCGAGCAGGTCGGCGACCTCCAACATCCGGTCACCCGGGTTGTCGAGCACCTCGACGAGCCCGTCGTCGGCCCAGCGGCGGACCACCATCCGCTCGTTGGAGGTGAGGTCGGCGTCGGAGAGCAACGCCCGGTGCACCACCGCGTAGACCTGGACGCTGTCTTCCTCCAGCTCGCGGGAGAGCGCGTCGATGACCATGCCGAGGCGCAGCAGGCTGGCCGGTCGGCCACCGTCGATGTCCTGGTAGCGGATCACCTCGGCCAGGTCGATCACGGCTCGGGCCAACCCCGGGTCGGTGCAGACCCGCCCCTCGATGGCGTCCAGCACCTTGCTGATCTCGAATCTCATGCCGCGCTCCGGACGATGTCGTCGATCCGCCGGGTCGGGGACCAGCCCGTCAGCCCGCCCAGCTCATCTCGCACCGCTTCCGCGGTGAGCAGGTCTGCCATGCGCCGACCCTACCGGGGACGGCGGATGCCATCGACCAGCGGTGGCGGGGTGTCGATCGACCCGCTACGCGCAGGCGGGGGCGGTGCCGCCCGGCACCGCCCCCGCCTGCGCGTAGC
>NZ_QGSZ01000051.1 GCF_003857055.1 Micromonospora inaquosa | reverse complement strand
CTCTGCCGGCGTACGCGGGGTGACTTGTGCCGGCGGCCCGGTCGGGTCTGCCGGCGGCAGGCCCCCGCGGGGTCGGTTCGGCTCCGCCGGTGCGCCGTCCGGGCCCAGCTCGGTGCGTTGCTGCTTGGCCGAGCGGAGGTCGTCGATCCAGCCGAACTCCTCGCCGGCGACCGGCTCCTCCGGCTCGGGCTCAGCCGCCCGGCCGCGACCCCAACGGCGGGTCTTGGCACGGGGATCGGGCCGCTCGTCCGGGCCCTCGTCCGGGCGGTCCCCACCACGCGATCTCACTGTTGACCCTCTCCTGCGGCGTCAGTGCCGCTGTCCTGCATCATGCCGGGGGCGCCCGGGCCCGTCGTCGGACGGGCGACCCCCGGGGATAGCGCTGGCGTGGTCTGCGCCGTTACGGATGGCTCGGATGTCGGCGTCTCCGGGCGGGCGGCCGGGGCCGGCAGACCACGCACGATCCGGCGCAGCACCGGCAGCCGGCCGGCCACCGACCGCTCCGCGCCGTGCGGGCTGGGCTGGTAGTAGTCGGTGCCCACCAGGTCGTCCGGGACGTACTGCTGGGTGACCACGCCGCGCTGGTCGTCATGCGGGTAGCGGTAGCCGGTCCCGTGGCCCAATCCGCGCGCACCGGCGTAGTGCGCGTCGCGCAGCCCTCGCGGCACCGGGCCACCCCGACCGGCCCGCACGTCGGCGATCGCGGCACCGATGGCGGTGGTGGCCGAGTTCGACTTGGGCGCGGTAGCCAGGTGGATGACCGCCTGGGCCAGGTTGAGCTGCGCTTCGGGCAGCCCCACGTACTCGACGGCGTGCGCGGCGGCGGTCGCGACGCTCAGCGCGCTCGGGTCGGCCATGCCCACGTCCTCGCTGGCGAAGATGACCAGACGACGGGCGATGAACCGGGCGTCCTCACCGGCGACCAGCATGCGGGCCAGCCAGTGCACCGCGGCGTCCACGTCCGAGCCGCGCATGCTCTTGATGAAGGCGCTGACGACGTCGTAGTGGGCGTCGCCGTCGCGGTCGTAGCGCACCGCCGCCACGTCGACCGCCTGCTCGGCGGTGGCGAGGTCGATCCGCGCGCTGCCCAGGGCCGCGGCGGAGGCCGCCGCCGCCTCCAGGGCGGTGAGCGCCTTGCGGACGTCACCGGCGGCCAGCCGGACCAGGTGGTCCTCGGCCTCGGTGGTCAGGGCCAGCGCGCCGTCCAGGCCACGTTTGTCGGCGACCGCGCGGCGCAGCAGACCCCGCACCGCCTCGTCGTCCAACGGTTGCAGGGTGAGCAGCACGCACCTCGACAGCAGCGGCGAGATGACCGAGAAGTACGGGTTCTCGGTGGTCGCTGCCAGCAGGGTGACCGTACGGTCCTCGACGGCGGCGAGCAGCGAATCCTGTTGGGTCTTGCTGAACCGGTGGACCTCGTCGATGAAGAGCACGGTCTGCGGGCCGCCCGAACGGCGTTGGCGGCGAGCCGCCTCGATCACCGCCCGGACGTCCTTCACGCCGGCGGAGAGTGCCGACATGGCGACGAAGCGGCGGTCGGTCGCGCCGGCCACCAGGTGCGCGATGGTGGTCTTGCCGCTACCCGGTGGGCCCCAGAGGATCACCGACATCGGCGCCCCGCCGGAGACCAGTTGCCGCAGGGGTGCGCCGGGAGCGAGCAGGTGCTCCTGCCCGACCAACTCGTCGAGGGTGACCGGGCGCATCCGGACGGGCAGGGGCGAATCGTCGGCCACCGCGGTGAAGCCGTCGACACCGGCCGGACCGTCGGGCGCGCTGCGCGACCCGGCGGGTTCACCGAGGGAGAAGAGGGCGTCGGACTCCATCACGAAGACAGTACCGGGCCGGGCCTACGACGCCGGAATCGCGCCGCAGGCCCGCCGCCGGTGATCGGTTCCGGTCAGCCACGCCCGGGGCGTCGACCCCGGTACCAGCGGCCGCCACCACCGCCGCGCGGGCCGCTGCCCACGCCGGCCAGGTAGAGCGAGAGCAGGAGCAGCCCGATGAGCACGAGGGTGTTCCAGTTGAACAGGTCCGGTGCTCCGAAGTTGGTGTTGAGCAGGTCGATCAGCAGGGCAAAGCCAAAGACGATGGCCGCGAGAATGGCGAGCATGTCGGTCCTCCGGTGGGGGTTCCCAGTAGGTCGGCGCGTGATGTACCCAATCGGTCGGCTCGCCAATCTCCATGGTGGACCTGCCCGCGCCGCGACGGCCCGGCGCGGGCGTTCCAGGGCCGGCTCCTAGGCTGGGCAGCATGATCATCGACGAACAGGTGCTCCAGGACCGGAGCGCCGTTCTGGCCGCCGTCGGCCACCACCCGTTCGCCCGGCACGCGCTGGGTGGACGCCCTCCGGTGCGCGGCTATCAGCGCGACGGCGCCGTGCTGTGGCTGGTGCCGCCCGAGCACGGGCCGGCCGGCTGCGCGATCGGCCCGGCCGGGCCGGCGCTGGAGATCTGTGTCGCGCTCGCCACCGACGGGGTGCTGCGATCGGGGCATCGGCTGCACCTGCCCCGGCACGATCGCGGCCTGCTGGTCGACCGGTTGGCGGTGGCCGAGCACAGCGACTGGGACTTCCACTGGACCGACACGTCGCCACCGGCTCAGCCGGACGAGCAGCCGGTGGTACGCCTCACCGCCGCCGACCAGCCGGCGCTGGCGGCGCTGGTCGAGGAGTCGTTCCCCAGCAGCACCTCCCGCCCGGGCGACCCACGGGTGGTGGACTGGTACGGCATCCGGGTCGGTGACCGGTTGGTCGCCTGCGGCGCGGACCGCAGCCAGGGTGACATCGGCTTCATCGCCGGCCTGACCGTCGCCCCCGACCAACGGGGTCGAGGGCTGGGCGCGTCCCTGACCGCGGGGATGACCCGGGCAGTGCTGGCGCGCCACGACACCGTGGGGCTCGGCGTCTACACCCACAATGTCGGTGCGGCGCGGCTCTACCGTCGGCTCGGCTTCACCAACACCCTCCCGCTCAGCTCGATCCGCCTCGCCTGACAGAGCCCCTCTTCTCCTCAGCGCTCGGCGGCCGGCACCGGGACCGCTGTCGGTTCGACGGCCGGGGCGGCCCGACGGCCGGCCAGCCAGGCGGGCAGGTAGAGCGGGGCGGCGACGGCCAGCACCACCGCGCCGACCACCATCGCGGTGCCGACGCTGGTGGCGGCGGCGAGCGCGGTCAGCACCACCCCGCCGAGCGCGCCGGCCGGCTGCGCCATCATCGAGTTCAGCGAGAGGACGCTGGTCCGGTACGGGCCGTCGACCTGCCGGTGCAGCAGCCCACTGTGCAGCGGGTTGGACGCGCCGTGCACGGCGTAGCAGGCCAGGTACGCCACCAGCACGCCGACCGGCCCGGCGAACAAGCCCATCCCGACGACCGTCACACCCTGCAGGATGCGCAGCACTGCCGCACCCGGCGCGGCGCCGAACCAGCGCAGCAGCAGTGGGGTCAGTGCCGCACCGGCCGCCGAGGCGAGCCAGGCGGCCGAGTTCGCCGGTCCGAGCAGCGCCGCGGCGCGTTCCGGATCGCCGATCACCTCGGCGAGCCGGACCGGCAGCAGCGACTCGAAGGTGACCATGCCGAAGCCCCAGAACAGCTCGACGGCCACCAACGCCAGCAGCACCCGGGAGCGACGCAGCAGCCCGACGGCCTGGCCGATCATCCGGGGCGCCTGGGCCACCGAGGCGCGCAGCGCCGCGAGCCCGGTGGCCGGACGTTCCTCGACCAGCAGCAGGACCAGCGCGACGAGCGCCGCCGCCTGCGCGACGATCGCGGCCAGCACGGGCACGGTGAGCGCGGTGACCGGCCCGATCGGGCCGAGCGCGATGAGACCGCCGCTGAGCAGCGCGCCACCGCCGATCGCCGCACCGATGACCGCGCCGGCGTGGCCGAGGCCACGCTCGTACTCGGCCTCCGGGTCGGCGGCCAGGGTGGCGTCGACGTACCAGGACTCCAGCGGGCCGCTGTCCAGCGCCCGGTAGATCCCCTGCAGGGCCCAGACCACGAAGAACAACCAGAACGAGTCGGCCACCGCGAACAGCGCCAGCGACGCGAGGTTGAGCACCCCGGCGGCGAGCAGTACCGGGCGACGACCGAGGGCGTCCGCGAGCCCGCCGGTGGGCAACTCCAGTGCCAGCACCAGCAGCCCCTGCGCCGTGCCGACCAGGCCGATCTGCGGCAGCGACAGGCCGCGCTCCTGCATCAGCAGGATCATCACCGGGATCATCAGGCCGGTGGGCAGCCAGCGCAGGCCGTAGAGCGTGAGGTAACGAACCCGGACCTGGCGTACGGACAGCGCGCTCATGACAATCCCTCACTTCTCGACTGCGGGGCTCGCAACACCGGCTCACTCCTCGCGCTCATCAGAGGCCCTCGCGCAGCGGGTAGGCGGCCAGGAAGATCTGCACGGGCTGGGCCTCCGGATCGGTCGGGTCCGCGGTTTCGGCCTCCTGGCGGTACCGCTCCAGCAACTGCCACACCTCGTTCTTGAGTTCGTCCAGCCGGGCCGGTGGGATGGTCATCAGGGTGTCGCTCATGCCGAAGCCGTCCCGCCAGGCCGGTGACCATTCGTGCTGGGTGGCGAACCAGCGGTCGGCGGTCTCGGCGAGGAGACGCACCTGGTCGCCCTGGATCCACTCGATCGCGGCCCGGGCGTCGGGGTCGTCGTCGAAGTCGGACGGCTCCCAGTTGGTGACGTCGTGCGCCGCCTGCCACCATCGTTGCCGCCCGCTGCCCCGGTCGGGGTCCTCGATGACGAGCCCGACCTCGGCGAGTTGGCGCAGGTGGTAGCTGGTCGCGCCGGTGTTGGTGCCGAGCAGTTCGGCGAGGGTGGTCGCGGTGGCGGGCCCCTTCACGCGCAGCGCTCCGATCAACCGCATTCGTAGCGGGTGCGCCAGCACCCGGACCTGCCGTTTGTCGATCCGCACCTCACGCAGCGCTGGCTGCGGGACGTCTTCGTCGTTCGCCATGACTGCACACTATCTCTGCACAGTTTCTATGCACAAGTGTTCTGCATAGAAACTGTGCATCCATCTCTCCGCGATCTTGCGGTTTCGGTCTTCGTTTCGCTCACTGAAGACCCTTTTGTCGCCACCGGAAGTGCAAGATCGCGGGGGTGGGACGGGCCGCGCGTGGG
>NZ_QGSZ01000097.1 GCF_003857055.1 Micromonospora inaquosa | reverse complement strand
GAGACAGTGGGGTGGCGGCGGGCGTCGCCGGCACCTGGGCGCTGCGCCGGGCGGCGCTGCCGTCGGCCGGGCTCTACCCGATCGCCGCGGTGGGCATCACCGTGCTGGCGTACGCCGCCGGGGCGGTTCTGCACGCCGCGGGTTTCCTCGCCGTGTATGTGGCCGGGGTGCTGCTGGGCAACGCCCGGCTGTCGCACCGGCAGGCGATTCTCGGCTTCGCGGACGGGCTGGCCTGGCTCGCCCAGATCGGGTTGTTCGTGCTGCTCGGGTTGCTGGCCTCGCCGGGTCGGCTGGGCGCGGCGGTGCTGCCCGCGGTGGTCGCCGGGCTGGCTCTGGTGCTGCTGGCCCGGCCGCTGTCGGTGGCCGTCTCGGCGTTGCCGTTCGGGGTCGGCCTTCGAGAACAGGCGTTCCTGTCCTGGGCCGGGCTACGCGGGGCGGTGCCGATCGTGCTGGCCACCATTCCGCTCTCCGAGCGGGTGCCCGGCGCGGAGCGGCTCTTCGACGTGGTCTTCGTGCTGGTGGTGATCTTCACGCTGGTGCAGACCGGGACGCTGGGGCCGTTCGCCCGCCGGTTGCGGGTGACCGCGCCGGCCGAGGCCGCCGAGATCCACGTGGAGACCGCCCCGCTGGAGCGGATGCGGGCGGACCTGCTCCAGGTGGAGGTGCCGCCGGGTTCGCGACTGGCGGGCGTGCACGTCGACGAGCTGCGGCTCCCGTTGGGCGCGTCGGTGACCCTGGTGCTGCGCGACGGGGTGGGCTTCGTGCCCGCACCGGACACCCGGTTGAAGACGGGCGACAGTCTGCTGATCGTGGCGACCGCCGGGGTGCGCGACGCCGCGGAGCGGCGGTTGCGGGCGGTCAGTCGGCGGGGTCACCTGGCCCGATGGTTTGGTGAGTACGGGGATGAGGTGGTCAATTGATCTGCTAGCGTTCCCTTTGCCCCGGTTTGGCAGAGCTAGGGGCTGTTAGACGGTGCGACGGTGCGGCACGTTGTCGGACGCCTGTACGTTCCGTATTCTTGCCAACCTCCGGAGTGCGCGGCCATCGTCGCCGTGCGCCCCTTTTCGTACATAGGGGACGCCTTGGTCGGCGCCCCCTGACCCAGGCGCCGCGGACCGCGCGGTTCCCCGGCCGAGGGAGCGACCCATGGCGAAGCCAGCCGACACCAGGACCGCCGGGCGCAAGCCGGTGGCCAAGGCCACCCGCAGCACGGCGGAGACCGAGAAGATCCGGGCGGCGCTGGCGGCGCGGCGGGACGAGCTTCGTGCCGAGTACGATCAGACGCTGAGTGAGATCACCGAGCTGCAGCGCGATCGGCTGACCGACTCGGCCGGGGACGACCAGGCCGACACGGGCACCAAGACGCTCGAGCGGGAGCAGGAGATCTCTCTCGCCAACAGCATTCTGGAACGGATCACGCAGGTGGAGCGCGCTCTGGAGCGCCTCGACGAGGGTGGTTACGGCTGGTGCGAGCGGTGCGGCAACCCGATCCCGGTCGAGCGCCTCGCCGCCTTCCCGTCGGCCACCCAGTGTGTGACGTGCAAGCAGCTGGAGGAGCGGCGCTGAGGACCGCTCCCCGGCGGCGATGAGACGGTGAGCGATCACCGCCAAGACTGTCGATGGGGAGCGCATGACCGCAGCACCGTCCGCCGAACCCGGCCGCACCGATCCGGGCGGCGGCACACGCCGGCCCCGGGCCGTCGCGATTCTCGCCGGAGTCGCCCTGGTGGCCCTGCTGGCCGACCTGGTCACCAAGCACCTCGCGCTGGCCGCGCTGACCGACCGGGAGCCGGTCCGGCTGCTCGGCGGGTTCGTCTACCTGAGCCTGACCCGCAACAGTGGCGCGGCCTGGAGCATCGGCGCCGACCACACGTGGGTCTTCCCACTGATCACCATCGGGGTGGTCGGCTGGATCGTCTGGATGGCACTGCGCCTGCGCTCGCTGCCCTGGGCGATCTCCCTCGGCCTGGTGCTGGGTGGCGCGTTGGGCAACCTCGTCGACCGGATCTTCCGGGCGCCGTCCCCCTTCCACGGGCACGTCGTCGACATGATCAGCCTCTTCGACCCGTACGGTCAGGTCTGGCCGGTGTTCAACCTGGCCGACAGTTCGCTGGTCTGCGGCGTGCTGCTGGCCGTCCTGTTGGAGCTGACCGGCCGGCAGCGTGACGGTCGGCGGGCGGGGCGCGACCGCGACCCGGCCACGACGGACGCCGCGTCGGGCGCCGAGCAGCGGGAGCGGGCATGACCTCCGCCTTCGCCGCTGGCGGCGACCACCGTTCCCTTCCGGTTCCGGACGGCCTCGACGGCATGCGCCTGGACCAGGCCGTGTCCCGCCTGTTCGGGCTTTCCCGCACCGCAGCCGCAGCCCTGGTCGACGCCGGAGACGCGCTGGTCGACGGTGCCGCCCGACCCAACTCGCACAAGGTCAAGGCCGGCTCGTGGCTGGAAGTCACGCTGCCCGCCCCGGTCGCACCGCCGACCGTGGTCCCGCAGGCGGTGCCCGGCCTGCGGGTGGTCTACGCCGACGACGACATCGTCGTGGTCGACAAGCCGGTGGGGGTGGCCGCGCACCCCAGCCCCGGGTGGACCGGGCCGACGGTGATCGGCGCGCTCGCCGCGATCGGGCACCGCATCTCCACCAGCGGCGCCGCCGAGCGGCAGGGAGTGGTGCACCGGCTCGACGTGGGCACCACCGGGATCATGGTGGTGGCCAAGAGCGAGCAGGCGTACACCGCTTTGAAGCGGGCCTTCAAGTACCGCGAGGTCGACAAGGGCTACCACGCTGTGGTGCAGGGTCATCTGGACCCGCTGCGGGGCACCGTCGACGCGCCGATCGACCGGCACCCCACCCACGACTACCGGTGGGCGGTGGTCTCCGGCGGCAAGCCGAGCATCACCCACTACGACACCCTGGAGGCGTTCCCGGCCGCGAGTCTGGTCGACGTGCGGTTGGAGACCGGCCGGACCCACCAGATCCGGGTGCACTTCTCCACCCTGCGGCACCCCTGTGTGGGTGACCTCACCTACGGCGCCGATCCCACCCTCTCGGCCCGTCTCGGCCTGGCCCGACAGTGGCTGCACGCCCGCGAACTGAGCTTTTTGCACCCCCGAACGGGGGACGAGGTCCGGTTCGTCAGCGACTACCCTGACGACCTGGACCGTGCGCTCCAGATCCTGCGTGACTGAGCGGCGACCGCCCAACACCGATCCACAGAGGGGATCCCGCCCGTGCGCGCCGGCAACCTGCTGCGGCAACTGGACCAGCGGCTGCTACCGCCGCTGACCCGGGCCGTGGTCCGGCTGGGCGACCGGTCGGCGCGGTCCGGCGTGCTCAGTTGGGCCGCCGTGCTCTCGGCGGCGGCGGTGCTGGGCACCGCCGTCTGGGCCGTCGACGACACTCCGGGCGGCGACCCGACGGTGGGCGAGGTGACCCGGGTCGGCGTTGTCGACGGCGACTCCGTCCCCGCCTACCTGCGGTCGGCCGCGGCCGACCTGGCCGCGCTGCCCGCGTCCGCCCCGGCCGCCGAGAGCGGGACGTACGCGCTGGTCACGCTCGACGCGTACCTGGCTCCGCAGCGGCTCGCGACGGTGCTCGGCGACGTCGGGGTCTCGACCGTCTTCGGGCGGGTCCCGCTGCCCGGCCGGCAGACCGAGATCGTCAAGATCCCCGCGCTGCGGGTGCCCGACGACGTGGTCGCCGGAATGCGGCAGGTGGCGACCCGCAAGGAGACCGAGGCCGCCGACTACCGGGCCAGGGCCGCCGCGGTCGTCGGCGACGGGGCCGGCGAGCGGGAGCTGCGCGAGCAGTACGCCAGCGGCGCTGAGGTGGCCGCCGCCGAGGCGGCCGCGTACCGCACCGGCTGCGCCTGCGTCTACGCGGCGGTGGTTCGCGCGACGCCGGTGGCGCTGCGCGGCGTCGCGGTCCGGCCGGACGTGCGCGCCGTCGACCCCGCCCCCGAGGTGTACCGGCTGGACCGTACGGTCTTCACGCCGCCCCTGCCCGAGCAGCGCGACGTGGTGCGCCCGCCGGCCGACACCGGGCCGAGCCCCACCCCGACCCGGTCCGAGCGGCCCGCTCCACTGATCAGCACACCGGCGCCCTCGGCCTCCGTGGGCGAATCGTCGGAACCCGCACCAGCCGTGACGGTGCCGTCACCGGAACCGTCGGAGCCGGAGCCCACCGAGTCGACGCCGCCGAGTGTCGCCACCTCGCCGGACGCCACCGTCGCCGAGTCGCCGTCGCCGTCACCGTCGTCGTGATCTGCCCCGGCTGGTGTGCGCTCTGAGGTGTGGTCCGAATAGGGTTGGGTTCGTAGCCTGTCAGACGGAGATCGATGGCGCTGGGAGGACGGGCCGTGGAGGGCAGTGAGACCGGCTGGGGCCGGCCGGCCGAACCAGCGCCGCGGTGGCGCGCGTTGCTGGATCGTGCCCGGTTGGGCGGTCGCGGCGCCGAGCAGACCGAGCCCGAACGGCGCGGCGATGAGCCGCCGCCGGACCCGCTGCCACAGCGTCCGGGTCCCAACGGCTACGCCGGGCGGGCATCCGCCATCGGGCATCCCGCCGACCTGTCGTACGGCGCGGAGCCTGGTTACCGGGCCGAGGGGACCTACCGGGTGGACCCCGCCTACCGGGCGGAGCCCACCTATCGGGCTGAGCCGGACTATCGAGCTGAGCCGGACTATCGGGCTGAGCCGGATTACCGCGGCGCGCCGGCATACCGGGCCGAGCCGAGTTACCGGGCCGAGCCCGACTATCGAGCGGAGCCGGCGTACCGGAGCGAGCAGCCGGGGTACCGCGCCGAACCCGACTACCGCGCCGAGCCGGGCTACCGCGCCGAGCCGGGCTACCGCGCCGAGCCGGGCTACCGCGCCGAGCCGGACTATCGCGCCGAGCCCGGTTACCGGGCCGAGCCGGGCTACCGGGCCGAGCCGGGCTACCGGGCCGAGCCCGAGCCACCGCCACGCGGCACCGACCCGGTCCCGTCGCGCTACGCGTTGCTGGACAACGGCTACCGGTCGGGTGAACCGCCGGCGCAGTCGCGCTACGCCCTGCTGGAGACCGGCTACCAGCCGGAAACCGGCTACCCGGCGGTCGCGCCACCACCCGCGCCGGTCGCCCCACCGCCCGTCGTCGCGGCACCCGCGCCGCCGGTCGCCC
>NZ_QGSZ01000053.1 GCF_003857055.1 Micromonospora inaquosa | reverse complement strand
CCCGCCCGGGGGAGATCAGCATGGCGGACACCTGGACACCCCGGCGGGCCAACCGCTCCCCCGCGTACAGCGCGTCGCCGCCGTTGTCACCGGAGCCGACCAGCAGCAGCACCCGGCCCCCGTAGACCCCGCCCCGCTCGGCGAGCACGAGCGCGGCGCGGCGGGCCAGGCCGGCGCCGGCCCGCTGCATCAGCGTCCCCGCCGGCAGTGTGCCCATCAACCCCGCCTCGGCCGCCCGTACGTCGGCCACCCGCCACACCGCTCTCATGCCACCGTGCCCCCATCCGTTCGCGGGCGGGCCTGATCGGCCCTCCCGGCCGACGTCATCGTTCCGCGACCACCATCGCCGACGCGATCCCGCCGTCGTGCGACAACGACAGATGCCAGTGGTTGATCCCCCGCGCGTCGGCCACCGCCGCGACAGTGCCGGAGACGGCCAGGCAGGGGCGACCATCCGGGTCGGGCACGATTTCGCAGTCGTGCCAGCTCAGCCCGGCCGGAGCGCCGAGTGCCTTGGCTACGGCCTCCTTGGCGGCGAACCGGGCGGCGAGCGACTCGGGCGAGCGCGGGTTGCCGGAGCGGTTGCGCCGCTCGGCCTCGGTGAAGAGCCGGTCGGCGAGCAGCGGCGTCCGTCCCAGGACCCGGGCGAACCGGTCGACCAGGACGATGTCGATGCCGACAGCGACGATCACCACATCACCCTACCGGCGGTCGAGGCCGCAGATTAGCCGTCAGGCTCGCGCTGGGCAACGCCTGTGGACACCCTGCGGTACGCCTCGACCTCGGCTGTCCACAGGGCACCGCGCGACTCCAGGTGCGCGCCTACCGTCAGCCGCGTCGATGCCGATCGTCCACGGGGGTGTGGTCATGACCGACGAGCCGTTCACCGTCCGGCCGGAAGAGTTGCGGGCGGTCGCCGTCCTGCTCGACGACGAGGCGCACCGGTTGACGTCGACCATCGCGGGGGTGCCCGGGCTGGTGGTGACGGCGCCCGAGTGGCGAGCTGCCACCGCCCTGTCCGGGCTGGAGGCAGCCGGGCACGCCTGGTTCTGCCGGCTGGGCGGCCGGGTCGCGACGGCCTCCGGCGGGGTCCGCGCGGCGGCCGAGGCGTACGAGACGGTGGACGACCGGGCCGCCGACCGGTTTGCCGCGGTGCCCCGGTGAGCAGCGTCGGCTACCGACAGCTGTGGGCTGTCGATCCGGACGGGTGGCGGGCCGCCGGAGCGACGTGGGCGGGGTTGACCGGGCCGCTCGACCGGCGGGTCGGCGGGCTGCGCGCGTCCGCCGTGCGGTTGCGGGGAGGTTGGTCGGGTGGGGCAGCCACCGCGGCCGACACCCGGCTCGGCGATCTCCGTGACGAGCTGACCTCGATCGCACCCGCGCTGATCGAGGTCGACCAGGTGCTGGCCGAGCTGGCCGGTCGGCTGACGGCGGCGAAGGCCCGGCTCGCCGAGGCGGTCGCCCAGGCCGACGCGGCCGGCCTGCTGGTGGACCGCTCGGGTGGGGTGCAGGTCGATCCCGCCCGGGTTCGGCCGACCGACCGGGCGGGCGTGACAGCGGCCGGGATGGCAGCGACCGGGGTGGCTGCTGCCCTGCGGGCCGCGCTCGACGGGGCGGCCACCGCCGACCGGGTCGCCGCCGACCGGTTGGCTGAGCTGGCCCGGGCCGCCGGCACCGGCTGGGCGTCCGCGCCGCCGCCGGGCCGACCGGCCCCGGGTGCCGCCCCCGCGCTGGTCAGCGCCTGGTGGTCCGGGTTGACCCCGGCGCAGCGACGATGGCTGATCGGGCGTGAGCCGGCCCTGGTCGGCCGGTTGGACGGGGTGCCGGTGGCCGCCCGCGACCAGGCCAACCGGTTACGGCTCGACGGCTGGCGAGCGGAGTTGCTGGCCGAGCGGCGACGGCTGCTGTCCCGGGTGCCGCCGGGGCCGCTCACGTCGATCCGGCTGCACGGAGTGGCCGGACGGTTGGCCGGCCTGGACGCGCTGGTCGAGCGGCTGGCGGCCGGCGGGGCACCGCGGGCGTACCTGCTCGGGTTGGATCCGGCCGGTGAGGGCCGGGTGGTGGTGGCGCTCGGCGACCCGGACCACGCCGACCGGGTGTTGACCTATGTGCCGGGGATGACCGCCGGCCTGGACGACGCCGCCGGCGAGTTGGGCAGGGCGGCCCGGGTGCTGGACCGGTGCGCCGCGCTCGCCCCGGCTGAGCGCAGCGCGGCGGTCCTCTGGTTGGACTACGACGCTCCGGATCTGCTGACGGAGGCTGCCTCATCGGGTCAGGCCCGGGACGCCGGCCCGGCGTTGCACCGCTTCCAGGAGGGGCTGCGCGCCAGTCACGACGGGTCGCCCGCCCGGCAGACCGTGCTCGGGCACAGCTACGGATCGGTGGTGGTGGGTGTGGCTGCCCGGGAGCACGGGCTCGCCGCCGACGCGCTGGTCTTCGTCGGTTCGCCCGGTGTCGGCGCGTCGCACGCCGCCGAGCTGGGCGTGCCGGCCGGTGAGGTCTGGGCGAGCACCGCCCCCGACGACGTGATCCGGGCGGCCCGTTCACCGGAGGAGCTGGGCCGACGGGCCCTGCTGCGTACGGCTCCGCTGGCCGCCGTGTTGGGCTGGCCCGACCAGACCGGGCACGAGTTGTGGTTCGGTCACGACCCGGCCGACCCCGGTTTCGGTGGGCGGGTGTTCCCGAGTGGTCGCGGCGGGCACGCCGGCTACTGGGCACCGGGAAACCCGGCGCTGGACGGGATGGCCCATGTCGTGCTGGGCCGCCCGCTGTGACGACGGAACCCCGGCCGCCGCGGGGTGCGGCGACCGGGGTTCCCGACGTGGGCGGTGGTTATTCGACGGTGACCGACTTGGCCAGGTTGCGGGGCTGGTCCACGTCGTGCCCCCGGGCGGCGGCGATCTCGGCGGCGAGCACCTGCAACGGCACCGTGGTGACGAGCGGGGCCAGCAGGGTGGGCGTACGCGGCACGTAGATCAGGTGGTCGGCGTACCGGACGACGGCCTCGTCGCCCTCCTCGGCGATCACGATGGTCCGTGCGCCACGAGCCCGGACCTCCTGAATGTTGGAGACGACCTTGTCGTGCAGCATGCCCCGGCCGACCGGCGAGGGCACCACGCAGATCACCGGGGTGCCCTTGTCGATCAGGGCGATGGGGCCGTGCTTCAGCTCACCGGCGGCGAAACCCTCGGCGTGCATGTACGCCAGCTCCTTGAGCTTCAGCGCGCCCTCCAGGGCCACCGGGTAGCCGACGTGCCGGCCGATGAACAGCACTGTCGGCTCGGACTTCAGCTCCCGGGCCAGCTCGCGGACGGGCTCGATCCGGTCGAGCAGCTCACGCAGCTTGCCGGGGATCTCCTGCAACTGCGCGACCACCGCGCCCACCTCGTCGGCGAACTTGATCCCGCGCACCTGGGCCAGGTGCAGGCCGATCAGATAGCAGGCCACGACCTGGGTGAGGAACGCCTTGGTGGAGGCGACGGCGATCTCCGGCCCACCGTGGGTGTAGAGCACCGCGTCGGACTCGCGGGGGATGGTCGAGCCGTTGGTGTTGCAGATCGCCAGCACCCGGGCCTTCTGCTCCTTGGCGTGGCGCAGCGCCATCAGGGTGTCCATCGTTTCGCCGGACTGCGAGATGACCACGATCAGCGTGGACCGGTCGAGCACCGGGTCGCGGTAGCGGAACTCGCTGGCCAGCTCCACCTCGCACGGGATCCGGGTCCAGTGCTCGATGGCGTACTTGGCGACCAGGCCGGCGTGGTATGCCGTGCCGCAGGCCACGATGAAGATCTTGTCGACGTCGCGCAGATCCTGGTCGCTGAGGCGGACCTCGTCGAGGGCGATCTCACCGCTCTCGGTGAGCCGGCCCAGCAGCGTGTCGGCGATGGCCTGCGGCTGCTCCTCGATCTCCTTGAGCATGAACCAGTCGTAGCCGCCCTTCTCCGCGGCGGAGGAGTCCCAGTCGATGTGGAAGTCCTTGCCGGCGGCGGGCTGGCCCTCGAAGTCGGTGATCTCGATGCTGTCGGCGGTGATCAGCACGATCTGGTCCTGGCCCAGCTCGACCGCTTCCCGGGTGTGCTCGATGAACGCGGCCACGTCGCTGGCCAGGTAGTTCTCCCCGTCGCCGCGACCGACCACCAGCGGCGAGTTGCGCCGGGCACCGACGACCGCACCGGGCACGGCGGCGTCCACGGCGAGCAGGGTGAACGCGCCTTCCAGCCGCTGGCAGACCACGCGCATGCCGGCGGCGAGCAGCTGCGGGCTGTCCGGTTGCCCGGCGGCGCGCAGGTCGGCCAGCGCGGCGGCGAGCAGGTGCGCGGCGCATTCGGTGTCGGTGTCGCTGGCGAACTGGACGCCGTCGGCCTCCAGCTCGGCGCGGAGCCTGGCGAAGTTCTCGATGATGCCGTTGTGGATCACCGCGACCCGCCCGTCGCCGGCGACGTGTGGGTGGGCGTTGCGGTCGGTCGGGCCGCCGTGGGTGGCCCACCGGGTGTGCCCGATGCCGGTGGTGCCGTCACCGATGCCGATCGGGCTGGCCGCGCAGGAGGTCGGGTCGTCGGCGGCCCGCTCGGACAGCACCTTCTCCAGGTTGGCCAGCTTGCCGGCCTTCTTCTCGGTCAGCAGCTGGTCGTCGCAGACGATCGCCACGCCCGCCGAGTCGTAGCCGCGGTATTCCAGTCGCCGCAGCCCGTCGAGGACGATGCCGAGTGCGGGGCGCGCGCCCGCGTATCCCACGATTCCACACATGGCCCGCAGCCTAACCCAGTTTCACTCATGATGGGTGCTCGAAAGTCGGGTAATCAATCACGGAATCTGATCGATCGGGGCTTGGGCGGCAACAACAGGACGAGCGTCACCGGCCGTTCGCCGCCCAGCCCGAGACGACGGGGTTGCGGCCCGCTCTCGGGTACGACAGTCTCTCGGCGGGTTCGGCGCGCCGCTCCTCGGCTCGTCCGTCCCATACCCACTCCCGCCCGGAGCAGCCATGTCCGACGCGCCCCCGCCCGAACCGTCCACCTCTCCCCCATCGGACCCGTCCGCCGGCGGCTCGTCTGCGTCATCGGGGGCGGGCTCTGCACCCGCGGATCCGACGGCACCACCCTCGGCTGCGTTCCCCGCACCCGACCCGCTGACCCCGGGCCAACCATGGGCCCCGCCGGCAC
>NZ_QGSZ01000103.1 GCF_003857055.1 Micromonospora inaquosa | reverse complement strand
GCCCAACGAGGCGGCCCACCCCGAACCCGCCCTCATCTGAGGAGTAAGACCGTGGACCTCGCCTGGTACGCAGTGCTCGGCCTCTTCTTCTCCAGCTACCTGGTGCTCGCCGGCTACGACTACGGCGTCGGGCTGCTGCTCGCCCGCGGCATCGGCCCGGCCGGGCGGCGCGAGGCGCTCACCGCCCTGGGCCCGTTCTTCCTCGGCAACGAGGTCTGGCTGGTGGCCGCCATGGGCATCCTCTTCGGCGCGTTCCCCCTCCTGGAGGGCGAATTGCTCGCCGGCTGCTATCCGGCCGTCGTCGGCGCCCTGGTCGGCGTCATCCTGGTCACCGTCGGGGTGCAGCTGCGCAGCCGGCCCAGCAACGAGCGGATCCGCGCCCGCTGGGACCGCGTCGTGATGATCGGCAGCGCCCTCGCCGCGCTGGGCTGGGGCGTACTGCTCGCCGCACTGTTGCAGGGCGTGCCCCTGCAGGCCGACGGGCACGTCGCCGGAGTGACGCACCTGGCCACCCCGTTCGCGGCCGCCGCCGGGCTGGCCATGGTCACAGTGGTCGCGGTGCACGGGGCGACCTTCCTCGCCCTGCGCCTCTCCGCCGAGGCCGCCACGGTGGTCGGCCGTACGGCCCGCCGGCTGGTGCCGGTGGCGCTCACCGCGGTCGCCGTGGCCACCGTCGTGGGCCTGCTCTCCGCCCGGGTACGCGACTCCGTGCAGCGGCCGGCGGTGGCCGTACTCCTGCCGGTGTTGCTCGTGGCGGCGCTGCTGGCGGCCCGCGCGGCGCTGGCCCGGCGGCGGCCGGGGTTGGCTCTGATCGCCACCGGCGCGGCCCTGGCGCTGCCGGTGGTGCTGGTGGGTGCGGCGCTCTGGCCCTACGTGCTGGTGTCCACGACCGACCCGGGCGCCTCGCTGGCGGTGGCCGACGCCGCCGCGAGCACACCGACGTTGCGGCTGCTGGGCTGGGTGGCGCTGCCGCTGCTGCCGGCCCTACTAGGCTTCCAGGCGATGTGCTGGTGGGTTTTCCGAGGACGGACCGACGGTAGGGCACCGGTGTACTGGTGAGCCGCCGTCCGTTCGACCCGCGTCTGCTGCGCCGGGTCCCCGCGGCCCGACGCGATCTTGCTGTGCTCGCGATCCTGGGCGTGCTGGCCGCCGGGTTGATCGTGGCGCAGGCCACCGCGCTCGCGTCGCTGCTGGCCACCGCGATCGACGGCCGACTGGATCGACCAGCGCTGGCCGGCTTCGTGGTCGCGGTCGCCGCCCGCTCGGCCCTGGTCTGGGCGCAGGGCACGGTCTCCGCGCGGGTCGCCGCGACGGTCAAGGCCACGCTGCGCGCCGACCTGCTCGGCGCGGTGGGCCGACACGGGCCCGGCTGGGTGGCCGGGCAGCGGGCCGGTGAGATCGCCACCCTGGCCGGGCGTGGGTTGGACGCCCTGGACGCGTACTTCACCGGGTACCTGCCGCAGCTGGTGCTCAGTGTGACGGTGCCGCTGGCGGTGCTGGCCCGGGTCGTCTTCGCCGACTGGAGCTCGGCGGTGATCATCGCGTTGACCCTGCCACTGATCCCGATCTTCGGGGCGCTGCTCGGCTGGCAGGCGCAGGCCGCCACCGAACGGCAGTGGCGGCGACTCGCGCTGCTCGGCGGGCACTTCCTGGACATGGTGGCCGGGCTGCCCACCCTGCGCGCGTTCGGACGGGCCAGGGCACAGACCGACGTGGTGCGTCGGATGGCCGATGGTCACCGCGTCGCCACCATGAAGACGCTGCGGATCGCGTTCCTCTCCGCGCTGGTGCTGGAGCTGGTCGCGACCCTCTCGGTGGCGCTGGTCGCGGTGCCGGTCGGCATCCGGTTGCTCGGCGGCGGGCTGGCCCTGCAGACCGCGCTGCTGGTGCTGCTGCTGACCCCGGAGGCGTACCTGCCGCTGCGGGCCGCCGGTAGCCGCTTCCACGCCAGCATGGAAGGGCTGGCCGCGCTGGACGAGGCGTTGACCGTCTCCGCCGCACCCGCCGCGCCCCGGGCCGCCGAGGGCGCTTCCACCCCGGACGCGCGGGCCGAGATCCGGTTCGAGGGGGTGACAGTGGCGTACGAGCGGACCACCGCGCTGCGCGACGTGACCCTCACCATCCGGCCCGGCGAGCGGATCGCCATCATCGGGCCCAGCGGGGCCGGCAAGAGCACCCTGCTCGGCCTGCTGCTCGGCTTCGTGACGCCGACCAGCGGTCGGATCACCGTGGACGGGGTCGACCTCGCCACCGCCGACCCGGACGCCTGGCGTCGGCAACTCGCCTGGGTGCCGCAGCGTGCGCACCTCTTCGCCGCCTCGCTGGCCGACAACATCCGCCTCGGTGCGCCGGACACCCCGGCCGACGCACTCGCCGCCGCAGTGCACGACGCCGCCCTGGACGACGTGGTTGACGGCCTGCCCGACGGCCTGGACACGCTGCTCGGCGAGCGCGGCCACGGGCTGTCCAGCGGGCAGCGGCAGCGGGTGGCGCTGGCCCGGGCGTTCCTCCGTGCCGCCCCGGTGGTGCTGCTCGACGAACCCACCGCAAGGCTCGACACGGCGGCCGAGGCGGTGGTGCTCGACGCCACTCGTCGCCTGGTCGCCGGACGGACCGCGCTGCTGGTCGCGCACCGGCCGGCGTTGCTGGCCGACGCCGATCGGATCCTGCGCATCGAGGACGGCCGGGTCACCGAGTTGACGCCCGAGCCGACCGGGGAGGCCACCCGATGAGCGGGGAACGCGAGCCGGAGGCGACGACCGGCCGGGCACCGACCGGGCGGACCGCCGCCGAGCGGGCCGTGCTGCGACTGGCCCGGCCGTACCTCGGCCGCCTCGTCGGAGCCGGGCTCCTGGCGGCCGCCACCGAGTTCGCCGGGCTCGCCCTGATGGCCACCGCCACCTGGCTGCTGATGAGCGCCGCCGGTCAGCCTCCGCTGGACCGCCTCACCGTGGCGATCGTCGCGGTCCGCGCGCTGGCCATCAGCCGGGGCGTGTTCCGCTACACCGAACGGCTCGCCGGGCACGACGCGGTACTCCGCATGATCACCGATGTCCGGGCCCGGGTCTTCGCCACCCTGGCGGCCCGCCGTGGCACAGCGCACCGCTCGGGGGACGTGCTGAGCCGCCTGGTCTCCGACGTGGAAGCCGTCCAGGACCTGTTGCTGCGGGTACTGGTCCCCGGTTCGGCGGCGGCCCTGGTCGGTGTGCTGGCGATCGCCGTGGCGGCGCTGATCTCACCACCGGCCGCCGGCGTGCTCGCCGTCGGGCTGCTGGTTGCCGGGGTGGCGCTGCCCGCGCTGGCCACCGCGCTCACCCGCCGCAGCGCGGCGGAGGTGGCCCCGCTGCGGGGCGCGCTGGCCACCGACGCGATCGACCTCACCCACGGCGCCGCCGACCTGGCCGCGTTCGGGGCGACCGAGGTCACGCTGCGCGCCGCCGAACAACGCGCCCACCGGCTGGCCCGGCTGGAACGTCGGCTGGCCGCTACCGGGTTCGCGGTGGACGCGGCCGGCGTGCTGACCGCCGGCGCCACCGCCGCGGCGGTGGTGCTGGTCGCACTCGCCGCCGACGTGTCGGGGGTGCTGGTGGGTGTCCTGGCCGTCGGCGCGCTGGCCGCCGTCGAGGTGACGTTGGCGCTGGTCGCGGCGGCCCGACAGTGGACGCAGCTGCGGCCCGGCCTGACCCGGGTGGCCGACCTGCTCGACACGGACCTGCCGACCCCGCCGCCCGCGACCGGTGCGACGGAGCCGACCGGCCCGCACGAACTGCGCTTCGTCGACGTGACAGTGCGGTACCGGGCCGGCGCGGCGCCCGCCCTGGACGGGGTCAGCCTGGACCTGCCGGCGGGACGCCGGATCGCTGTCGTCGGCCCGAGTGGCGCCGGCAAGAGCACACTGGCCGCCGTGCTGACCGGCACCGTCGCGCCCGCGTCCGGCCGGGTCACCCTGGACGGTCACGACCTCTCGGCCTACGCCGAGGAGGCA
This sequence comes from Micromonospora inaquosa, assembly GCF_003857055.1. Lineage (GTDB taxonomy): Bacteria > Actinomycetota > Actinomycetes > Mycobacteriales > Micromonosporaceae > Micromonospora > Micromonospora inaquosa. The sequence goes on along the minus strand of NZ_QGSZ01000103.1, from coordinate 1,278 downwards.
CTGCCCCGCGCGGTCGGCGGGCTGCTGGCCGAGGCGTACGTCTTCCATGCCACGGTACGAGAGAACCTGCTGCTCGGGCGCGCCGGAGCGGACGAGGAGGAGCTGACCCGGGCCACCGCCGCCGCCGGCCTGCTGGACTGGGTACGCACCCAGCCGGCGGGCTGGGACACGCTGGTCGGCGAGGAGGGCGGGCAGCTCTCCGGCGGGCAGCGGCAGCGGCTGGCGCTCGCCCGGGCCCTGCTCGCCGCGCCGCCGGTGCTGGTGCTCGACGAGCCCACCGAAGGTCTGGACCCGACCGCCGCGGACGCGGTGCTCGCGTCCGCCCTCGCCGCCACCCCCGCCGGGCACTCGGTGCTGCTGATCACCCACCGGCTCAGTGGGCTGGACGAGCTGGACGAGATCGTGGTCCTGGACGGCGGCCGGGTGATCCAGCGCGGTCGGCACGCCGAGTTGGTCGCGGCCTCGGGCTGGTACCGGGACCAGTGGCTGCTCCAGGCCGCGGCCGAACGCGGTTACCTGGCGCTCGCCCCCTGACCCGACTCGGGGGCGGACCAGGGTTCTCCCGGACGTCGACCCGCCGGAGTCCATGGCAGGGTGGTGCCATGGCGCGCGGTGAGGACGTGATGGTCGACGAGCACCTGCGGGAGCTGGCCGCTCGGTTGCAGGGGCCGGCGCGACTCAAGTCCGACCTGTTGACCGAGGCCCGGCACGGGCTGCTGGACGCCGTCGAGGCGTACCTCGAGAGCGGGGTGCCACCCACCGAGGCGCAGCGCCGGGCGGTGGCCGAGTTCGGCTCACCGGCGCAGCTGCTCCCCTCCTGGCAGGCCGAGCTGGCGGTGGGTGCCCTGCGCGGGCTCTCTCTGCGGATGCTGGCGATCGCCGGGGTGGGGGTGGTCGCCGGCGACCTGACCTGGCAGGGGTCGAGCTGGAGTGGCGGCCCACGACCCCCGGCCGGTTACCTGCTGCTCGCCAGCTCGGTCGACTGGATCTGGCTGGGCGCGCTGCTGCTCTCGGTGGCCGGTCTGCTGGTGGTCTGGGCGAGCGCGCGGGCGTCCCGGCCGGGCCTGGCCCTGGCGCAGCGTGCGGTGGGCACCGGTCTGACCGGCGTCCTGATCCTCGGCATAGTGGCCGGCGCTGCCCTCTTCGCCTGGTCGCTCAACCTCTGGGACGCGGCGTTGCACTGGCCCCCGATGATCATCGGAGCGGTTTTGGTGGGCGGCGGATACTTCTCGCTGACCCGCGCGGCGCGCGGGTGGCTGCTGGCCACCACCCGCTGAT
>NZ_QGSZ01000055.1 GCF_003857055.1 Micromonospora inaquosa | reverse complement strand
CTGGAAGATTGTCCGGCGGCGTCCTACTCTCCCACACCCTCACGAGTGCAGTACCATCGGCGCTGGAGGGCTTAGCTTCCGGGTTCGGAATGTAACCGGGCGTTTCCCCTCCGCCATGACCGCCGTAACTCTATGAACATATCAAACAACCCCGGCACACATTCACGGGTGTTCGCTTGTTCAGAGTTGCACAGTGGACGCGTAGCAGCTTAGTAGTCAAGTCCTCGGCCTATTAGTACCGGTCAACTGAACCCGTTACCGGGCTTACATTTCCGGCCTATCAACCCAGTCGTCTAGCTGGGGGCCTTACCCCACCAAAGGTGGGTGGGATACCTCATCTTGAAGCAGGCTTCCCGCTTAGATGCTTTCAGCGGTTATCCCTTCCGAACGTAGCTAACCAGCCGTGCCCTTGGCAGGACAACTGGCACACCAGAGGTTCGTCCGTCCCGGTCCTCTCGTACTAGGGACAGCCCTTCTCAAGTATCCTACGCGCACGGCGGATAGGGACCGAACTGTCTCACGACGTTCTAAACCCAGCTCGCGTACCGCTTTAATGGGCGAACAGCCCAACCCTTGGGACCTGCTACAGCCCCAGGATGCGACGAGCCGACATCGAGGTGCCAAACCATCCCGTCGATATGGACTCTTGGGGAAGATCAGCCTGTTATCCCCGGGGTACCTTTTATCCGTTGAGCGACACCGCTTCCACTCGCAAGTGCCGGATCACTAGTCCCGACTTTCGTCCCTGCTCGACCTGTCAGTCTCACAGTCAAGCTCCCTTGTGTACTTGCACTCAACACCTGATTGCCAACCAGGCTGAGGGAACCTTTGGGCGCCTCCGTTACCTTTTAGGAGGCAACCGCCCCAGTTAAACTACCCACCAGACACTGTCCCTGAACCGGATAACGGTCCGAAGTTAGATACCCAAATCAACCAGAGTGGTATTTCAAGATTGCCTCCACCCATACTGGCGTATGGACTTCACCGGCTCCCACCTATCCTACACAAGCTAATTCGAGTACCAATGTCAAGCTATAGTAAAGGTCCCGGGGTCTTTCCGTCCTGCCGCGCGTAACGAGCATCTTTACTCGTACTGCAATTTCGCCGGGCCTGTGGTTGAGACAGTGGGGAAGTCGTTACGCCATTCGTGCAGGTCGGAACTTACCCGACAAGGAATTTCGCTACCTTAGGATGGTTATAGTTACCACCGCCGTTTACTGGCGCTTAAGTTCTCCGCTTCGCCCCCGAAAGAGCTAACAGGTCCCCTTAACGTTCCAGCACCGGGCAGGCGTCAGTCCATATACATCGAATTACTTCTTCGCATGGACCTGTGTTTTTAGTAAACAGTCGCTTCCCCCTGCTCTCTGCGGCCATACAACGCTCCACCCGCGCGGGGCTTCACGTCTCCGGCCCCCCTTCTCCCTAAGTTACGGGGGCAATTTGCCGAGTTCCTTAACCACAGTTCGCCCGATCGCCTCGGTATTCTCTACCTGACCACCTGTGTCGGTTTGGGGTACGGGCCGCTAAGAACTCGCTAGAGGCTTTTCTCGGCAGCATAGGATCACTGACTTCACCTGAATCGGCTCGGCATCACGTCTCAGCCTTCATGCGGTGCGGATTTGCCTACACCACGGCCTACACGCTTACCCCGGCACAACCACCGGCCGGGCTCAGCTACCTTCCTGCGTCACCCCATCGCTTGACTACTACCCATCAGGTTCCCACGCTCCCCCAGCTCAGTCCGAAGACCTCACCAAGTTCGGGCGGTTAGCACAACGAGGTTCATCAGGGACGCTCTTTCGCGGGTACGGGAATATCAACCCGTTGTCCATCGACTACGCCTCTCGGCCTCGCCTTAGGTCCCGACTCACCCAGGGCGGATTAGCCTGGCCCTGGAACCCTTGGTCATCCGGCGGAAGGGTTTCTCACCCTTCTTTCGCTACTCATGCCTGCATTCTCACTCGTGCCGCGTCCACAACTGGGTCACCCCGCTGCTTCACTCGCGGCACGACGCTCCCCTACCCATCCACACACCTGCACAAGGAATCAAGTCCAAGCGAGGATAAAATGTGAATGCCACAGCTTCGGCGGTGTGCTTGAGCCCCGCTACATTGTCGGCGCGGAACCACTTGACCAGTGAGCTATTACGCACTCTTTAAAGGGTGGCTGCTTCTAAGCCAACCTCCTGGTTGTCTATGCGACCCCACATCCTTTTCCACTTAGCACACGCTTAGGGGCCTTAGCTGGTGATCTGGGCTGTTTCCCTCTCGACTACGAAGCTTATCCCCCGCAGTCTCACTGCCGCGCTCTCACTTACCGGCATTCGGAGTTTGGCTGATTTCGGTAAGCTTGTGGGCCCCCTAGACCATCCAGTGCTCTACCTCCGGCAAGAAACACGCGACGCTGCACCTAAATGCATTTCGGGGAGAACCAGCTATCACGGAGTTTGATTGGCCTTTCACCCCTAACCACAGGTCATCCCCCAATTTTTCAACATTGGTGGGTTCGGCCCTCCACGCGGTCTTACCCGCGCTTCAGCCTGCCCATGGCTAGATCACTCCGCTTCGGGTCTAGGACACGCGACTGAATCGCCCTATTCAGACTCGCTTTCGCTACGGCTCCCCCACACGGGTTAACCTCGCCACATGCCACTAACTCGCAGGCTCATTCTTCAAAAGGCACGCCGTCACCCCGCAAGGCTCCGACGGATTGTAGGCGAACGGTTTCAGGTACTATTTCACTCCCCTCCCGGGGTACTTTTCACCATTCCCTCACGGTACTTGTCCGCTATCGGTCACCAGGAAGTATTTAGGCTTACCAGGTGGTCCTGGCAGATTCACGGCAGATTTCAGGGGTCCGCCGCTACTCGGGAACACCCACAGAAGGTCAGCAACTTTCACCTACCGGACTTTCACCGTCTACGGTCAGCCATTCCAGACTGTTCGACTAGCCACTAACTTTGTAACTTCTCGAACAAGTGTCAGCTTGTTCAGCAGGGTCCCACAACCCCGACCACGCAACCCCTGACAGGTATCACACGCAGCCGGTTTAGCCTCGATCCGCTTTCGCTCGCCACTACTCACGGAATCACTAAATTGTTTTCTCTTCCTACGGGTACTGAGATGTTTCACTTCCCCGCGTTCCCTCCACACACCCTATGTGTTCAGGTGTGGGTGACACCACATGACTGGTGCCAGGTTTCCCCATTCGGACACCCTGGGATCACAGCTTGGTTGACAGCTCCCCCAGGCCTATCGCGGCCTCCCACGTCCTTCATCGGCTCCTGGTGCCAAGGCATTCACCGTTCGCCCTTGACAACTTGACCACAAAGATGCTCGCGTCCACTGTGCAATTCTCAACAAACGACCAACCCACAACCCGATCCGCCCCACACCAAACCCAACACACAGTTGGCGGTATGCGGGGCCAGGCCATGCCTGGCAGACTTCCAGCCCCCACACAAGGAGGCCGGCCAAGTCTCTGAAACAACAACACGAGGTTGTTCCTTCAGGACCCAACAGGGTGCTTACATCTCCCCCCAGCCGCACCAACAGCATCCGTTCCCACCACCCAAGAGTGGCTGTACTAGGCGCCGCCGGCCGTTGCCAGGGCAAAACTTGCCAGTGTCTCCGCCATCTGAGCACCCCACCACCACAGTCGGGCGGTGCGGGCTCCTTACCGACTTTCGTCGGAAGGTGCTCCTTAGAAAGGAGGTGATCCAGCCGCACCTTCCGGTACGGCTACCTTGTTACGACTTCGTCCCAATCGCCAGCCCCACCTTCGACGGCTCCCTCCACAAGGGTTGGGCCACCGGCTTCGGGTGTTGCCGACTTTCGTGACGTGACGGGCGGTGTGTACAAGGCCCGGGAACGTATTCACCGCAGCGTTGCTGATCTGCGATTACTAGCGACTCCGACTTCACGGGGTCGAGTTGCAGACCCCGATCCGAACTGAGACCGGCTTTTTGGGATTCGCTCCACCTCACGGTATCGCAGCCCATTGTACCGGCCATTGTAGCATGCGTGAAGCCCTGGACATAAGGGGCATGATGACTTGACGTCATCCCCACCTTCCTCCGAGTTGACCCCGGCAGTCTTCGATGAGTCCCCGCCATAACGCGCTGGCAACATCGAACGAGGGTTGCGCTCGTTGCGGGACTTAACCCAACATCTCACGACACGAGCTGACGACAGCCATGCACCACCTGTGACCGCCCCCGAAGGACCCCCCATCTCTGGAGGTTTTGCGGCCATGTCAAACCCAGGTAAGGTTCTTCGCGTTGCATCGAATTAATCCGCATGCTCCGCCGCTTGTGCGGGCCCCCGTCAATTCCTTTGAGTTTTAGCCTTGCGGCCGTACTCCCCAGGCGGGGCGCTTAATGCGTTAGCTGCGGCACAGGGAACCGGAGAGGCCCCCCACACCTAGCGCCCAACGTTTACAGCGTGGACTACCAGGGTATCTAATCCTGTTCGCTCCCCACGCTTTCGCTCCTCAGCGTCAGTATCGGCCCAGAGACCCGCCTTCGCCACCGGTGTTCCTCCTGATATCTGCGCATTTCACCGCTACACCAGGAATTCCAGTCTCCCCTACCGAACTCTAGCCTGCCCGTATCGACCGCAGGCTTGGGGTTGAGCCCCAAGTTTTCACGGTCGACGCGACAAGCCGCCTACGAGCTCTTTACGCCCAATAAATCCGGACAACGCTCGCACCCTACGTCTTACCGCGGCTGCTGGCACGTAGTTGGCCGGTGCTTCTTCTGCAGGTACCGTCACTCTCGCTTCGTCCCTGCTGAAAGAGGTTTACAACCCGAAGGCCGTCATCCCTCACGCGGCGTCGCTGCATCAGGCTTCCGCCCATTGTGCAATATTCCCCACTGCTGCCTCCCGTAGGAGTCTGGGCCGTGTCTCAGTCCCAGTGTGGCCGGTCGCCCTCTCAGGCCGGCTACCCGTCGTCGCCTTGGTAGGCCATCACCCCACCAACAAGCTGATAGGCCGCGAGCCCATCCCAAGCCGAAAAACTTTCCACCACCAACCATGCGGCCAGCAGTAATATTCGGTATTAGCCCCCGTTTCCGAGGGTTATCCCAAAGCTTGGGGCAGGTTGCTCACGTGTTACTCACCCGTTCGCCGCTCGAGTACCCCGAAGGGCCTTTCCGCTCGACTTGCATGTGTTAAGCACGCCGCCAGCGTTCGTCCTGAGCCAGGATCAAACTCTCCAACAAAAAATTAGTTGAACAGCTATCCCGGCAACAAACAAATGTTGCCAAAGGAATCCCAACCAGCCAGCAAAAACTGACCAGTCCGGGGTATAAATCATAATTGGCACTGGCTTTACAAGCACCCTGTTGAGTTCTCAAAGAACAACCACACACC
>NZ_QGSZ01000056.1 GCF_003857055.1 Micromonospora inaquosa | reverse complement strand
AACCTGTCGTGCCAGCTGAGGTTCTCGTCGGCGACCGGGAGGTCCGCGCCGCTGGCCTGCTCCAGGGCGTCGACCGCGACCTCGGCCACGCTGCGCGCGGACGCCGCGGCGCTGCCGCCGATCGGGGCCACCAACGGGGTACGCGAGCGGGCCCACCGGTCCAGCGGACCGGCCCAGTTGGGCAGCCGGTCCCCGGCCCGACCGAAGACGAAGGGCAGTTCGAGTACGGCGACCGGCAGGCCCTCGCCGGCGGCGGCCCGCCCCTCCCGGGCCTGCTCCAGGCGACACCGGATGTAGGTGTGCCGCTCGGCGAGGCGCCACTGCGGATGGAGCCGGTCGAAGTAGGTGTAGTAGGAGCCCATCACGACACCCCGGGTGAGACCTTCGAGGCGTGCGGCGGTGAACAGGCGTACCACCGGGTCGACGTTGTCGCGGCGGAACTCGGGATAGATCGGCTTGGGAAGCGGCCGTTGCTCGTCGGTGCGGGTGGCGTACACGACGCCGTCGTGCCCGGCGAGCAACGACCGCAGCTCGTCGATCGAGGCGGACCCGACATCGAGCAGGTGGTCGACGCCCGACTGGGCGGTACGCGCCACCGTGGTCGCGGCGTGGCCACGCTCCCGGAGCACGTCCGCCACATGAGCGCCGATCAGGCCGCTGCCACCCACCACAAGAATGCGCACGGTGCATCGTCCACTCTGGAACCGGCTCCTTGTCAAGCCGCCGCCGCTGCCGCAACGCTGCGGTCCGACCAGAATGGCCCGGGTTGCAGGGTCACCCGGACGAGTCCGGTGCGGGCATGGCGCAGGTCGACAACCGGCGAGGGTGCCGTCCACACCCCGACATTCGCCTAGATTCGAGGTGCGGGACACCATCGCTGTGTGAAACGGGGTTGAGGATGCCGGAATCGCGCGCCTTTTGGCTGGACGAGCAGTTCGACCGCGAACACGGCACCGACGGGCGCGGCCGGTACGAGGCCGAGGTGCTTCGTCGGATCGACGACTTCGCCGACACCTGGGGTGACTTCGCGCCCGTGGCGTTCGCGGTGACGGCGTGGCGGCTGGCCACCGAGCTGTCGCCGGGCTTCGTCCGCTGGCACCGGCGGATCATCTCGGCGACCTGCGCCCGCAGCCACTGGGACGGCAGTCTGGTCTGCGCGGTGACCGTGGCCTCCCGTTGGCCGGCCGAGCTGACCTGGACCAAGCAGTGGCAGCGCGACCGTGGTTGGCAGGACTGGCCCCAGCTGTTCGGCCAGTTCACCACACCCACCGAGCAGGACCAGACGCGCCGGCCCCATCTGCGCGCGCTGCTTCAGGTGGAGGCACCGGTCCCGCTCGACGATCTGCCGCCGACGCCCGACGGCCCGGACGATGACGTCGCGGTGGCGGCGCGCCGGGCCGTGGTGGTGCTGGCCCGGGAACTCAACGATCTCCTCGCGCCGATGATCGGGCAGCTCGACGCCGGAGTGCCGGCAGATTCCTGAGCTGCGCGTCGGGCGGTAGGTTCGTCGGCGTGGATCTGGACGACATCGCCGCCCGACTCGGGGTGCCCGTCGAGGACGTCGACCGCGTGCACCGGCTCGCCGGTGACAGGCGGTCAGCCCCGTTGCCCGCGAAGGCGGACGCGCCCGCGATCCTCGACCGGCTCGCCGTGCGGCCGGACGACGCCGCCGAAATCCTGGCGGGATGGCCGGAGCCAGGTTCTCCGCTGTGGACGACGGAGCTGCGCTGGCTGCTCGACCGCTCGATCGCAGTGGTCCGCGCCGACCTCGGGGGGTACGACTGGCTGCCGCCCGGCCCGGAGCTGCCGCGAGACCGTGGGCCCGCCTGGCGGCACCTCTACGTGTACGCGTACCTGGCCCTGGTCGACGTGGTGCGGGGCTATCACCGCGACCACCGCGTCCCCGATGCCGTGTCCTGGGCGACCCTCGCTGACCTGGGCCGCAACCTCGCTGTCGACCGACGCATGCGTGGTGATGGCTGGCCGGTCATGCAGAGCTGGCTGACGCTGCACTCGCGCGGCGCCGTCTACGAGTTGGGCCGGCTACAGCACCAGCGCGGCAACGGCGCCATCGGCCTGCACGTCCCCGAGTCGGGGCCGTTGCCCCCGGAGGCGGTCGCGGCGTCGTTGGACGAGGCACGGGCGTTCTTCCCACGACATTTTCCCGAAGAGCGCTACACAGTGTTCTCCTGCGGCTCGTGGCTGCTCGACCCGCAACTGCGGGAGTACCTGCCGGAGGACTCCAACATCGTGCGGTTCCAGCGCCGGTTCGAGCTGGAGCCCTACCAGGAGTCGGAGGGGCCGGACGCCGACATCGAGATGCTGCGCTTCGGGTTCCGCACCCTGACCATACCGCTGGACGAGTTGCCGCGCCGCACCGTGCTCCAGCGCGCGATCATCGACCATTTGCGGGCCGGCGGCCACTGGCACTGGCGCCGCGGCCACTTTCCGATCTAGGCAGCCGCCCAGCGCGCCGCCTGTTTCACGGAGTAGGGCCCGGCCTGGTCACCGTCCAGGCCGGGCCCTACCTTCGCTCGTCAGCCGGTGGTCAGGACGAACCTCTCCCAGGACCCGACCGACGTCCGGTTGGCGATCAGTGCCCCGGCGCCGGCGTTCTCGGCGGCCACGATCTGGTTGTTGGCCAGGGCCCGCAGACCGACTGTCCCGTCCGAGTTGGTGATGATCTGGAAGGTCTCCCACTGTCCGACCGTCGTCCGGTTCGCGATCAACGGATCCGCGCCCGCGTTCTCCGCGCACACGTACAGGCCGTTGGCGCGCGACCGGAGGGCGATGTTGCCGTTGCCGGCGTCCACCCGGTCGAACTGCTCGGTGGTGCCGACGCTGGCCTTGTTGGCGATCAGCGCGCTGGTGCCGACCGCCGACACGTACTGGTTGTTGACCTGTGCCCGCAACGTCGTCACCGGGGTGCTGCTGGCGGTGCCGGTGGTGAAGGTGAACGCGTCAACGTCGAACAGGTAGCCGGACCCGCCCTTGAACACCAGGTACAGCGTCGTCGACGCGGTCGGCGGGTTGGTGATGGCGGTGGAGACGTCGACAAACGTCTCCCAGTTGCCGGTCACCGGCACCGTGGCGGTGCCCAGCAGGGTGCCGGTGGCGGAGCCGGTCCGGACCTCGATGGTGCCGCCCGCCCCGGCCGAGGAGACCCGGGCGGTGAACCGGGTCGCGTTGGACAGGTTGTACGGCTGGTACGAGATCCAGTCGTTGTTCTCGATGAAGCCGGCAGAGCGGCCACCCTCGGCGCTGGTGTGCTCGGAGGCCTGGACGCCGGACTGGGCACCGAAGTGCTCACCCTGACGGTGCTTGGGTTGCAGCGTCTTGATGCTGTGCGTGGTGAGCCCACCGTTGTCGGTGTAGGCGGCGTCGAAGACCCCGTAGATGTTGGCCGCCGAGTCGTGCTCCCCGTCGGTCGGGAGGGTGATCGTGCCGCTGCACCCGTTCTTCGAGGTGATCTGGTGGGCGTGGCTGTCGTGGCCCAGCGCGTACGTCAGGCTCACCTTGGAGCAGTCGATAGTGCCGTCCTGCGGGTCGCTCACCGAGATCTGGTACGGCACCGTGTCACCGAAGCTGAACAGCTGCCCGTCGGCCGGCGCGCTGAGCGTCACCGTCGGGGCCGTGTTGCCCACGGTGATGACCAGGCTCGCCGTGCCGGACAGGCCGGTCGGGTCGGTGACCTTCAACGTGGGGGAGTAGGTGCCGTTCGTGGTGTACGTCTTGGTGGGGTTGGCCGCCGTCGACGTGGTGCCGTCACCGAAGGTCCACAGGTAGCTGAGCGCGCCGCCCTCCGGGTCGGAGCTGCCGGCCGACGAGAAGTTGACGGTCAACGGGTTCGCCCCTGAGGTGGGGTTCGCCGCGGCGACCGCGATGGGGCTGCGGTTGCCACCACCGATGTACTCGATCCGGAACAGCGCCTGGTTGTTCGAGCCGGTGCCGTAGTCCAGCACGTACAGCGCGCCGTCCGGGCCGAAGGCCATGTCCATGACCTGCGTGCCGCTCCACGGGAAGCTGGAGATCTCCCCCCGGGAGCCGTCGGAGTTGATGGCGATGGGCTTGATCCAGCGGCGGCCGTACTCGCCGGCGAAGAACTGGCCGTTGAGCGAGGCCGGGAACTTGATGCTGGAGTTCAGCGAGGCGTCGTACCGGTAGACCGGCCCGCCCATCGGCGACTCCGAGCCGCTGCCGAACTCCGACGGCGAGCCGGAGTCGCCGGCGTACTTGATCCAGGCCGGCTTCGCCGCGGGCAGCGTGGTGAGCCCGGTGTTGCGGAACGAGTTGTTGGTCGGCCCGCCCGTGCAGTTGTACTTCGACTGCGACGGCCCGGACGGGAAGGTGTATTCGTTGTATGTTTCGGTGCTGGTGTTGGTCCCGGTGCAGTACGGCCAGCCGTAGTTACCCGGTGCCGCGATACGGTTGAACTCCACCTGACCCTGGGGGCCACGGCTGGAGTTCGTGGACCCGGCGTCGGGGCCGTAGTCGCCGAGGTAGACGACGCCGGTTGCCTTGTCGACGCTCATCCGGAACGGGTTGCGCAGACCCATCGCGTAGATCTCCGGGCGGGTGCCCGACGTGCCGGGGGCGAACATGTTGCCCGACGGGATCGTGTACGTGCCGTCCGCCTGCGGCTTGATCCGCAGCACCTTGCCCCGCAGGTCGTTGGTGTTGCCCGCCGAACGTTGGGCGTCGAACTGCGGGTTGCGGTTGGTCCGTTCGTCAAGTGGCGCGTAGCCGGACGACTCGAACGGGTTGGTGTCGTCGCCGGTGGTCAGGTACAGGTTTCCGGCGCCGTCGAAGTCCAGGTCACCGCCGACGTGGCAGCACTGCCCCCGGTCGTTGGCGACCTGGAGCACGATCTTCTCGCTGCCCAGGTTGAGCGTGTCGTCGCTGTTGAGGGTGAACCGGGACAGCCGCAGGTGCCCCTTCCACCGGTCCCAGTCGGACTGCGAGCCGGTGGTCGGGGCGTCCCCGGACGGGGTGCTCAGCGTGGGCGAGTAGTACAGGTAGATCCACCGGTTGGTGGCGAAGTTCGGGTCGACGGCGACGCCCTGCAACCCCTCCTCGTCGTGCGTGTAGACGGACAGGGTGCCGGAGACCTTGGTGTTGCCGGCCACGTCGGTCACCCGCAGGACGCCGTTTCGAGCGGTGTGCAGGACCGAGCGGTTGGGCAGTACGGCCAGGGACATGGCCTCACCGAGCTCGGCGGAGCCGGTGGCGAGCTTGACCTGTTGATAGTCGGAAGCGGGAATCACCACCGCCTGGGCGGTGGACGGTGCAGCCACAGCGAGGGCCGCGCTCGCGACGGTGAGTACCGCCGCGAAGAGCGCCCGGGGCCAGCGCCGGGGGTACGAGGGCATTATCGTCCTTTCTC
>NZ_QGSZ01000348.1 GCF_003857055.1 Micromonospora inaquosa | reverse complement strand
GGCCGGTAGTCGCGGCGGCGGCGTAGCCAGACGAGGGCTGCGGCAGCAGCGACCTGCTCGGCGACCTCATTAGGCAGCCAGCCGCCGGCCAGGTGAATCCCGCCATCGCTCGCCGCCGTGTCGCTATGAACGGGGCTGACCTCGTCGAAATGCTCGGGCATCCCTGCTGCGAGCGGAGGCGACGGTTGCGGCGGGGCGATGGTGGCCGTGTTGGTGGCGACGCCGAAGACTGCGGCTCCGGCGATTCCGCTTGCCGTCGCCTGCAGCGGCGTCGGTAGCGGAAGCCGGCGCAGCCATCCCACGGTCGTCCGCAGACGGGCCAAGACCCGTACGGCGACGGTGTAGGCGAGCAGCAGCCACAGCAGCCACACTCCGATCGTCAACGCGGCGGTGAGGCTCTGCTCGGTCAAGGGCTGCTGCACCCACGCCCGTACCTGCTCAGTGCTCGGCCACCCGCGTATGGGTGGGCCGATCAGGAGTAGCAGTACCACCGGCGGACCTGTCAGGAGCGCGAGGACGACCAGCAGCGACATCAGCTGGCGCGGCCACCGCACCTCACCCACCCCCACCCGAGGGTCCGGCACCCGCTGATCGCTGGGCAGAGACAGGGCTCGTGGTGGCGGGGCGGATGATGCGGGTCCACAGTCGCGCTGCCCACCACATCGCTACGGCCACGGCGTAGCTGACGCCGAGAATGCCGGCGGCCCGCTCGCTGACGATCGCGGCGCTGATGACCGCGACGGGGGCGCTGAGGATGAGGCGGAACATCAGCGGTGTCACCAGCGCCATGACCAACCCGACGCCGAGGAGGAGTCCACCGACGCGCCCGGAGATGTCGATGAGCAACAGCCGGTCGGGCCACCTGTCGGCTGTCAGCGAGTATTGGATCAATCCCATGCCGAGCGCTGCGGTGACGATCGAGCCGGTCGGTGCGGCCAGCAGCGCGGACCAGCCGCCGTGTGGGGCACGCCATTGCCGGGCGGCGACCACCGCCATCGCCATGGCCACTACCACGATCGGCGTGATGGGCCATAGGACCCATTTTAGGAAGGGGCCTACGGGTTCGCCGAAGTACTGGCTGGTGACGACCGCGTAGAGCCCGGCGATCGCCGCGCCGAGGCTGACGGCGGCGAGGATGCCGATACTGACCCTCCCGCCCTCGGTGCGGGTACTCGGGGAGGGGCTGCGCGCGGCGATCAGGGAACCGAGGACGGTCCCGGCGGCGAGGCAGGCCAGCAGGGCGAGCACAGCGGCCATCGTGAACTCGCCCCAGTTCAAACTCACCGAGCGGTAGACGTTCATCAGATTGTGCTGTTCGGCGGTCAGGAGAACCTGCCAGATCAGGGCCAGCGACGCGAAGCCCGGCACCGCGATCGCCACGGCCCGTCGCACCGGCGGCACCGGCACCTCCACCACAACCGCCGTCCCCGCATGCGCGGCGCCAGCGTCCGCAGCGCCCCGGGCGGCCACGAGTTGAGGCTCGGGAACAACCGTGGTGGTGATGCCCGTGCGCTCGGCGACAACCGCGTCCAGGTGCGGCAGGTGGGCGCTGCCGCCGACGCAAAAGATCCCGGCCAGATCGCCGGGGGAGAGTTCGGCGGCGGCGAGGGTCTCCCCGACCAGCTCCGCCACGCGTCGAATTACTGGCAGAGTGGCTGCGACGAGCATGGTGCTGTTCGCGATGACCGGTGCTTGCCCGGCGAGCGGTACCGTGACGGCAGGGTGCGCGCCCAACGTCTCCTTCGCAGCGCGGACGCTCTGCGTCGTCGCCCAATCGCCCATGCCGTCGCCGGGCGCGTCGCGGCCGGCTGTCAGAGCGGCAGTCAAGGCCAGGTCGACTGTGGTGCCGCCGGCGGCAGGGTCAGCGAGGGTCGAGAGGACCTCGAACCCCGCCGGGCCGCGGCGAAGTACCGTCACCTCCGCGCCCGCGCCGACGTCGCAGACGACGATGAACGCCCCGACCGGCAGTTGCAGGCCGGTCGCCAGCAGGTGCTCGGCAACGGCTACCGGTGCCTCGACGAGACGCGGCTGCGCAAGACCCGCCCGATGCGCGGCCTGCCTCATCCAGGTACGCCGACGCGGCCCCCAACCTGCCGGCACCACCAGCCGCACATCCCGCACCGGCCCGCCGGCAACCCGCTCGGCCTCGGCCGCGACCGTGCGCAGCGGCGCCGCCGCCAGCGCAAGTGCCTCCACCGGCGTCTTGTCGACCGTGACGTCGTCATCGACGGCGCGGCGAGGGCTCGGAATGAACCTGCTCGGCTGCTCTACGGCGGCCTGCCACGCCCGCTGCCCTGTCCGTACCTCCCCGTCGGGGCCCACGTGCACAGCGCTGGGCAGATACGGCAGCCCGTCGAAAGAGAGCGCAGACGCGCTGCCGTCAGCCCAGGCCAGAACAGCCACGGTGCTGGCGTCACCACAATCGATCGACAGCCGCGCTTCCCCCGCCTGCATACACACAGTCAAACATGAAGATCTCGTTCACGTCATCTGTTGATCACGCAGAGGTAGCTCGTTGCCGCCCAGCCTGTCCGGTGATGCCGCTACCAGGCGAGTGGTCGTCGCTGGAAGTAGAGTCCCCCGGTCGGGCCGTCTGACGGCAGTGTGGCAAGCCATACGAACGTGTCCGCAGCTTCGTCGGGCGTGGAGTTCGCCTTTCCGTAGGCCAGGCGAGTGTCGACCTTTCCCGGGGACGCCGCGTTCACCAAGATGCCGTCGTCCTTGAGCTCAGCTGCGAGGATGCAGGTTAGTGCGTTTACCCCAGCCTTGGACACTCGGTAGGAGACGCTTCCGGTTCCCATCTCGCCGAAGGTGCCCATGTGGCTGGTGACGTTGACGATCCGGCCGTACCCGTTCTTTCTCATCTCAGGGATGGCTGCGGTACAGCAGCGCCAGGTCCCCATGATGTTGGTGTCCAGGGTGGCTCGCACCTTCTCGATATCGGCGCTAGCCGCTGCCTGGCCTCGGTCGATGGCGATGCCAGCGTTGTTGACGAGAATGTCTAGCCTGCCGTACTGGTAGCCCACGTCCGCCATGGCACGAGCGACGCTTGCCGGATCGGCGATATCTAGTTGCTGGCCGGATGCGGAGAGTTCATCCGCGAGTAGCTCATCGGCGGCCCGATGTGCGGCTTCCTCGGTGCGGGCCGTGACGACCACGTGGGCGCCGGTCTCGGCTAAGCCGCGGGCGATGGCTTTGCCGAGTCCGCGATTGGAGCCGGTGACAACTGCGACCCTATTGGCCTCGCTCATGTCAGCAGACTACGCACGCGCTCATCCAACGCCCCTGCGGCGGGGTGTCGATGCGCCACGAGGCGACCATGGATGTCCAGCAAGCGGCGATGGTTGCGCACGGATCGGGTGGCGACGACATCTGGAGCAGCCTGGGCAACGAGGCTGCACGCCTGCTCGACATCTCCGAGATTCAGTACGGAATCAGCGCGCCAGATCAGATAGGTTGCGCGGTCCCGGCTGCGCTCGGCCGGTTGGAGTGCGAGGGTCTGCTGAAGCCAGTAGTCACTGGCATGGTGGCGCTGCAGGAGTAGGTAGCAGGCCGCAACCTGGGCGGCGTACTCCGCATGATCAAAGTAGCTGGCCCAGGCTGGGCTTGCTTCATCATCAGCGCGTGACATTTCTGTGTCGGCCTCTGCGAGTCGGCGCTCGCACGCTACCGATTCACCAAGCACTGCGTGTGTACGAGCCAAACGGGTAGTGAGCATCGCTCGCACACGGGCGGGCGCGTCCTTCGCCCCAGCTCGCGCAGCATCGGCCAAACGGAGGGCCTCGGTGGGGCGTTCCGTGTCGACCCGCTGAAGGCTCATGCACTTCAGGATGTTCGCGCCTGCCGCTCGGTCGGCTGCGGAGTGGGCAGCGTGGAGGGCCGCAAACCAGTAGCGCTCGGCCGCCGCGTGGAATCCTGCATCGAAACTAGCCCAACCAGCGATCCGCCCCAACTCGGCGGCGACAACCAGCAGGCGATTGCCGGCAACCTCCGAGTAACTGCTGTGGCGCAGGAGATCCGTTACCAGCCGAAGCTCAGCGTCAACCAGTGACCGCACGCTCCCGCCGCCGAGGCTGGCATCCATGCGGCGCAGGGCCGGCAGTCGCTGTTCAAAGCAATCTAGGAGGTCTGTGTCGACGCGGCCTCCCTCAAGCGCTGCGTTGATCTTCGGAGGCTCGGTTGCGAGCCACCGTTCGGCTATCGCAGCGGCTAACCCGGCCTGCATGATCAGAAACCCTCGGCGATCTAGCACTGCTGGTCCTGCAGTGTCGTCAAGCAAGGCGATTGCTCCGTTGACGGTCCAGGGTGCTGACGTGCTGATCGCGGGACCGGTAGGGAGCCAGTGGGGCCACCCGAGCGCCCTAACTGTTTGCCTATCGACGCCGAGTTCGTCGGCCAATGCGACCTGTGAATCCTCATCCGGCACCACGCCCCATCGCTCCCAGCGCCAAGCCTTCTCGCGCCGGGCTGCAGTGTTTAGACGGCGCGCGATGACATCGACGAGATCTTGTTGCGTCCAGCTTCGCTGTTCTCGAACGTAGCTCAACGGGTGCACCAAGAGCTGACTCCGTGGCGATGGTGTCCGCGTCATCCTGCCTCCCGATCGTCGCCGTCACTCTAGTCCGATCCCGTCAAAGAAACGTGCTCTCAGCTGCGGAAACTGCTCGGATTCGTCATGAGACAACAGCGAGACAACAAGCTAGGCGTCGATTTGCTCTGGTCGTTCGGCTTTCCTGAACGGGCCAATCCGTTTCGGTGTCGACCGGTCGCTGTCGGTGATTGGACCGCGCAGTACTCAGGTCGCCCGGCTCGGCGGTGAGCAGGGGAGGTCCGCCCTAGAGGCGCTGGCGAGCCTCCTGCATGGAGGAGTCAAGTTGGGGCCGAGAGAGGGGTGGCTTAAAGATGCACCGGAGAAAGTGGTTTGTTCCGGCCGACGATAGGTCGTTCGATCCGGTAGGCAGCAACGTGGCGCGGCATAGGGCTATCGAGGCACGGGTAAAGACGTGTGCGGAAGATCCGAAGCCCAGGCGGGTGGTGCTTAGCGTTGGCCGCGCACCTAGGACCAGCCGGCGCGATGGCTGACCTGGGGCTCTCGCTGGCGGTCGCCCTCGCCTCGCATGGCCGAGCCGCCGACCACTTCTGGTCGTTCATGGAGGACCGCAGTGTGCGGCTACTCCCGCACCAGTTCGCGGCGGTGTTCTTCTCGACGCTTGGGCAGTTAGTCGCGGGTCGGGGTGATCCGGCCGGTCGGCGCGCGGCATTGGCGGTGTTGGGTCGGATGTACCGGCGTTTTGATCTTCAGCCCTATCACGGTACGGCCGTCGCGGCGGCGTTGGTCGATACGGTGCGCCGGTTCGCGGGCGAGGGTTGGGAGCCTGAGCTGGCGGGTCAGTGGGAGGTGGGG
>NZ_QGSZ01000203.1 GCF_003857055.1 Micromonospora inaquosa | reverse complement strand
CCCACGGCCCACCCCGACCACCACGCCGACCACCCCGCCCGCGCAGGGCGGCACCTGGGCGGCCGGCCGGGCGTACCAGGTCGGCGACCAAGTCACCTACGGCGGAGCGACGTACCGCTGCCGGCAGGCGCACACCGCGATCCCGGGCTGGGAGCCGCCGAACGTACCGGCGCTCTGGCTCCAGGTCTGACCGCACGGGTGCGGCCACCGGTCGCACCCGTGTCGCCGCCCTCGCGTGAACGGAGCAACCGGCATGCCCCGTCGTACCCCGCTGTCGTCCCTCGTCAGCGCTCTGCTGCTCAGCGGAGCCTGCGCCGGGTCGCTGCTCACCGGCGCCTGCGCCGGACCGCCCACGGCGAGCCCGTCGGCCCTGCCGCAACCGGCCCCCGCGTCCCCGGCCGGCTCGGTCGCGGCCGGGTCCGCGGGCGTCGGGTCCACGGGCGTCGGGTCCACGGGCGTCGGGTCCGCGGTCGGGGCGGATGCGATGAGCGGGATCGACGTGGTGTTCCTGAGCACCATGGTCGGGCACAGCGAACGCACCCTGCAGATCGTCCGGCTGGTCCGGGACCGGGTGCGCGACGACGCGCTGCGCACCCTGGCCGCCGCCGTCGAGGCGACCGAGGCCGATGAGCTGGCCGCGATGCGCGGCTGGTTGCCCACGACCGGGCCGGGCGCCAGCGCGGCCGCACACCACCACGACGGGCACGGCGACGACGCCGCGCTCGACCGGCTGCGGACCGCGCCGGACGCGGACGTCGACCGGGTGTTGCGCGAGGTGCTCGCCGACCACCAGCGATCGGCCGCCGACCTGGCCCGATCCCACGTCGGCGTCGGCCGCAACGACCGCGTCCGCGACCTGGCCCGGCGCATCGAGCAGTCCCGCACCGCCGAGGTCGAGCTGCTCAGGGGTACGCCCTGAGCGCCGTCATGCCGTGGTTGCCCTGGTCAGCGGGGTTCCAGCTTGATGGAGACCGAGTTGACGCAGTGCCGGGTGTCCTTCGGGGTGAAGCCCTCGCCGTGGAAGACGTGCCCGAGGTGACTGTCGCAGCGGGCGCAGCGGATCTCCGTACGGGCCATGCCGAGGCTGCGGTCCTCGATCTCCTTGACCCGGCCCGGGATGGCGTCGTCGAAGCTCGGCCAGCCGCAGTGCGAGTCGAACTTGGTGTCGCTGGAGAACACCTCCAGCCCGCAGGCGCGGCAGTGGTAGACCCCCTGGGTCTTCGTGTCCACGTACTCGCCGGTCCACGGGCGTTCGGTGCCGGCCTCCCGAAGGACGTGGAACTCCTCGGGGGTCAGTCGGACCCGCCACTCTTCGTCGGTACGGGGCAGCTCGTTGTCGTCAAGACTCACCCGTCAACGGTACGTCGAACGTCGGGGGCGTGGCATATGGTCGCGAGATGGCGGGCACCAAGGCAGCGGTCACCGAGGTCGAGGTGGCCGGGCACAGCGTACGGCTGAGCAGTCCGGACCGGGTGATCTTCCCGCAGCGGGGGTTCACCAAGGCGGACGTCTTCCACTACTACCTCGCCGTCGGCGACGGGATCATGCGCGCCCTGCGGGACCGGCCAACCACCCTGCAACGCTTCCCCGAGGGCGTCGAGGGCGAGGCGTTCTTCCAGAAGCGGGTGCCCACCCGAGGGGTGCCGCCCTGGGTGACGACCGCGCAGATCACCTTCCCGAGCGGTCGGAGCGCGGCGGAGCTCTGCCCGGCCGATCTGGCGCACGTGGCCTGGGCAGCGCAGATGGGCACCATCGTCTTCCACCCGTGGCCGGTGCGGGCCGCCGACGTCGACCGCCCCGACGAGCTGCGCATCGACCTGGACCCGCAGCCCGGCACCGACTTCGCCGACGCGGCGCGGGCCGCCGGCGAGGTCCGCGCGCTCCTCGACGAGCTGGGCGCGACCGGTTGGCCGAAAACCTCCGGCGGCCGGGGCGTGCACGTCTACCTGCGCATCCAACCCCGCTGGACGTTCACCGAGGTGCGCCGGGCCACCATCGCGCTGGCTCGGGAGGTGGAGCGCCGCAACCCCGACCTGGTCACCACCGCCTGGTGGAAGGAGGAGCGCGGCACCCGCGTCTTCGTCGACTTCAACCAGATGGCCCGCGACCGGACGATCGCCTGCGCGTACTCGCTGCGGGCCAACGCGCGGGCCACCGTCTCGACCCCGGTCACCTGGGACGAACTACCCGACGTCGACCCGGACGATTTCGACCTGCGCACCGTCCCGGCCCGGCTCGCCGAGCGCGGTGATCCGCACGCCGGCATCGACGACGCACCGTGGGACATCACCCCGCTGCTGGAGTGGGCCGAGCGCGACGCCGCCGCCGGCCAGGGCGACCTGCCGTACCCGCCGGACCACCCGAAGATGCCCGGCGAGCCCAAGCGCGTGCAGCCCAGCCGCGCCAAGCGCACCCCCGACAGCCCCTGACCGACCCGCTGCGTCACAAACGTGGCTGAGCTGTCCAGGCCAGGAACCTGTCGAACAGCTCCCGTGGGTCGGGTGCCGGCTCGGGATTGAGCTTCAGCAGGTCGGCCGTCGCGTCGAACAGTTGACTCGCCAGGTAGACCGACAGCGCGACCCGGTCGGCCCCGTACTCCACCCGCAGCAACATCCGGGCCAGTCCGCACGGCCAGGTGGCGGCGCACACCCGGCACAGCCACGAAGGCCGGCGCGGCAGGTGCTGGTGCACCGGGTGCAGGCCGCTCAGGGGCGGGTGGTTGCGGCTGGGGGAGGCCTCCGGCGTAGTCATCCGTCAATCGTGACTTCATCCGTTGTCTCTGTCAACGTACTGCGTAGTTGTCGGAGTCTGACGACTGCGCCGCTGTCATCGTCAATGTGTGGACCTCGTCGGGGTGTCGGAGATTCGGGAGATGCTGGGGAACGTGTCCCGGCAGCGTGCGTCCGTGATCGCCAATCAACGGAACTTCCCGGAACCGGTCGCCGTGCTGGCGATGGGAAAGGTCTGGCGGAGGTCGGACGTGGTGGCGTGGATTCGGGAGCACCGGCCGGAGTTGGCCGAGGGGTGACGAAGCCCGCGAACGGGTGGTCCGGCGCGACGGGGATTGTCGTACGCCTGTTCTAGGGTTTGCTCGTGATCGATGAGTTGGCGCGGGCGGAGAGTGCGGTGGCGACCTGCGCCGACGCCGCCGTCTGGGCTCTCTCCGAGCGTGATCTGATCGCGGCGCTCGACGCCACCCACCGGCTTCAGCAGCGGCTGGCGGCGGTGCAGTTGGCCGCGGTCCGCGAGTTGGACGGTCGGGGCACCGCGCTCGCGCAGGGCGCCTCCTCGACGGCGGTGTGGTTGCGCCACCGCCTGCGACTCGATGTTTCCGCCGCCCGTCGGCTGGTCGGCCTCGCCGGCTCGCTCGACGAAGCCCCGCCCGCCGTGCGCGACGCCCTGGCGAGCGGGGCGGTCAGCGTGGAGCAGGCCCGGGTCATCGCCGACACGACCGCCACGGTGTCGGCCTCGGCCGGGGCCGAGGTGGCCGACAAGGCCGTCGGTGTGCTGGTCGAGTGGGCCGGGCAGTTCGACCCCACCCTGCTGCGCAAACTCGGCACCCGCATCCTCGACCACGTGGCCCCCGACCTCGCCGACGCTGCCGCCTCGGCGGCACTGGCCGCCGAGGCCGCCCGAGCCACCCGCGACCGACACGTCACCATCTCCGAACAGGCCGGCGGGCGGCTACGGCTCAGCGGCACCCTCGACGCGGAGGCTGCGGCACTGTTGCGTGCCGTCATCGACCCGCTGAGCGCACCCTCCGGGCCGGACGACCCCCGCTGTGCCGGGCAGCGCCGCCACGATGCCCTCGCGGACGTGTGTCGGCTGGCGCTGCGCACCAGCGAGCTGCCCGAGAACGGCGGCGAGCCGGCGCAGCTCGTCGTCACCGTCGACTACGACGGGCTGGTGCGGCAGTTGGGCGCCGGCACCCTCGATGTCGGCCTGCGGCTCGCCCCCGACACGGTGCGCCGACTGGCGTGTGACGCGGCCATCCTGCCCGCTGTGCTCGGCGGCGCCGGGCAGGTGCTCGACGTGGGCCGACAGCGTCGCCTCGTCACCGGCCCACTGCGTCGGGCGCTGGTGCTGCGCGACGGCGGGTGTGCATTCCCGGGCTGCGACCGCCCACCGCGCTGGTGCGCCGCACACCACATCCGGCACTGGGCCGACGGGGGCCCGACCAGCCTCGACAACGCGGTGCTGCTCTGCGGCCACCACCACCGGCACATCCACCAGACCGAGTGGGTGGTCCGGCTGGGCGACGACGGCCATCCAGAGTTCGTGCCGCCGGCCTGGCTCGATCCCGAGCAGGTCCCGCGCCGCAACCATTACCACCGACGAACGTAAGCCGCTCGCCTTACGACCGACGAACCGGGCCGCTCGGCATCCACCAGGCGGCTGGGGGGCGGACCTTCGGCGGCCTGCCGCTGGGCGACGACCTGCCGTCGTGCCAAGTGGACCTCACCGCGCCGAGAGGACCTCACCGCGCCCGGTGAATCTCGTCGTGCCAATGTGGATCTTGTCGTACTAGTCTGTGCCGCATGGCCATGCGACCGGACGAGTTCTACGACCACGCGGTCGCCGCCGCGGACGACGAGCGCCGCCTTCCCCTGGCGCGTATGACCGGCTGGGAGATCAGCCCGTTCGAGCCGGACGGGCTTCGAGTGACGCCGCTGCGACCGCCGGTGCTCCCGGAGCCGGCGCGGCACGGTGAGGACCCGTCCGACTGCGACGCCTGCCGCAAGCGGGACGAGGGGATCTGGTTCAACGAGCGTTGGCGGTTGATCCGGATCAAAGGTGTGGGTGTCCCGCTGGTGCTCATGCTGTTGCCGCGCGAACACCACGACATGGCGGATCTCCCCGACGAGCTGGCTGCCGAACTCGGGCTGCTGAGCACTCGGATCGTTCGGCACATCCAGGCGCTGCCGCACATCTCACGGGCCCACGTCTACCGCTTCGGAGATGGCGGGGCCCACCTGCACATCTGGTTCTTCGCTCGGCCCGAGGGGCAGGCCCAGTTGTTCGGGTCGTGGCTGGTCCCCTGGGACGACCTGCTGCCGGAATACCCGGCGGACGTGGCCGACGCCGACGCCGACATCGTGGCGGACGCGTTGGTCAAGTCTCACGGAGGTCACCGCCTGTCGGACCCGGGGGATAGTTTGCCGGCATGACGAGCGCCGAGCTGGACGAGTTGATCGTCGCGGATGCCGACGCCCTGCGCGAGTGGCTGTCGGCCAACCACGCCACATCCCCCGGTGTCTGGCTCGCCCTGACCAAGAAGGGCGGCACGGTCACGACGTTGACCTGGCAGCAGGCGGTCGACGAGGGCCTGTGCTTTGGCTGGATCGACGGGCAGGCCCGCAAACGGGACGAGGGGTCGTCCTGGATCCGGTTCACCCCGCGTCGGTCCCGCAGTTCCTGGTCGCAGCGCAACGTGGCGAACGTGGCCCGGCTGGAGGAGCAGGGGCGGATGCTGCCTGCGGGTCTTGCCGCGGTGGAGGCGGCGAAGGCGGACGGGCGGTGGGCGGCCGCGTACGCCCCGCCGTCGGAGGCCGAGGTGCCGGCCGACCTTCTCGCCGCCATCGCCGCCGAGCCCGCCGCCCAGGCGATGTTCGAGGTGCTCACCAAGGCCAACCGGTTCGCTCTCATCCACCGGCTCAACGCCGTCAAGCGGGCGCAGACCCGCGAGCGCAAGATCGTCGACTTCGTCGCCATGCTGGCCCGGCACGAGACGTTCTATCCCCAGAAGGCGAGGCCCGAGAAGGCAGGGCCCGAGAAGGCAGGGCCGCAGAGGGCAGGGCCGCAGACGGCGGGGCCGACGCTGCCGTGAGCCAGCGCCAACCACCCGGCAACCGATTGACTTTCGATAGGTAACGAGCGAAACTCGATGCATGGTTACAGAGCATCGAGCGGTTGCCGCTCTCAGAGTCTTTCTCGTGGTGCTGTTCGGGGTGCTGGTCGTGTTCCAGACCCTCTCGCTGCCCG
The DNA here is from genome assembly GCF_003857055.1 of Micromonospora inaquosa. Classification (GTDB taxonomy): domain Bacteria; phylum Actinomycetota; class Actinomycetes; order Mycobacteriales; family Micromonosporaceae; genus Micromonospora; species Micromonospora inaquosa. The sequence goes on along the minus strand of NZ_QGSZ01000203.1, from coordinate 120,961 downwards.
GCCAGTTCGCGTACATGGCCCAGCAATCGCCGCAGGACGCCCACCTGCGCTGGCCGGCGACCGCCGTGACGGTGTTCTGGGTGCTCTGCGTACAGGTGGTCATCGTCGCGACGTGGCAGTTGCTCAGCCTGGTCAAGAGTGACCGCATCTTCACCGAGGCGTCCCTCAAGTGGGTGGACGCCATCGTCTGGGCCATCGCCGCCGCGTGGGTGGTGCTGGTGGGCGTCTTCCTCTGGGTCGGCTTCAACGCGGACGACCCGGGACTGCCCCTCCTGCTGTTCCTCCTGACGGTGGGCGTCACAGTGCTGGGGCTCCTCATGGTGGTGATGCGGGCGCTGTTGCGGCAGGCCACCACGCTGCGTACCGACATGGAAGCGGTGATCTGATGCCCATCGTCGTCCGCATCGACGTGGAGTTGGCCAAACGCAAGATGAGCGTCGGTGAGTTCGCCGAGCGGGTCGGCCTCACCCCAGCCAACGTGGCGGTGTTGAAGAACGGCCGCGCCAAGGCGGTCCGCTTCAGCACCCTCGAAGCGATGTGCCGAGTGCTCGACTGCCAGCCCGGGGACCTGCTGGAGTGGATCGAGGAGGAAACCCCGTGAGGTACGTCCTGATCGTTCTCACCATCCTCGGGGTCGCTCTCGGCATCGCCGCCGTCGTGCTCGGCGGGGCCGACGACTCCCCGGGTTTGCAGCTCATCGGCGTCCTGCTGGTGATCGGCGCGGTGGTGTTCGGCATCCGCAACCTTCGACGCGGCACCTAGCCGCCCGGCTTCGGCCGACCTTCTCGTAGTAACGATCATGTAACGGGCGCGAACCTTTCCCGGTGGGTGGCCTGTCTTGATGGTCGTCGGCCCGCCAGGGCCAGGGGAGGCGTCGGATGAAGCTGGTGTGGAGGCGGGCCCGCGAGGCGCGCGGGTTGCTGATGGCGGCGGTGATCGCTGCCCTCGTCGCCGTCGCGTTGGTCACTGGGCTGTCCGACTACAACCGTCGGGCGGTCGACGCCGGGCAGCGGGCTCTGGTCGCGGCCTCGCCCGCCGAGGAGCGTGGCCTTCTGGTCAGCGGCTCGGCTGGGCGGGACGCGGCCGAGTTCGCAACCCGGGACAAGGCGGTCCGGGCAGAGCTCGCCACCGGGCTCGGTGGCGTCCCGGTCAGTGTCACCGCCGCCCGTTACGGCACCGGACGGGAGCTGACCGGCGACCTCGGGCAGATCCCGCGTACGGCCGATGACCCGGTCTTCGCGAGCCTGGCCACCCTCGACGATCTCGCCAACCACGCCGAGCTGACCAGCGGAGCCTGGCCCCAACCCGGAGCCAACCCCATCCAGGTGAGCCTGCCCGAGCGGGTCGCCGGCGCCCTCGGCCTGACCGTCGGCGAACGCGTCCCGGTGCGTGACCGGGCCACCGAACGACGGGGAGAGCTGGTGCTCGCCGGCACCTGGCGCCCCCGCGACCCGGCGGACGCGTACTGGCTGCTGGCACCCGGCGTGGGGGCGGGCAGTGCCGTCTCCGGCACCTCGTACGGCCCGTTCACGCTCGACCCGGCGGACTTCGCGGCCACCTTCCCGGGTTCGGTGTCGGCGTCCTGGCTGGCCCAACCCGACCTCGGTGGCGTCGACGTCGCCGACCTGCCCGCCGTTCGGAAAGCCCTCACCGAGGCGCTGTCGGCCGTACCCGAAGCCGCCCAACTGGGCAGCTCCGGGCAGGCGGTGACGAAGATGGCGCAGCTGTTGGACCGGATCGCCCGCGCCGACCTGGTGGGTCGCTCGTCGCTGGCCACCCCGCTGCTGCTCATCCTGGTGCTCGGCGGGTACGCGCTGGTGCTGGTCGCCGCGCTGCTGCACGAGGACCGCCGTCCACAGACCGCGCTGCTGCGCGCCCGCGGCGCCGCCCGTCGGCAGTTGGCCGGCCTGGCCGCCCGGGAGGCGACCCTGGTGGTCGCCCCGGCCGCCGTGCTCGGCCCGCTGATCGCCGGTGAGGCTCTGCGGTACATCCGACCCGGCGGGTCGGACGACGTCTCCACCGCCGGCGGCAACACCACCCTGATCTGGGCGGCGGCAGCGGCCACGGCCGCCGGCTGCCTCGTCGCCATGGTCCTTCCGACGCTGCGCGGCGCCGGGACGTACGTCGCGGACATGGCGGCCCGATCCCGGCCGAACCGGGCCGCGAGCGCCCAACGCGCCAGCGTCGACCTGGTGCTCGTGGCGCTCGCCGTGCTCGCCTGGGTGCAGCTACGCCGCTACGCCTCCCCACTGGCCGGCTCAGGCGGCCGGCTCGGTCTCGACCCGCTGCTGATCGCCGCCCCCACGCTCGGCGTGCTGGCGGGTGCCGTCCTGGCGCTGCGGGTGCTCCCGCCGCTCACCCGGTTCGCGGAGCGGTTCGTCGACCGTCGTCCCTGGACCGCCACCATGTTCGGCATGTGGCAGGCCGGCCGGCGTCCCCACGCCGGTCCGGTCCTGCTGCTCGCCCTCGCCGTCGGCGGCAGCACCCTGGCCTGGTCATTGATCAGCACCGGCGAGCGGTCCCAGGCCGAGCAGGCCGGACACACTGTCGGCGCCGACCTCCGGGTCACCGAACGCGCCGGCGTCGCCCCGCCAGACCGGGCCGGTCAACTCGCCGCGCTGCCGGGTGTCGCCCGGGCGCTGCCGGCGTGGCGCGACGACGTACGGGTCGGCCGGCAGAGCCTGCCGGTGACCGTGATCGGTGTCGACCCGGCCAGCGCCGCCGGTGTCGTCCACCTCGCCGACCGCCTCGCCGACGGGTCGGCCTCCGAGCAGTACCAGCGGATGGTCGAGGCGCGGGGAGCCCTCGGGGGCGTCGAGCTACCCGAGGGCACCCGCACGATCACCGGAACCGTCCGTACGCCCGTGCAACGTTCCCTCGAACCACACCGGATCGCAGTGACGTTGCTGGTCACCAGCGAGGATGGCCTCGCCTTCCGGCTGCCGGCGGTCGAGGCCCCGAGCGACGGGCGGGCGACCCGCTTCACGGTCCAGCTACCGGACGTGGGTGAAGCGCGACTGCGGTTGGCCGGGTTCGAAGCCGACGGCGGGAACGCGGCCGGCGACTCGTACGGGCTCCAGGTGACCGACATGAAGCTGACCGACGCGGCCGGCAAGGCCCACCCGGCCGACCTCACCGGTCAGTGGTCGGCGATCTGGCCCAAGGGACCGCGCGCGGCAGTGCAGTCGAGCGCCAGCGGGATCGTCGCCAACCGCCCGGTGGAGCTCTCGCCGGGAGGGGAGCGCATCGACCAGCCCTCGACCCGGTTCTTTGTCGTACCGGCAACGACCACGACCACGACCGCACCGGTGCTGATGACCCCCCAGGTACGTGAGGCGCTGAGCCTGCAGGTCGGCGACACCGTCGACCTCACGCTCGCCGGGGCGACGCTGCCGGTGCACCTGGTCGGTGAGCTGAGCGCCGTGCCGACCACCACCGGGGCCGGCGTGCTGCTGGACCTGCCCGCAGCGGTCGACGCGCTGATCCGTGCCGACGGGGCGGTGCGACCCGTGCCGGAATGGTGGGTCAGCACCAATGACACGACGGCCGCCGCCCAGGCGGTCAGCGAACTCCCGGGCGTCACCGTGCTCGACCGGGAAGCGGCGGTCGAGGCGGCCGCCGACGACCCGTACTGGCGCGGCTCGCGTACCGGAATGCTCGTCGCCGCGCTCGGCGCGGTGCTGCTCGCCATCGTCGGCCTGATGGTGGACGTGTGGGCCACCGCCCGGCGTCGGCTCGGCGAGTTCGCGGTCCTGTACACCCTCGGCGCGACGCCCCGGCTGATGGCCCGGGCGCTGCTGGCCGAACAGACGTTCCTCGCCGGCATCGGCGTGGGCGTCGGGCTGCTACTCGGCACCGCGGTCGGCGCGACGATGGCCCCACTGGTCATCCTCACCCCGGCCGCTGGCCGGCCGGTCCCTGCGGCGGCGTTCGCGCTGCCGTGGGCGCCAATCGGCCTGACCGCGGTCGGTCTGCTGCTGGCGGCGCTCGCCTTCAGCGCGTTCATCGCCACCGGCATCCGTCAGCGGGTGGCGGCGGCGCAGCTGCGAATCGGGGGAGAACGATGAGCGTCGGGGCAGCCGTCCGGCGGGTCCGGGCGTACGGGGGGCAGTTCCTGCTGCTGGCGGTGCTGACCCTGGTGGTCACGCTGCTGATCAGTGGAGTGCCCCGGCTGGTCAACCGGCTCGCCGAGCAGGGGTTGCGGGCGCAACTCAACAGCGAGCCGGCTGAACGCCGGGACATCTCGTACACCAGCATGATGGCGCCCGCGACGTCGCAGCGGACGGCGATGGGTAACGCCGCGGAGCGGTTCGACGCCCTGGCCACGGCGATGCCGCCGGAGGTGCGCTCGGCGGTGACCGAGCGGTGGTACAGCGTCGAGACCCAGGCGGCCCGGGTGGTCGGGCCGGACCTGGCGGCCCGCAAGCTGCTGCTCGACGTGAGCCTACGAGCCATGCCGGACATTCACGACGCGAGCACCCTCGTCGAGGGGGCGTGGCCGAACGAGACGTACATTCCCGACCGGCCGATCGAGGTGGCGCTCGACGTCGACGTGGCCCGCAAGCTCAACCTGCGCGCCGGCAGTCAACTGCGCGTCGGTAAGACCGATGAGGACGGCAACCTCCTCGGCGGTGACCCGCTGCTGGTGTCCGGGCTGTTCCGCCCCGTCGACCGCCAGAATGGCATCTGGAACACGCTGCCACAGCTGCTGCAGGTCATCGAACCGGTCGGGGACGGCCAGCCGCTCGTCGCCGTCGGTGTCGTCGCGCAGTCGGCCCTCAACAAGCGGGCCGTGGAGGGCTGGCCGATCCAGTCCAACTGGCGGTACCGCCTGGACGTCGACCGGGTCGACGCCCGCAAGCTGGACCAACTGGTCGACGGCCTGCAGGTGATGCAGCGCAACCAGCCGTCGGACCTCACCCTGACCCAGGGCGTCGACGTGCCGTTGCGCGCGTTCGCCGCCCAGATCGAGGCGGTCCGGACCCTGCTCGCGGTGATCGCGGCCGGCGTACTGGCCACCCTGGCGGGGCTCATCGTGCTCGCGGCCAGTCTCGCCACCCGGCGGCGTCGCTCGGAGTTCGTGCTGCTGCGTGCCCGTGGGGCCGGGGCCACCGCCGGCGCCCGGCGTAGCCTCGCCGAGTCGGTGCTGGTGGTGCCGGTCGCCGCGGTGCTGGGCTGGTGGCTGGGCACCCTGGTCCCCGGTTCCCCGGATTCGACAATGCCGTACATCATCGCGGTGACCGTGCTGGTCACGCTCGCACTGCCGTTGGCGACGCTGGCCGCTCCGGCCGGCGGAGCGGAGCGCCGGGACCTGATCCGGATGCGCCCGTCGGCCCGTCGGCTCACCGTCGAGGTCTCCCTGCTGCTCCTGGCCGGGCTCGCCGCGGTGCTGCTGCGCCGGCGTGGCCTGACCCTCGGCGAGGTGGACCCGCTCCTCGTGTCGGTGCCCGTGCTCCTCGCGGTCGCCGCGGCGGTGCTGGCGCTGCGGGCGTACCCCTGGCCGTTGCTGCTGGTCAGTCGGCTGGCCGCGCGTACCCGGGGCAGCGTGGCGTTCCTCGGCACGGCCCGCGCCGGCCGCGCGGCGGTCGCCGCCCCGCTGGTCGTGGTGGTGCTGGCGATCGGCACCGCGGCGTTCTGCGCGGTCGTGGCCGCCGGCGTCGACGCGAGCCGGGAACGCGCCGCCGCGCAGATCGTGCCCGCCGACGCGGTGATCCGCGGGGAGCGCTTCGCACCCGACACCATCGACGAGCTGGGCCGTCTGCCGGGAGTCCGAGCCGTCACACGGGTGCTGTACGAGGACGATGAGCGGCTGGCGGCCGACCAGCTCGGCACCGATGCCTTCGTCGGGCAGACGGACGTGCTGGTGGTCGACGGCTCGGGGCTGGACCTGGTGGCCCGCCAGTCCCAGGTGGACCTGTCGGTTCCGGCCGCGCTGCGCACCGCCCTGCCCGGCCCGGGGCCGCTGCCGGCGATCGTCTCACCGGCGATCGCCGCCGACCTGGCGAAGGCCGGGATGACCGACTCCGCCTTCATCCTGGTGCAGGGCGAGCGGTACGAGTTCCGGGTCGCCGGCACCGAGGACCGTTTCCCGCTGCTGGAGGCGAACGTCAACCGGTTCGTGATCCTGCCCTGGCAGGCCCTGCCGACGCGTACCACCACACCCGTGCCGACCACCCTGCTGATCGCCGGGGACTCGCTGAACGCGGAGACGCTCCGCGTCGCCGGCGACCAGGGGCAGGAGCGCTACCAGCGCGACGGCACGGTCACCGGTCGGGAACGGCTGCTCGGGGTCACCGTCGACACCCGGGCAGACGTCCGCCGTGATCTTCGCGAGGGCGGGGCGAACGGGGTGTTGGCCTTCGGTTTCGTGGGCGGCGCCGTCGGCGGCACCCTGCTCGGACTGTTGGCCATCGCGTTCACCGTGCTGGCCGGCGCGCGCTCCCGGGGTCAGGTGCTGTCCCGGCTGCGTACCCTCGGCCTGTCCCGCCGGCAGTGGCGAGGGCTGCTGCTGGTCGAGTTGACCCCGCTGGTCGCGGTGTCGGTGCTGACCGGCGCGCTCGTCGGCGCGGTCCTGCCCCTGTTGCTCAACCCGGTGCTCGGCCTGTCCGCGTTCACCAGTGGCGTGCCGGTCCGGGTTGCTTTCGAGCCCAGCCTGATCGCCGCGGTGCTCGCGCTCGGGGCGGTCGCCCTCGGCTTCGCGGTCGCCGTCGAGGCCCTGAACAACCGCCGGTTGCGCCTCGGAGAGGTGCTTCGGCTCGGAGAGGAGAGCTGAGATGACCGCTACCGCCCAGACTCCACTGGTGCCTGACCTGGCCGTCCTGCAACAGCGGGCAGCGCTTCGCGCCGCCGAGCGGGCCGGCGGGCAGGACCGCCTACGCGGACACATCGTCTGCGACGGCCTGGTGCGTATCTTCAAGACCGAGGGGGTGGAAGTTGTCGCCCTGCAGGGGCTCGATCTGGTCATCGACCGGGGTGAGCTGGTGGCGATCGTCGGTGCCTCCGGTTCGGGCAAGTCCACCCTGCTCAACATCCTCTCCGGCCTGGACACACCGACCGCCGGCATCGCCCGGGTGGCCGACTACGACCTGCTCTCCCTGTCCGCCAAGCGGCGGCTGAGCTACCGGCGGCAGCTGGTCGGGTTCGTCTGGCAGCAGACCGGCCGCAACCTGCTGCCGTACCTCAACGCGCTGGAGAACGTCGAGCTGCCGATGCAGTTGGCCGGCAAGCGCAGCGCCAAGGCCCGCCGGGCGCGGGCCCGGGAACTGCTCGACCTGGTCGGCGTGGGCTACTGCGCCAACCGGCGGCCGGGCCAGCTCAGCGGCGGCGAGCAGCAGCGGGTCGCGGTGGCGGTGGCGGTGGCCAACGACCCGGAGGTGCTCTTCGCCGACGAGCCGACCGGTGAGCTGGACGAGGCGACCGGCGCGGACGTCTTCGCGGCGCTGCGCACCATCAACGCGGAACTGGGTGTGACCATCGTGGTCGTCACCCACGACCACGCCGTGGCCACGCAGGTCCGCCGGACCGTCGCGATCCGTGACGGCCGAACCGCCTCCGAGGTACGCCGGACCGCTCGAATCGACGCGGACGGCAACACCGAGCTGGTCAGCGAGGAGTACGCGGTGCTGGACCGCAACGGTCGGATGCAGCTGCCGGCGGCGTTCGTCGACGCGCTCTCGCTGAAGGAGCGGGTCCGGCTCGACCTGGAGCCGGACCATGTGCAGGTACGGCCCGGCGACCGGGCCTCGGACGAGCGGGGGGCGCGGGCATGAGCGGGCAGAACACGGTGGTGACCGGCGCGACCGGGTTCGGTGGTGCGCCCGCTGCGCACCCCGGCGAGGTGGTCCGGGTCAGTGGGGTCAGCCGGACCTTCGGCCGAGGTGAGCAGGCCGTGCACGCCGTGCGGGACGTGTCCTTCACGGCCCTGCGGGGCGAGTTGGTCGCCATTCGAGGTCGCTCCGGGGCCGGTAAGACCACGCTGCTGAACCTGATCGGCGGGCTGGACCGACCGGACAGCGGTCAGGTGGTGGTGGCCGGGCACGAGGTGACCTCGGCCGGGGAGGCGGAGCTGCTGCGGCTGCGCCGGGGCACCGTCGGCTTCGTGTTCCAGACCTTCGGGCTGGTGCCGATCCTCTCCGCCGCCGAGAACGTGGGCGTGCCGTTGCGGCTGGCGCAGGTGCCGGCCGCGGAGCGGGAAGAGCGCGTCGCGGTGCTGCTGGAGCTGGTCGGCCTGGGCGGGCACGCCGCGCAGCGCCCGTACGAGCTTTCCGGTGGCCAGCAGCAGCGGGTCGCGGTGGCCCGCGCGTTGGCCAACGAGCCGGACCTGCTCATCGCCGACGAGCCCACCGGTCAGCTCGACTCGGAGACCGGACGGTCCATCATGGACCTGCTGCGCGCGGTGGTGCACGCCCGCGGCATGACGGCCCTGGTGGCCACGCACGACCCGGCCCTGATCGACCTCGCCGACCGGGTGCTCACCCTGCGCGACGGCCGCCTGGTAGACGGCTGACCCTGCCGGACAACGGCCCGCGCGCTCGCTGTGGAGCTGATGTTGTAAACGAATCGCCAGAGGCGACTCGTTTGCGACATCAGCTCCACAGCGTCGGTACGGACGAGGCGCGACGTCGGGTCAGAGCGCGAGCTTCATGCCCTCGTGGCTGGCGACGAAGCCGAGGCCCAGGTAGAAGCGGTGCGCGTCCTCGCGGGTCTTGTCGGTGGTGAGCTGTACCAGCGCGCAGCCACGCTCCCGGGCCTGGTCGATCGCCCAGGTCATCAGGTCCCGGCCCAGCCCCTGCCCACGCCGGTCGGAGCGGACCCGGACCGACTCGATCAAGGAACGCTCGCTGCCGTGCCGGCCGAGGCCGGGGATGTAGGTGATCTGCAGGCAGCCGACCAGTTCGCCATTTTGCTCGGCGACGATCAGTTGGTTGCGCGGGTCCGCGTCGATGGCGGCGAACGCCCTCTCGTATGCCTCGTCGACCTCGGTGAAGTCGCGGGCCTTGCCCAGGACGTCGTCGGCGAGCAGGGCGATGACGGCGGGCAGGTCGGCCCGGACCGCCTCCCGGTAGATCATGTCGGTCACCCGGGCAGAATCTCATAGTGACGGGAATGCGAATGGGTCAGTAGGGGCCGCCCAATTTCTGTCGATTCGCCACCCTTCGATCCACCGCATCGCACGCATTTTACCGTTGTGGGGTGGCTTGCGACGCATGCCGGTGGCCATACGGTGAAGCTCATTGAAGGTATTGATCGTTCTGGCCCATGGCGTCGTGGCCGAACCCTCTGTAGCGTGTGCCGCACATTCGTTGATCACTTTGCCTCGCGGGGGTTTGGCAATGCCGTCGACTCGTTCTCCGTGGCTTTTGTCCATTGTGGCCGGTGCCCTGTTGGCGTCCGCGCTTCAGGTGGCCTGGCCGCCCGATCGTGCCGCGGGCGAGCAGGCGAAATCCTGTGCGGCCGGGTTGTCGCAGACGGCCGAGTCGGAGAGCGCCGCTCAAGCGTTGGCAGAGTCGTGTGACACGCCCGTCGAGGTGCTCGCGGCGGCAACGGAGACGACCAGGGTCTTCGCCCAGCCATCCGGTGATTTCACCTTGGAGTCGTGGGCCGAGCCACGTTGGACCAAGCGGAACGGGTCCTGGCGGCAGATTGACACGATGCTGGCGGTGGGGGCCGACGGCCTCGTGCGCCCGGTCGCCTCGACGGCCGACGTGGTGTTCTCGCCCGGCGGGGCGGGCGCGTTCGCTACCATGACCGGTGCCGGCGCCACCTTCTCACTTGGCTGGCCGAGTGCGCTTCCGTTGGGCGTCATCAACCGGGACACGATTACCTACCCCAATGTCCTGCCTGATGTCGATCTGGTGGTCCGGGCCGAGAAGTCGGGGTTCTCTCACCTGCTCGTAGTCAAGACCGCGGCCGCAGCCAGGAACCCGGCAGTCCGCGAGACGCGGTACGTCGTGGGCGGATCCGCTGACGTGGCGGCCGGGAGCGGGGGAGTCGTCATCTCCGGCCCCGGCGGCGTGCTCGCCGGTGCTCCGCCGGCGTTGGCTTGGGACTCGGCGCCGCCGCCCGTGCCGTCGGGGGATCGGCGTTCAGGGCTCCTTCCGTCGAACGGTGATCATGCGCCTGACGCGCGGTCCAGCGTCCGTGGGCCGACGGAGACTGCGGCAATCGCTCCGGTCTCAGTCCGCGTCGCACACGATGCGATGACGGTGGCCGCAGCTCCAGAAGTGCTCGACAGTGATCACTTCCCGATCTTCATCGATCCCACCTACGACAAAAAGTGGAATCTGTGGGCGCCGGTGAACGACTCCAACCCGGACGTGCCGTGGACCTCAGGCACGTCATGGCCCCGTGAGGTGGCCCGGGTGGGGTCGAACTATGACAACCACGGGGACATCTGGCGGTCACACTTCTACTTCGACACTGCGGTACTGGCGGGACGGAGGCTGACGGGCACGACCAGTGTGGACGCCTACCTGGTGCACACAGGGGCGTGCGGGGGCGAGTCGATCGGCATCTGGCAGACGAACTCACTGGCGAGCAACACCGCCACCTGGAACGGCATGAGCGGGAAGTGGCTGCACGGCGGAGCGTTGCAGACCAAGGTTGGCAAGGCCAACTCCAGCTGCGGCGACTCTGCCACCTGGATGAGCTTCAATGGTTCCGGCATCGGTGACCAAGTCCAGCGGCATGCGGACAACAACTACACGTCGATCACCTTCGGGCTCCGAATGGGGAGCGAGAGCGGCGGTCACTGGGCGAAGTTCGACCCCGCCAACGTCAAGTTGAAGGCGACGTACCAGCACAAGCCGACGTCCCCGGTTGCTATCCGTACGGCTCCGGGCGGCAACTGCAGCACGACATCGCCGGGTCCGTGGGTCAACGTCGCCACCCCGACGTTGTACGGGAAGGCCAGCGATGGCGACGGCTCCGTAAAGGTCGTTTTCGACGTGAACGGGCCGACGAGCCCCGCAGAACAACTCTCCGCATGGACCAACTCGGGCCTGGAGCGCGGCTGGACGACCCCCACGCTTGCCGAGGGCAACTACAACTGGCGGGTACGCGGCACGGACGGGACCGACAGCACCGGCTGGACCGGGCTCTGTTACCTCCGCGTGGACCGTACTGGCCCCACGACACCGGTCATCGCGCGTACCTCGGGGACACCGACCGTCGGCCAACCAGTAACGCTCAGCTTCACCTCCTCCGACGCGCGGTCCGGCATGAAGCAGTTCGCCTACGGCATCGGTGTCGACGCCAAGCAGACATTCAAGGCCTCTACGGGCACGACGTCCGTCACGTTCACCCCGGAAACTGGCCGCACCATCGTTTATGTGTGGGCACAGGACAACGCTGGCAACTACTCGGCAAGGGCTGCCTTCAACTTCTTCACGGGCCGGATCACTGAGGCGCAGTCCCAGGGTGCCTGGCGGCTCGATGGAGACGGACTCGATGATTCCGGCCAGGGCGGTGACCTGACGTTCGGTACCGGGATCGGCTACGGACCAGACCGGAAGGGGAACACAAACGCGGCGATGACCTTCAACGGAACCGGCTGCGCAGAGACGTCCCCGGCGGTCCGGACGGATTCCGAGTACACCATCGCAGGCTGGGCGAAGCTCACTGACAAGTCCGGTACGCGGTCCCTTGTCACACAGGCTGGATCGGCTAGACCATCGGTCTACCTTCAGTACCATGGCGGGAACGACCGCTGGGAGTTGGCGCTGACGAGCGGCGACGTTGATACACCTTCCTTTGCGATTGTCCAAGCCTCCGCGTCGACCCCACTCGGTCAATGGCAGCACGTCGCGGGAACTGTGGACCCGGTTGCCAAGGTGATGAGGCTCTACCTCGACGGTCGACTGTCCGCGGAGGGCGCTATCCCCTTCCCGCTCTGGAACGCTCAGCGCAGGCTTCTCGTGGGATGCGCAGGCGGCGCCACCACGTCCTGGTTCCCGTTCCAGGGATCCGTTGACCACGTCGGCATTTGGCAGGGCCTCCTATCGGATAACCAGATTGCACGAGCCGCCACGGAGCTACCCGCCGGTCTGGTGGGTGACTGGAAGATGCGGGGCAGTGGCGTCGAGGCCACCGGCCGCTCGTCAGACATCTCTGTCCCTGAGGACGCCCACTGGGCCGATGACCAGTACGGGCGGGTCGAGTCGGCGATGGAGTTCGATGGCTCCCAGTGCGTCACCACGGCCGGTCCGGTGATCCGGACCGATGAATCTTTCAGCCTTGCAGCCTGGGTGAAGGTGGCAGCTGTCAGCACTAGAAACCAGACCTTTTTGGGGCAGGATGGCAACCGTGTGAGCGGTTGGTACCTGGGTGTACGTCACTCCGCCGGCGTCCCCTACTGGGCCCTGAATGATGAAGGCCGCCGACGACGAGAATTCGACGTCGCAATGGACCGGTAACGGCACGGCGATGACCAACGACGTAGGCCGATGGACGCACCTGACTGCTGTGTACGACGCCGTGGCGAGCCGGATGAGTCTCTACGTCAACGGGAAGCCGGTCTCGTCCATCACGAGGACCGGAACGCCCTGGCAAGCCAACGGGCCGATGACTGTGGGGTGCGCACTGTACGCCGGTGCGCTCGGCGACCACCTCACGGGCTCTGTTTCCGGAATTCGTGTCTGGCGGGGCGCCCTCGCCGCCAGCGAGGTAGCGGCGGTGCACGGCGGTAACCCGGCAGTGAAGCTGGAGGGGATGTGGCCCCTGGACGGTCCGGCCAGCGACACGCCCACCTACCTGACCGACTGGTCCGGCAACGGCCGGGACCTGACCATCACCGGCCCGTACGCGTGGACGCGCGATCGGGGTTTTGGCCGGGACGGAGCGCTCGGGCTCGAACTGTCCGAGGGTTCCTGCGCGGAAACGTCCGGACCGGCGGTTCGCACCGACGCCTCGTTCACGGTTTCGGCATGGGTTGTGCTGGACCAGACGACCGGCCACCACTCGGTGGTCACGCAGATCGCCACCGGCGCTCCCGGCTTCTTCTTCGGATACAACCCAGGGCCCGACCGGTGGCACTTCGGGATGCCCTCCGCGTCCGGTGGGACTCCTACCTGGCACATCGCCGAATCGCAGCAGGCCCCGGAGCTCGGCAAGTGGACCCACCTGGCCGGCGTCTACGACCTGGCGAAGGGCAAGGTCCGCCTGTACGTCGACGGGGTTCTGCAGGACGAACAGGATGGTCCTTCCTCGCCCTGGATGGCGAGCGGCCCGACCCTCGTCGGATGTAACGGAAATGTGGGCGGGACGCGGAACTCCCGGCTGGGCGGCGTCGTCGACGATGTCCGGCTCTGGACCTCCACCGTCGATCCGGACCGGATCGCCGATCTCGCTGCTGGCTGACCGTCTCCGGTGAGGGTGTGGCCGGACGCCGCAGGCCTCGCCGCACCTGCCGACCTCCCTTTCCTCCTCTCGCCCGTCAGGAAGAGGCCATGTCGAGTTCCCCCGCTCTCCTTTCCCGCCCCCGACGGTTGATCGCCCTGAGCAGCATCGCGGTGCTGGTGGCGTCGACTCTCACCGTGCCCCAAGCCGCCCAGGCATCCCAGGTGCCGTCCGGTGACCGTCCCGTCAACGCGACCAAGGCGGAATCCGTCCGCCGGGTGCCGGTCGACCGGACCCCGCTTCCCGACGACGGCGGCAGGTGGGCGGGGCCGAAGCAGGCGGCCTGGCCGAAGGCGGGTGGGGCCACGCTGGCGGTCGCCGAGACGCGGCGGGAGCGGCAGCTCGATGGCGATCGGCAGTCGGCGTCGGCGGTGCGAGGGCTCGCCGGCGGCTTGCCGGTGACGGCCTCGGCCGTCACCGGCAAGCGTGTCCCTAACCAGGCGCGCGTGGAACTCCTGGACGAGCAGCACTCCCGCCGACTCGGGGTCAGCGGTCCGGTGGTCGTGGTGAACGGCGACGCAGGGACGGTCGACGCGGCCTTTGACTACGCCGAGATCCGGCAGCTCTACGGCGCGGGTTGGGGTGAGCGGCTGACCCTCAAACGGCTACCGGCCTGCGCGGCGACGACCCCGCAGCGGTCGGAGTGCCAGGAGACCGACCCCGTCAAAACGACCAACGACCCGGCCACCAGCACGTTGTCGACCAGGGTCGACCTCTCCGGCGCGGCGCCGATGGTCTTCGCCATCACCGCCGACGAGTCCTCCGAGGAGGGCGACTACAAGGCCACCGACCTGAAGGCGTCGGGATCCTGGACTGCGGGAGACAGCTCCGGAGCGTTCTCCTACTCGAACCCGCTGCGCCTGCCGCCGGCAGAGGGTCCGCTGCCGGAGATGTCGCTGGACTACTCGTCACAGGTGGTCGACGGACGGATGGCCGGCGCCAACAATCAGGCGTCGTGGGTCGGCGACGGGTGGGAGTATGCGCCGGGCTTCATCGAGCGTACCTATGCCACCTGCACGGATGACCGCGACGCTGTCGCCGGCACGGATCCGAACAACAAGGACAAGAAGACCAACGACCAGTGCTGGAAGGGTGACTCACCGAACGTCACGGTCTCGCTCAACGGCACCAACACGTCCCTGATCAAGGATGACGCCACGGGCGTCTGGCGGGCCCAGAGCGACAGCAACTGGCGGATCCAGTTGGAGGGCAGTCCGGCGACGTCGGGCAACGCCACGACCGAGCGGTGGACTGTCACCACGCCCGACGGCACCCGCTACTTCTTCGCCGGCGAGGCCGCCGCGACCGACTCGCGGTGGACGATCCCCGTCTTCGGCAACCACTCCGGCGAGAAGTGCCACGCCACCGCCTTCAAGGACTCGTCCTGCAAGCAGGCATGGCGATGGATGCTCGACAAGACCGTGGACGTGCACGGCAACACGGTCCGCTACTACTACCAGGGCGAGACCGGTCACTACGGCGCGGCTGACGACAAGGACAACCGGCAGTCGTTCACCCGGGGCGGATACCTGACGCGGATCGACTACGGGCTGCACGCCAACCATTCGAGCGTCGCGGCCACCGGGCGGGTGGTGTTCAGCGTCGCCGACCGGTGCCTGGCGACCGAGTGCCACAAGGACGGCAAGCCGGTCAAGGCGAACTGGCCGGACGTGCCGTGGGACAAGGAATGCGACGCGGTGCCCTGCACCGACAAGCTGGCGCCGGTGTTCTTCAGCACCAAGCGACTCACGAAGATCACCACCCAGGTACGCGACGGCAGCGCCTTCCCCGACGTCGAGTCGTGGAGCCTGAGCCACGAGTTCAAAGCGCCGAAGGTGGCCGGCTCGGCGTCGCTGTGGCTCAAGGAGATCGTGCACGCCGGGCACGTCGGTGGCACGGTCACCGACCCGCCGGTGCAGTTCACCGGGGTGGAGTTGGCCAACCGCGCCAATGTCCTGGCGGGAGCGCCCCTGTTCTCTCGGTGGCGGATCCAGAACATCCGCACCGAGTCGGGTGCCGACATCCACGTCACCTACTCCGATGCTGACTGTGACCTGAACGACCTGCCGGGCTCACCGGAGACCAACTCGCGGCTCTGTTACCCCGTGTACTGGACTCCGGACGGGTACACCGATCCGAAGCGTGACTGGTTCCACAAGTACGTGGTCACGGAGATCTCCGAGATCGACCGAACCGCCGATCAGCCGGCGATCACGACTCGGTACGAGTACAGCACCGACGGCGGTGGCACGTCGGTGCTGTGGGGCTACGACGATGGTGAGTTCACCAAGAAGAAGCACCGCACGTACGGGCAGTGGCGTGGTTACTCCCAGGTGGTCACCCAGGTCGGCGAGCCGGGACGGGGCGTACCGCTGACCACCCGCAAGCGGTTCTACCGGGGCCTGCACGACCAGCCGCTGCCAGGCGGTGGCCGGCGCAACGTACAGGTGTCCGACTCCGAGACCAACACGTTCTCGGACCAGGCGGCGCTGGCCGGTTCCCCACTCGAGGAGGCGAGCCTCGACGGGTCGACCATCGTCGAGGCGTCCACCACGCAGTACTGGACCCGCCAGACAGCCGCGCGCAGCCACTCCGGGGGCACCGACCGGGCGTACCTCACCGGCCCGTCCGTGGAGAAGACCCGCAAGTTGCTCGCGCCGAACAAGTGGGCGCGGACCGAAACCCGCACCACCTATGACTCGGACGGCCAACCGGAGACGGTGTCCGATCTGGGGGACACCGCCCGTACCGGCGACGAGACCTGCAGCACCACCACGTACGTCAAGAACGGCACCGCGTGGATCCGGGCGGCCGTGTCCCGGGTGGAGACGGTCGCCAAGGCATGTGGCGAGACGGTGACCCGCCCGGCGGACGTCATCTCCGACGTCCGGACCTACCACGACGGCTCGGACACTCACGGCTCCGCTCCCAGCAAGGGCATGGTGACCCGCGAGGACACCCTCGACACCTGGAACGGCGGACCCGTCTACGCCACCACCTCCCGGAGCAGCTACGACGCGCTCGGGCGGATCGAGAGCGCGACGGACGCCCGCGGTGGGGTCACCACCACCACGTACACACCTGCGGGCCCGGGCCCGGTCACCCAGACGGTCACCGTCAACCCACTCCAGCACAAGACGACCACCACCCAACAACCGGCCTGGGCCGAGCCGACCTCGGTGGTGGACGCCAACAACAAGCGCACCGACCTGGCACACGACCCGTTGGGGCGGCTCACCAAGGTGTGGCTGCCGGGCCGGGCCAAGGCGACCAAGACCCCGAACCTGGAGTTCGGCTACCGGGTACGTGCCGACGGACCGCTCGCCGTCACCACCAAGCGACTCGGACCCAACGAGACCTACATCACCGAGATCGGGCTCTTCGACTCGCTGTACCGGCCTGTCCAGACCCAGGAGGCCTCCCTCGGTGGGCAGCGCCTGGTCGAGTCGACCGGTTACAACGACCGGGGCCTGGAGGCGCACCGGGCAGGTCCGGCGTACATCACCGGCGCACCGGCCAACGAGCTGCTGCAACTGAATCCGGGCGAGGACCGCGTACGCACGGTCCTGAGTCACGACGCCCTCGGACGAGTCGTCAACGAGGGGACATGGTCGGGCGACAGCCAGTTGTGGGCCACGGTCACCGGCTACGGCGGCAACCCGGACGGCTGGCAGGTGGCGGTCACCCCGCCGCGGGGCGGCACGGCCACCGCGACCATCAGCGACGTCCACGACCGGACCACCGAGCTCCGGCAGTTCCATGGGCTCACCCCGAGCGGCGGGTACGACGCCACCAAGTACACGTACACCCCGCGCGGAGACCTGGCGACCGTGACCGGCCCGACCGGCAAGGTGTGGCAGTACGGGTACGACCTGCGCGGCCGGGAGGTGCGCACGCTCGACCCGGACAAGGGCGAGACGACCGTCACCTACGACAACAACGACGACGTGACCTCGTCGAAGAACGCACTCGACGACGTGGTCTCCACCGAGTACGACGTCCTCGGACGGCAGAAGAAGCGTCTGGTCAACGGTCAGCTCGCCGCCGAGTGGACGTACGACACTGTGGCGAAGGGGCACCTGTCCAAGCAGGTGTCGACCGTCGACGGACACCAGTTCGTCCGCGAGGTCTTCGCGTACAGCGACGCCTACCAGGTCGCCGACGAGGAGGCGCGCATCCCGGCGATGCCGGGCCTGGGGACGGCGGCCGGGACGTACGTCTCGACGTACACCTTCAAGGCCGACGGATCGCCCGACCGGATGAGCGTTCCCAAGGCCGGTGCCCTGGAGCGGGAGGTGATCGCCCACACATACGACGACCTGGGCAACGTCACCCGGCTCGTGGGCACGTCGTACCCGTCGGGAACGAACACCGTCTACGTCGACGCCGCAACCTACTCGCCCTACGGCGAGGTGCTGAAGCGCACCCTCGGGGTCAACAACAAGCCGCAGGCGTACCAGACCTACGTCTACGACGACCCGACCCGTCGGCTCAAGGAGTTCTATTTCGACCGGGACGCGACAGTCAACAACGTCGCCGCCCTCTCCTACGACTACGACCACGAGGGCAACGTCCTGTCGATGGCGAACACGCCGCTCGACAACGACGACAAGCCTCGACCTGGCGACAGTGACGTCCAGTGCTTCCAGTACGACCAGTTGAGGCGGCTCACCCAGGCGTGGACGCAGGCGACCACTACCTGTGCCGCGGATCCGACCGCGGGCGGCATCGGCGGTAAGTCGCCGTACTGGAAGGCGTACGCCTACCACGCTGACGGCTCCCGCAAGTCCGTCACCGACCGTCGTACCGGTTCCGCCTCCGATTACGGGTACGCCGCAGCCAACGCTGCCCAGCCACACGCGGTTCGGACCGTGACCACCGGCAGCCGGGTGGACCACTACGACTGGGATGCCACGGGCAACCTCACCTACCGCAAGGTCGACGGTGTCACCGAGAACCTGGAGTGGAACCCCCAGGGCAAACTCCAGAAAATCACCGGACCGGGCGGCGCGACCCGGATGGTCTACGACGCCGATGGCAACCGGATCGCCCGAATCGACCCGAACGGTCAGGCCACCGTCTTCGTCGCCGGGCAGGAACTGGTCGTTCAGGGTCAGGACACCACGGCCACCCGGTACTACGAGCACGCCGGCGACATTGTCGCGTCCCGGGCCGCGTCCACCGCGACCGGCCCCAAGGACCTGACCTGGCTCGCCGCCGATCAGCACGACTCGGCGCACTGGGCGGTCAACTCGGTCACCCGGGTGGACACGGTCCGATTCTCGGACCCGTTCGGGAACGCCCGATCGGGCGGCACCGGCGGCACCTGGCCCTCCGGCCAGCGGGGCTTCGTGGGCGGCATCAGCGACCCGACCGGCCTGTCGCTGCTGGGTGCCCGCTTCTACGACGCGGCGCTGGGCGCGTTCATCTCCGTCGATCCGGAGACCGACGAGTACGAGCCGCAGCGGATGCACCCGTTCGCCTACGCGAACAACAACCCGGTCACCTTCGCCGACCCGGACGGCCTCTTCTTCGGAAAGATCAAGAATGCGGCCAGCCGAGCCGCCAACGCGGTGGCCAACACCGCCAAGTCGGCGGTTAAGACTGTGGTCAACAACGCGGGCACCATCTCCGCGGTCGCGGGCGGGATAGCCATGGTGGCGGCGGTGCTGCCGCCCCCGGCCCAGGTGGTGGCGGTTGCCGCCGGTGCCGTTGCGGCGGTCGCCGGCGCGATCGACACGGCGAAGACCTGCGCGGGTGGAAACGCTGCGGGCTGCGCCATGGGTGTCGCATCGATGGTTCCGGGAGTCCGGCAGGCCAAGACGGCTGCTCGTGGTGCCGGCGCGGTCAAGAACGCCGTCAAAAACAAGCCCACCACCTGCAAAACGCCGAATAGTTTCCTGCCGGGGACTGCGGTGCTGATGGCCGACGGCAGCTACAAGGCAATCGAACAGATCGAAGTCGACGATGTTGTCTGGGCGACGGACCCGGAAGCTGGCGAAGAGGGTGCCCGTCCAGTTACTGCTCTGATCACGGGCGACGGAATAAAGCAGCTCGTCGACATCAGCATCGACTCAAATCGTGACGGAGAGACTGACGGTGTCGTTACTGCCACGGACCAGCACCCGTTCTGGGTCGACGGGCAGCGCCAATGGCTCGACGCGCAGCACTTGCGTCCCGGTGATCAACTACTGACTCCGGACGGCGCTCGTGTCGCCGTCCTTGCTGTCCTCGCCTACGGTGCTGTCGCCACAGTCCACAACCTGACTGTCAGTGACATCCACACGTTCTACGTGCGAGCGGGCGGCACCCCGGTACTGGTGCACAACTGTGGCATTGACGACGGCGCCGAAGGGCGGCTTGGTGAGCTCGTTGATGACATAACCGCCGGCGCTGTGAAGAATGAGCGGCCTGGTACGGTCAGTGAGAGTGTAGGTGTTCTGCCATCTGGCTTATTGGTCGCAGTGCATACTACGTCGGCTACCTCGGGTCGGAAGCCTTGGAAGCTTCTCTCGGCCCTCACTGCATGCAGTCATCCTCATGGTGGTTGCAGTGAAGTGCACGGCATAGGCAGGCTGATGAATCTTGGTGCAAAACCGATTTCAGTGACAACGATGGGTATTCTTTCGAAGCGAATCGGAAGGCAGTGGCATAGACGATTGATGGATCCATGCCGTGGCTGTAAGCGCTTGCTTCCTATGTTGAAGATCAGTTCCCGAGGAGCCTCCAAGTCGCCAGCGACGAATACGGTACCGCAGTATGTGCCGGGACGTGTCGGAGGTATCTGATTCGTGCGACCGTATTGGAGGTGCTCTGATGGTTGGCTACGTCGCTGAGGATCCAGGAAGGCTGACCCAGCGCGCCCAGGATTTTCTCCATAGGTGTTCGCGCCGTGAAGACTTTGATCGAGGTCTTGTTGGCGCCGATCTTGACCAAGAGATTCGTGCCGTTTACGTCCAGTCGAACGGTAGGATCGTGTCAATGCTGGAGTTTGTTCAGGAGCGCTATGGAGGCCTCACCTACACGAGTGGCTTTTTCGACTCCGACGTCTTCTTCACGCCGGTCTGCGAGCCGGAGGATCCGACGGAGGAGCTTGAGATCCTGTATGCGGTGCAGACCGGATCACCTGCGGGTGCCTGTCTCTCAGCCGACGGAGTAGTGATCGTTGGCGTGGATTACCACGAGGTGCCAGAGTTTGCATCGCTCGACTCGTTAATTGAATGCGACTCCATGTTCGAACTCGCCGAGCAGCAGCCGGCGACCGGCACTATGCACCTTGCAGGGCTGGACCGTCTTCGAGGCGCTGTCGAGCTGATCGAGGCGAGCCCGTTTCGGCTTCGGCGAGTGCCGGAGGCGGGCGGTGCGCACACGTACTGGTTCAGCGGGCAATCGGCCTATGTGTTCCTGTCTGGGGCCTGGAGCGCCATAGGTTTCATGCCCCCATCCATCCGTGTCTGGGCGGGAAATCAGCAGGAGGTTAATCGGATCCTCGCGACGTTCGCCTGATGATTCCGGTCGGCTGACCGGTCCGCGAATCGCTAACGGGCCGGGCAGCGCTGCCCCTCCGGTGGCACGGTCAGGTCGATCAGGTAGGCGTCGACCGCGTTGGTGATGCAGGAGGTCTGCGGGTAGGCGGTGTGCCCCTCGCCCTCCCAGGTCAGCACCCGGCCGACGCCCAGCATCGACGCGAGGCGGGGAGTCTGCTCGTACGGTGTCGCCGGGTCGCCGGTGGTGCCGACCACCACGATCGGCGGCGCGCCGTTCGCCTTCCCGGTCGGGTACGGGTCGCGCCCGCCCGGCCACTCGACGCAGCTCAGCATGCCGACCGCGAGCGCCGGCCCGAACAGCGGGTACTTCGTGCGCCACTGCGACTGCAACTGGCGGATCTGCTCCCTGCTCGGCTTCTCCGTCTCGTCGGCGCAGTTGATGGCCAGGTTGGCGTCGAACAGGTTCGAGTAGTGCCCGTTGTCCTCCCGGCCGGCGTACGCGTCGGCGAGCCGGAACACGTCCTTCGGGTCGCCCTCGGCCAGTTTGTCGATCGCCTGGGCCAGCTCCTGCCAACCCGACTCGGTGTAGAGCGAGGAGATGACGGCGTAGAACACCCAGCCGGCGGTGGCCTCCCGCCCGTCGACCCCGCGTACCGGTGAGACCTTCGCCTTGTCGATGGCCGAGGTGACAGCCGCGCGGGCGTCCGGAGCGATCGGGCAGCGGCCGGCGTTCGCCGCGCACCAGTTGGTGAAGTTGGTGAAGGCCCGCTCGAAGCCGCGGGCCTGGCTCTCCGAGCCCTCGACCAGCCGCTGCTGCGGATCGACAGCGCCGTCGAGCACCAGCGCGCGCACCCGCTGCGGGTACAGCTGCGCGTACGTGGCACCGAGCAGGGTGCCGTACGAGTAGCCCAGGTAGGTGAGCTTGTCGTCGCCCACGGCGGCGCGTACCGCGTCCATGTCACGGGCGGCCTGCTCGGTGCCGTACAGCGGCAACTGGTCGCCGTAGCGGTCGCCGCAGCCGCGCCCGATCCGCTGGCTCAGGCCGACGAAGCCGTCGAACGCCGACTGGCTCGCCGGGTCCGGGTCGTAACCGAAGCTGGCGTCCAGGTCGGCGTCGGAGATGCACTTCACCGGGCTGGACCGGGAGACCCCACGCGGGTCGAAGCCGACGATGTCGAAGCGCTCGGTTATCGACGCGGGCAGCCCGCCGAACTGGGAGCCGAAGGAGAGGTAGACGGCGGTGTCGACACCGGAGCCGCCCGGACCGCCCGGGTTGACGACCAGTGAGCCGATCCGGTCGCGCTGCTTGGTGGACCGGGCCCTCAGCAGGGCGATCTCGAAGGTCTGCCCGACGCCCGGCCCGGCGGTCGCTCCGGTGCCGTTGCCCCAGTCGCGGGGCACCGCGATCCGGGTGCACTCGTAGCGCATGTTCGGTGCGCCACGCCCGACCAGCTCGTCGGGCACCTCCGGGCAGGGCCGCCAGGTCGGCGTGCTCCCGGTCGGCGCGGCGACACCCTCCGCCTCCGTGCGCGGCGCGAACGCCGGCAGCGTGCAACCGGCGGTGAGCAGCGCGGCCACGACGAAGCCAGCGAGAGTGCGACGGGCCCGACGGCTGCTCGCCATCCGAGGCTGGTCGGCGGTGCGGGTCACGTGGTCCTCCGGGATCGGGTCGACGGCCAGGCTACGCCGAGCCGGTGGCGGCTCGGTCCACGGTGGCCGTCGGGTCGCCGCGCAGCACCTGGTCCACGTCGAAGCGGATCGGCCGGTCGAGCTGGTCGTAGCGGCAGGACCGAGGATCGCGGTCCGGACGCCAACGGACGAACTGGGCGGTGTGCCGGAAGCGTTCGCCCTCCATCGCGTCGTAGCCCACCTCGACCACCAGCTCCGGGCGCACCGGCTCCCACTCCAGGTTTTTCGTGCCGGTCCACCGGCTCACCCCACCCGGGATGCGTTGCCCGCGCTCGTGGTCACCGTGCACCCACGGGTGCTCGCCGCCGATGTCCCGATAGGGCGCCAGCTCGTCGAGCAACTCGGCGCGGCGGGCCATGCTGAACGACGCGCTCACGCCCACGTGGTGCAGGACCCCGGCGTCGTCGTACAGGCCGAGCAGCAGCGAGCCCACCACCGGCCCGGACTTGTGCCAGCGGAAGCCGGCGACCACCGCGTCCGCGGTGCGGGCGTGCTTGACCTTGAACATCAGTCGCTTGCCCGGCGCGTACGGCAGGTCGGCCGGCTTGACGATCAGACCGTCCAGCCCGGCGCCCTCGAAGACGTCGAACCAGCGACGCGCGGTGTCCGGATCGGTGGTGACCTGGGTGACGTGCACGGGCGGGCGCACCCCGGCCAACGCCTGAACCAGCCGCTCACGGCGGCGCGGGTAGGGCTGGTCGAGCAACGCCTCGTCGCCGATGGCCAGCAGGTCGAAGGCGACGAAGTCGGCGGGGGTGGTCTCGGCCAGCATCTTCACCCGGGACGCCGCCGGATGGACGCGCTGGGCCAGCAGCTCGAAATCCAGCCGGGGTTGGCCGCTCGGCCCGTCGCGCCGGATCACGATCAACTCCCCGTCGACCGCGCACCGCTCGGGCAACTGCCGGCGGGCCTGCTCGACCACCTCGGGGAAGTAACGGGTCATCGACTTGCCGCCCCGGCTGGCCAGCTCGACCTCGTCGCCGTCGCGGAACACGATGCACCGGAACCCGTCCCACTTGGGCTCATAGGTCACCCCGGGCGTGGTGGGCAGCTTGGGGACGCTCTTGGCCAGCATCGGCTCGACCGGCGGGTTGATCGGCAGGTCCACGCCGCCCAGTCAATCAGACGGTGCCGACAGTTATGAGGCAGATCACCGTGGGTGCCGGGGTGGCGTGTCCGCGTACGCGCCGCTCGTCCTGACCGGGCGAATCGAATAACCCCAGGTCAGAGCTAATTTCGCGAGGTGTCCGAGTGGGTCTGTGACTGCTGCGGGCGGTGGCGGGTGAGCGTCGAGCTGATCCGGGGCCGCTACCGCTTCCGGCTGACCCGCCGCTATCCGGAGAGGTTCGGCGGCGGCCGGAACGTGCTCGGCGAGGTCGGTTCGGTGCCGGAGCTGGAGGAGCTGCTGCGTCGGCGTACCCCACTCACCCTGGCCGACCTGCACGAGGCCGCCTGACCCGGCGGCCGTCGGCGAACCGGGCGACCCGACCGCGCCGGCCGTACCCTGGCCGGTGTCCGGTCGAGGTCGAGGGGGGACGGTGCCCGAGCTGACGTACCCGGAGGTGGGGTCGACCCGGCACGGGCCGCTGCCCGGCGGGTACCACCACCTGCGCCACCGGTATCCGTTGCCCGCCGGTTGCTTCGAGACCGCCGCCGACGCGGTGTTGACCTGGCGGCTGCACCGCGCCGCTGGGGTCCGGATGCGCACCGACGCGACGCGGGCCACCGACGGTGTGCTGGTGACCGCCGGCCTCGGTGTCGGTCCGGCCCGCCTCTGGGGGCCGTGCCAGGTGGTCTGGAGTGCGAATTCACCCACGCTCGCCGGTTTTGGCTACGGCACCCTGCCGGGGCATCCGGAGCGGGGCGAGGAGGCGTTCGAGGTCGCCCGCGACGACACCGGCGCGGTCTGGTTCGAGGTCCGCGCGTTCAGCCTGCCGGACCGCTGGTTCACCCGCGTGGCAGGCCCGGCGGTCCGGGCGGTGCAGCACACGTACGCCTGGTGGCTCGGCCGCACCCTGCGTCGGCTCTGCGCCGACCGCTGAGCGCCGTACCGCCGAAGCGGGTCAGTAGCGGGCGAACGAGCGGATCGGGGCGCGCGGGCCGTACCTGGGTGCCCGGATGCCGGCGGCCTCCAGCAGCAGACAGACCCGGCCGCGGTGACCTCGGAACGGCTCCAGCAGGGCCATCATCCGGGCGTCGTCGCCCCGCGGTTCGCCGGCGAGCGCCCAGGCCACAGTGTTCGGGATGTGGTAGTCGCCGACGCTGACCGCGTCCGGGTCCCCGTAGGCGATCCGGACCACCTCGGCGGCCGTCCACGGCCCGATGCCGGGGATCGCGGTCAGCCGGCGGGTGGCCTCGGCGGCGTCGGTGCTGCGCTCCAGGCGGTCGGCGAGCGACGCGGCGCGACGTAGCGTCTCGGCCCGGCGCTGCTCCACCCCGAACGGGTGGAACACCCAGTACGGGGTGGCGGCCACGGCGGCGGCCTCGGGCGGTAGGAGCAGCGGTTGCAGGGGGCCGGGAGCCGGTTCCCGGAAGTGCCGCACCGTCGCCGCGTACGCCCGGTAGGCCTCCTTGCCGGTGACCTTCTGCTCGAAGACCGCGCGCAGCAGCCGGGGGAAGACCTGCCCGGTGGCCGGCATCCGTAGCCCTCGGTGCTCCCGGGCCAGCCGGGCGACCAGCGGGTGTGCCGCGGCCAGCTCGGTGAAGCCGGTCAGATCGTCGCGCAGCCCCGCGATCGCGTCGGCGCGGGCGAGGACATGCTCGGCGCCGGGCCCGTAGCCCTCCGCGAGCAACTCCCGGCCGGCCGGTCGCAGCGCGAGCGTGGCCGGGCCGTCCGGGGTGCGGGTGGCCCACCAGAAGGTGCCGGCCGCCACCCGGGCGCACGGGTCGTACGGGCTGAAGGTGAGCGCGCGGACCGAGGCGGCCAGCCGGTAGCCGACCGGTGGCTGTAGCACCCTGGTCGCGGCGGGTTCGGTCTCGGTCACCCCGCTACTCTGCCAGGTCACGGCGGGGGCCGACGACCGCCGTACCGGTCGCGCACGGGGCTGAGGAGCTTCGCGAGGGGCACGGTCGATTGGCCGTCCCGGTGTCATTGGACCACCCGAATGGCCAGGATTATCTTCTCTAATGCCTTCAAAACGCCCTTATGCCAATTTTACCTCTAGGCCAGGTATCGATCATGTGGTTGTTTGATGGCCTGCAGGTAAACGCACTGCCCCGGGCCACCTGCGGCGGCCACTGTCCCTCCCGCGCGCGGGAGAACGCGGTCCGGCCCGGAGATCGGTGTCCGCCGACAGCCGCCACGAGGCGGCGCGCGGTCGACGCCAGATCGCCGCGCGGTGCCAACGGGGATCTGTGGAAAGGCATGCACTGATGGCCGCATGGGTGTGTTTCGAATCATCGCGAGTGGGACGTCGCCCCGCTACCCGTTCGCAGGGATGACTGGTGCCCGCTGATGAGGCGGTCGTAGCGAGCGGACGGCCCAGCGCATGATCGCCCTGAAGATTTATCGACTCCTCCCGTCGCCGGTGCGGCGGCGGCTGCTGGGTCTGCTGCCCGCGCACCGGCGGATGGGCCTGGTGCAGACGCTCTCCCGACCGCGCGGCGGCGACACCGTGCATCCCCTCGGCGCCCGGGTGGCCGTGACCGACGGTGGCGTTCGCACCCGGGCCGAGGTCGTCGCCGCGGCGACCCCCCTGGAGCAGTGGCACCGTAACCTCACCGCCGTCACCACCGCGCTGCACACCGCCGGCATCGAATACCACTGCATTCGAAACGACGACCACCTGCGCAGCACCGTCGCGGTCCTGGACGACCACCGGGCGGCGGTACAACGCCTGATCCGGTCCGCGCCGGCGCTGTCGGGCGCAGACGTCCGGGTGGTGCAGGTCCAGCCCCGTCGGGACCAACCGGACGCCACACCGACCGAGGTGATCCGGGTCTGCTTCCCGGTGACCGACTCCCGCGCCGGTGTGGTCCTCGGCGCCCAGTTCGCGTGCGAGATCGAGTTCTGGAGCCGGCACGGAGACATGGTCCGCGCGCCTCGGCGCAACGGGGTCGTCGACGAGGCGCCCGCGCGGGCCCAGCCGGTCCGGGTGGCAGCGGCGCTGATGAGTCACTTCGTGCCCGAGGCCGACGACCACACCTACGGAACCCGCCGGGACCTGGCCGTCCGAGCGCCGGACCGGGTCGGCTTCCCGATCGACGCCGTCTACACCTGGGTGGACGGCTCCGACCCGCAGTGGCTGAAGCGCAAGTCGCTGGCGCTCGGCGCCCCGGACGGCCCCCTGCACGCGGTCGCCGCGAACTCCTCGCGCTACCACAACCGCGACGAGCTGCGGTATTCGCTGCGGTCGCTGCACGCCTTCGCACCCTGGCTACGGCGGATCTTCCTGATCACCGACAGCCAACTGCCGAGCTGGCTCGACCCGAGCCACCCGATGATCACGCTCGTCTCGCACACCGAACTCTTCGCCGACCTCGGCGGGCGGTCGTCGTACAACTCGCACGCCATCGAATCCCGGCTGCATCGAATCGACGGCCTGTCCGAGCACTTCCTCTACCTCAACGACGACGTGTTCCTCGGCCGGCCACTGCTGCCCAACCACTTCTTCCACGCCAACGGGATCGCGAAGTTCTTCCCCTCGCCGGCCCAGTTCGGCCTGGGGGAGGCGAAGCCGGAGGACCCGCCGGTGAAGGCCGCCGGGAAGAACAACCGTCGGCACATCCAGCGGCAGTTCGGCGTGACCATCACGCAGAAGATGAAGCACACCCCGTTCGCGCTGCGCCGCAGCATCATGCAGCAGATCGAGGGCAAGCTGCCGGCGGAGGTGGAGGCAACCGCGCGGCACCGGTTCCGCCACCACGGCGACCTGTCCATCCCGTCGTCGCTGCACCAGTACTGGGCGTTCCTGACCGCGCAGGCCGTCCCCGGCGACATCGAGTACGAGTACGCCGACCTGGGCCACCCCTCGACGCCCGCCCGGCTGGCCGAGCTGCTGGCCCGCCGGAACCGCGACGTGTTCTGCCTCAACGACACCGACTCCGACCCTCGATCGTTCGCCGAGCAGGAGCGGATGTTGGCCGACTTCCTGCCGCGCTACCTGCCGTTCCCCGCCCCGTTCGAGCTGCCGGACGACGTGGTGGCGGAGCGACGCAACGTGGGTGCCGGTGAGCTGTGGCGGCGGTCGTACCGGCCGGTGCAGGACGCCCGTCGGGGCGCCCCGATCGACGCGCCCACCATGCCCAACAACATGCTCAACACGGTCACCGATTTCAACGCCGAGCTGCTGCGGCGCCAACCGTGAACCCGCAGCAGCCCTGCCAGCCGATGTTTGCCCCGCGTTTCCCGCACCCTTTCCCGTGGAGTCCAGAGTGGTAGACCCCGCCCCGCAGGTCACGATCATCGTTCCGGTCTACAACGTCGAGGACTACCTGCCCGAGACACTCCAGTCGATCGCGGCGCAGACCGTCTTCTCCCAGTGTCACGTCATCCTGGTCGACGACGGCAGCACCGACGGCTCCGACCTGCTGGCCAAGCAGTTCGCGGCGGAACACCCGAACGTGACCGCCCTGCAACAGCGCAACAGCGGACCGGGGGCGGCCCGCAACCTCGCCCTCGACCTGGCCGACACCCCGTACGTGGCGTTCGTCGACTCCGACGACCTGCTGCCGCCGCGAGCCATCGAGGTGCTGCTCACCGCGATCGTCGCCAACAAGGCGAGCATCTCCATCGGCGACATGGACACCTTCCCGAAGCGGACCGCCTTCCTCTGGAAGAAGCCATTCGGCAAGGGCGATCGGCTGCTGGAGAGCGTCGTCGACGCACCGGAGCTGATCTTCGACGCGGGCCCGTGCCACAAGCTGTACGACCTGGCCCAGCTGCGTCAGCACGGCCTGCGGTTCCGCGAGGGCGTCCACTTCGAGGACGCCTTCCTGGCCATCCCGATGCTGCTCAAGGCCGAGCGCATCGCACTGGTGGACAGCGTCGTCTACAACTACCGTCGCCGGGAGTCCGGCAGCTCCATCATGGACAACCTGTTCATCCGGGAGCAGAACTACTGGGATCACCTGGAACTGTGCGAAACACTCGCCAACCTGCGGCCCGAGCTGGACGTGTTCCGCCGGGAGGTGCTGGAACGCTTCCTGGTGCGCAGCTACCAGGGCTTCGCGATGAGGGCGCACACCCTCTTCGACGACGCCGCGCTGTGGCGGATCTTCGAGAAATGCACCCAGATCTACCAGGACATCGACGCGGCCTTCATCGCCCGTTGGACCGCCGACACCCGGCACCGCGTCGCCTACCTCGCCTTCAAGTCGTATGACTTCGACCTGTTCGCGCGTCCGTGGGAGCGGGTGCACGGTGTCGTCGCCTGCGGTGGCGAGCTGCACCTCGACTACCCGGTGACGCCTGCCCTGCTTCCGCTGACCCGGGTGAGCGCTGTCTCCGTACGGCTGGAGCAGGTGCGGCTGACCGAGTCCGGGGAAGCCCTGAAGGTGTCCGGGCACGTGCAGATCAACGGGCTGCCCATGCACCGGCCGATCCGTACTCCGCTGGCGTTGCGGCTGCGGGGCGGCAAGCTGACCGTGCCCGCCACGCTGGAGCGGCGCAGCGATCTGAAGTCCGCCGACGACAGCAGGGAATGGTCCGGTTTTGCGGCCGAGGTGCCCGTCGCGCAGTTGCGCACCGGAAACCACCTGCTGCGGCTGGTCTTCCTGACCGAGACCGGGCAGGCGTCCCGGCAATGTCTGATCAGCGCGGCATACCTGCGCGACGCCCCGATGAAGCGCTCCGGGGACACCCGCATCCTGCCGGGCTTCGCCGGTCGGGAGAACGCCACACTGCTCGTACAGCGCGCCAGCGGCGCCGAAGGTCGCCGCCGCTGGCACCGGATGCTGGTGCGCAAGGACCTGCGACACGTCGTGTCCCGCCGACCCTTCTGGAAGCAACGCCTGCTGCGTCTGCTCACCGAGCCGTTCATGCGCGGGCGCGACGTCTGGCTTGTCGGGGAGCGTAAGGACACCGCACAGGACAACTCCTGGCACCTGTTCCGGCACCTCCGTAAGGTCGAGCGCCGACGGAATGCCTATTACGTGATCGCCAGCGACAGCCCGGACCGGGAGCGGCTGAGTGGGCTCGGCAACGTCGTCAAGTACGACTCGTTCCGGCACAAGTTCCTCATGCTCCATGCCACCAAGTTGATCAACTCGTACGACATCGACTCGTACATGCTGCCGTCCACCTGGGAGCGCGGGCAGTACCTGAAGCACCTCAACTGGCGGATCGGCCCAGCCCGCGTCTTCCTCCAGCACGGCGTCACGGACAAGGACGTCAGCGGCGGGTTGCACCGGGCCAAGACCGGCGTCGACCTCTTCGTCGCGGCAGCCGGTCAGGAGGCCGAGTACGTGTCGAAGCAGTTCGACTACGGCGACGCGGCCCAGCGGCTGGGCTTCCCGCGCTTCGACGCACTGGTTCCGGACCGGGGTGGGCGGCGAATTCTGCTGATGCCCACCTGGCGCAGCTACCTGGTCAGCCCGTCCTACAACCCGTCGCTGCGCCCCCGGTTCCCGTTCGACACCTCCGGGTACGCACTCTTCCTGAGCGAGTTGTTCGGTAGCGAGGAGTTGCGGCTCAGCCTGCGGCGGCACGGCTACACCCTGGAGTTCCTGCCGCACTACGAGATGCGCAGTGTCTCGACGGCGATGGTGCCGGCGGACCCCGCCTTCGCGGTGGTGGACCAGACGCAGCGCAGCGTCCAGGACGCCCTGCGGCAGTGTGACCTGTTCATCACCGACTACTCGTCCACTGCTTTCGATGTCGCGTACCTCGGCACGCCCTTGATCTACGCGCACTTCGACAAGGAGGAGTACTTCTCGATCGGGGGCTACCGTAAGGGCTACTTCGAGCACAAGGAGCACGGGTTCGGCCCGGTGTGTGAGACCGCGGAGGAGACCGTGAAGGCGATCCTGAGCTACCTGGAGAGCGGGTGCGTCCGCGAGGAGGAGTACTCGCGCCGGGCGGCCGACTTCTTCGCAGTCCAGGACCAGAACAACTCGCAGCGGGTGGCGGCGGCCATCGCGGCGCTGCCGGGCCCGCAACAGTGACCGGACCGACGCCCACCCCGGGCGAGCCGCCCCGGGCACTGGCCGAACCCTCCGGGCTGGTGGAGGTGTACCGCCGGGTGTTGAGCCCGCAGACCCGCCGCGCCATCGCGACGAAGGTGAGCCCCCGGGCCCGGCACCAGCTGAAGCAGTGGGTTGCCCGGGCCGCCCGGGACGGCAACCTCTCCGAGCGGCGGGGCGAGCGGCTGGCCCGCCGCCAGCCGGAGTTGCTGGCCGGCGCGGACCGGCTGGTCGTCACCGCCGACCGGGGGCCCCGGGTGGCCCGGACCGGCGCGGCAGTCACGCCCCTGCGGGTCCGGTTGGAGAATCTGCAGACGGTGACGGCGGCGCTCGACGAGGCCGGCGTACCCCATTTCCGGGTGCGGGGGGAGTCCCACCGCTCCTCGGTGGTGGCTGTCGAGGCCACGTACCGCGCGCAGGCGTGTGCCGCGCTCGCCGCGGCCTGCGGTCGGGTCCCCGGCTACGTCTCGGTGCCGGGCAGCACCGGGCAACCGGCTGCCGGGTTCGAGACGAAGACCTGGGATCACCTGGCGAACGCCCCGGTGCTCCGACTGACCTGGTACTGGACCGATCCGCGTCGCCGGCTGGTGCTGGGGCAGGAGTACGGGTGCGACGTCGAGTTCTGGACCCGGGAGGGCGACACCCTCGTCGCGCCTCGGCGCAACCCGGTCGCCGAGGAGGTGACGGTGGCGGCGCCGCTGGTCCTCGTACCGGAATCGCGGTTCACCGGTTTGGCGTCCGCCTCCGCGCCCGCGACCGCCTGGACCCGTCCGGAGTTCGCCGCGCCCCGACCCGACGACGTGCAGTTCCCGGTCGACGTGGTCTACACCTGGGTCGACGGCACCGACCCGGCCTGGCTACGCCGACGGGCCGAGGTGGCCGGGGTGCCGTACCACGCGGAGGCGGCGAGCGCGGCCCGCTTCCTCAGCCGCGACGAGCTGCGCTACTCGCTCCGGTCGCTGCACCTCTTCGCGCCGTGGGTACGCCACGTCTACCTGGTGACCGACGACCAGGTGCCGGCGTGGCTGGACCCGTCCGCCAGCGGGCTGCGGGTGGTCAGCCACCGGGAGATCTTCACCGACCCGACGGTGCTGCCGACGTACAACTCGCACGCCATCGAGAGTCAACTGCACCACATCGACGGGCTCTCCGAACACTTCCTGTACTTCAACGACGACGTCTTCCTCGGCACCGAGGTGCTGCCGCAGGACTTCTTCCTGGCCAACGGCATCTCGCGGTTCTTCCCCTCGCCGGCGCTGGTGCCGCCGGGTCCATCCAGAGCCGGGGACATCCCGTCGTCGGCGGCCGGGAAGAACAACCGGGCGTTGATCGCGGAGCGGTTCGGCACCGTGCTGACCCAGAAGATGAAACACATGCCGCACGCGCTGCGGCGTAGCGTGCTCCAGGAGATCGAGCAGACGTTCCCGCAGCAGTACGGGCGGACCGCGGCCAGTCAGTTCCGCAGCATGGACGACCTGTCGGTCGCCTCGTCGCTGCACCACTACTACGCGTTCCACACCGGTCGGGCGGCACCGGGGGACCTGCGGTACACCATCGCCGAACTGTCCCACCCGGACACACCAGCCCGGTTGGCGCACCTGCTCGCCCGTCGGGATCGGCAGGTGTTCTGCCTGAACGACGCGTTCTCCGTCGAGGAGGACCTCGACGCGCAGATGGCGCTGCTCGTCCCGTTCCTGGAGACGTACTTCCCGGTGCCGAGCCCGTGGGAACGGGCCTGACCCACCCCGGACACGACGGTGGCCGGCCGCGCCCTCCCCGGCGACGACCGACCACCGTGCCCTCGCGGGCGATCGGGCTCAGTACGAGTAGCCCGAACCGCCGGCGTCGTCCGAGCCGCTGTCCGACGGCGGTGCGACCGCCTTCGGGGTGCCCTTGGGCAGGCAGCTCAGGTTCTTCTTGCCGTCCGGCTGGACCACGAACCAGGTGCCACCGACAGCCTGGCCCTTCCACTGGCCGGGCTTCTTGTCACCGATGTAGCGGTAGACCGGCCAGCCGCCGACGGTGAGCTGACGGGTGCCGTCCTGCCGGGTCACGCTGCTGACCTTGTCGTCGGAGACGCCGGTGAGCTCCGGGTTGCCGTCGGTCAGTGCCGGGGGCCACACCTCGGCGCACTTGTCGACACAGTTCGACGACGGCGGGTCGGCGGTGTCCTTGTCGAAGCGGTACAGGATCCAGCCGTCCTGGTCGGTGACCACCTTGCCCATCCGGGCGACACTCTTACCGACCAGCTTCTCGGTCAGGTCGACGTCGGCGGGCGGGGCGTCGGCGGCCGGCGCCTCCGCGGACGCCGAAACCTCAGGCTCAACCGTCGCGGTGGGCTCGGCCGCGGCGACGGCGACCGGCTCGGCCGCGCTCGAGTTCGCCCCGTCGTAACCCGCGGGAGCGCAGGCCGTTAGTGCGACCATCGCGCTCGCGACGATGACGGTCCGCTTCATCTGTGCCACGTGCCCTCCTCATTCTTGACAGTTCACCCATTGGTACGGCCGGCAGGCTGTCAAGGTTGAAGGAGTAACAGTGGTCAATTTCACGTGAACCGATTGAACCGTTTCCGCCCGCGACGCGTACGCCCCGGCGAGAGGACAGTTCACGCAACAACAGATCGGCGCCGGCCATTGTCACAATGACCGACGCCGATGCGGTAGGAGCGCTTACAAAGGTACGGTGACCAGCGTGCTCGCCACCCCGTCGGCATCCACCGACTGCACCTGGAGCTGCTTGATGTCAGCCGGCAGCGCCGACGTCGAGGCACTCAACTCCAGACCCTGCGGTCGGGTGTTGGTGCCATAACCGCCATCCGGCACCGACCAACTGGAGATGACCTCGGTGCTGCCGTTCTTGCGCACCACCACCAGCCGACAGATGCGCGGGCCGGGCAGCTTCCGCAGGCTGAAATTGATCCGGGTGCCGTAGTCCTTGGTCACCAGGAACATGGTGGTCTGCACACCGGTGGTCGGATCGGTCGCCTCGACCTGGTCGCCCTCCACCTCGGTGCCGCCCACACCCGGGCCGCTCGGCGCGGCTGTCGGCACACTCGTCGGCGGGTCGTTGGGCGCGCTCGGCGTCGACTCGGCGAGCACCCCCGGCGGCTGCTCGTTGCCGGTCACGCTGACGAAGCCGTACCCGCTCAAACCGCCGAAGACCACCACCGCGGCGGCCGTCGCGAGCATCTGACGAAACCGGGTACGCCGCCGGTCGGCCCGGACCGCGCCGAGCGTCCGATCCAGCAGGGCCGGGTCCGTCGCCGTCTGCTCCAGCGCCATCATCGTCTCGCCGTCGATGTCGGAGAGCAACCCGACCACCGGCACCATCGTCTCCAACTCGGCCGCGCACGCCCAGCAGGTGGCGAGATGCTCCTCGAACCGCTCAGTGTCCTGCTCGTCGAGCACACCGAGCGCGTACGCCGCGACATCCATGTGGTCCGGCCGGCTCATTCTGTCACCCCCCGCTCCTGCAGAGCCGTGCGCAGCGCGCGCAGCGCGTAGTAGACCCTCGACTTGGCGGTGCCCAGCGGCAGGCCCAACTCCTCCGCGGCCTCCGGCACCGTCCGCCCCCGGAAGTACGTCGAGATCAGAATCTCCCGGTGCGACTGACTCAGCGTACGCAGCGCGTCCGCCACCGTCATGGTGCGCAGCACCCGGTCGGTGCTGTCCGCCTCGGCGAACGCGGTCAGGTCCCGGTCGTACGTCTCCGGCGGCCGGGCCTCCTGGCTGCGGTGCTCGTCGATGGCGATGCGGCGGGCCACCGTGACCAACCACGGCCGCAACGATCCCTGCCCCTGAGTGCCCAGGCGGTGCGCGTTGCGCCAGGCCCGCAGCAGCGTCTCCTGGACGATGTCCTCCGCGCGCTGCCGGTCCCCCCCGGTGAGGCGCATGACGAACATCAGCAACGGACCGGCATGCTCGGCGTAGAGCTGACGGATCAACTGGTCGGAGTGGCTGGCCTCGGTTGACGTCGCCTGATGGCGCCCGGGCGCCGGTCGCGGCGTCACCGGACCATTCTGGCGAGGCGTCGCGCGTGCGTCGACCCCCCGGGCAGACGACGTTGACCGTGACGAGGGTCGAGCCGACAACCAGTCAGCGCGTACCGCGTCGCCATGCCAACCGGCCGCCACCGCGTGCATGCAGACCTCCGGGATCTCCGTGACCAACGCCGGCCCACGAAGCGGGCCGCCCGGTGGTACGCAGCACCAGCCCCAACGGATCAACAAACGGCGAAAAAAACTTCTGCGCCGCCGATCAGTGGACGATCAGCGGCGTACCGAGAACAGTCCCGGCGGTGGCGGATCGGAGCCCGTCGCGTCGGCGTCCCGCACGACCTGCGCGCCACTGGCGAAGCGGTCCAGTTCGTCGCCGGCCACCACCCGGCCGGGAAACCAGTCGCCGGCGGCGCGTCTGGTCAGCTCCGGCACCGGCGGGGTGGACCGCCCCGCGACCAGCACCAAATTTCCGTACCGACGCCCGCGCAACACCGCCGCGTCCCCGACCAGACACGCCTGCGGCAGCACCGACCGGACAGTGGCGACCTGCCCACGGGCGTGCCGCAGCGGCGGGCCGTCGGCCAGGTTCGCCAGGTACCAACCGGCGGGACGCAGCACCCGGGCCACCTCGGCCGCGTATTCCACCGACGTGAGGTGGGCCGGGGTACGCGCACCGGCGAACACGTCGGCGACCACCACGTCGTAACTGGCCTCCCGAGTGGACGCCAGCACCGCCCGGGCGTCCTCCACCCGAACCCGCAACCGAGGGTCGGACGGCCACGGCAATGCCCGACGAACCAACTCCACCAGCGCGCCGTCCACCTCGGACACCCGCTGGGTCGACCCGGGACGGGTGGCGGAGACGTACCGGGGCAGGGTCAGGGCGCCACCACCCAGATGCAGCACCCGCAGCGGCGCACCGGACGGCGCGATCAGATCCACGGCGGCAGCCAGCCGACGCACGTACTCGAACTCCAGGTGAGTGGGGTCGGTCAGGTCGACGTGCGACTGCGGCGCCCCGTCCAACAGCAGCGTCCACGAGCCGGCCCGATCCGGATCCGGCACCAGCTCCGCCAGCCCGGTGTCCACCTGCTCGACCACCCGGTCACCCGCCCGTTTACGCCCCACCGGAACCAGTATCCGCGTTCAACGGGCGGCGCGGGCCGCTGCGGTCAACGCGCGGTGCAGCAGCCGGGAATCACCGAGCAGGGCCCGCAGTCGACGCTCCAGGCCAGCGATCGGGATCAGGTTCTGCGGGGCACGAGGATCCTTGTACGGGGTGGACGCGAAGCGTGGCAGCGTGACCAGCGACAGGTCGGCCAGCTCGATCGCCGCCTCGACCGGCAGATCGGCGGAGCACTCCACCCGCACGATGCCCGCCCACGGCGCACCGATCGCCACCGGCAGCCGCAAATACCACGACCAACCACCCCAGGCGGTGCCGAGCCGGAACACCGGCGACCGCTCACCCGACGCCATCCCGGTCACCACGGCGGTCAACCGGGCATCCAGGTACTGACTGTGCTGCGTCTTGATGTAGCCCAGGGTGCGCGGCAACTGCCGACGACTGCGCAACGGGCCGTCCACCACCAACAGGTCACCGTCGACCCGGGCCGAGTCGGACACCGCCACCTCCAACGCGGTCAGCGGACCCTGCACGGCGGCCGGCAGCTTCGCCAACTCACCGGTGCCACCCACCCGGTGCACCGGGTAACGGATCGCGCCCGCCACCACATCCTGCGCCGACGGGCTCGCCGTGAACAGACCCCGACCGACCCGGGTGCCCGCCAGCTGCGCCGCACCCCGGCCCAGGTCACAGCGGACCACCCCGGCCGCGTACGAGGCGGCCAACCCGGGGAACGATCCGCCGTCGGTCTCGGCCGTCCAGATGCTCGCGTCGATCCGGCGAACCCCGTCGACCAGCAACACCACGTCCGGTGCCCGCACCCCGGCGCGTACCCCGATCGCCCGCCAGTCCACGGCG
This sequence comes from Micromonospora inaquosa, assembly GCF_003857055.1. Taxonomy (GTDB): domain Bacteria; phylum Actinomycetota; class Actinomycetes; order Mycobacteriales; family Micromonosporaceae; genus Micromonospora; species Micromonospora inaquosa. The sequence goes on along the minus strand of NZ_QGSZ01000203.1, from coordinate 84,288 downwards.
GGCAACTCCACATCCGCGTCGACCTGGGCGCTGCTCGGCGCGGCCGGCCCGGAGGCGGACGCCTCGAACGACGCCCCGTACGCCGGATCCCACGAATCCACGAAGAACGCGGCGTCACTCACCGAGCTGGCCCTTCGTTCGCGACTGCGGGGCTCCGCTGCGCTGCACTCCTCGCGTTCACCGGCCCGTCCGCTCCACGCGCGCGGAGCGGGCGTCCTTGCGCACCTCGAAGCGGACCGGGATCCGCTCGGCCAACGCCGGCACGTGGGTGACCACGCCGACCATCCGATCGCCCCGGGCCGCCAGGTTTTCCAGGGTCGCCGCCACCGTGTCCAGGGTGGCGGCGTCGAGCGTGCCGAAACCCTCGTCCAGGACGATCGACTCCAGGCTCGCCGCCGTGGTGGACATCCCGGCCAACTGCTCGGAGAGCGCCAACGCCAGCGCCAGCGACGCCTGGAACGTCTCACCGCCGGAAAGGGTGCGCACACCCCGACGCAGCCCCGCGTCGTGATGGTCGACCACGACGAACTCGCCCTTGTCGTGCACCAACTCGTACTGCCCGGAGGACAACTCCCGCAGAATCCCCGACGCACCGTCGACAAGCAGATCCAACGCCTCGGCCAGCAACCACCGCTCGAAGTTGTTGGCCCGCAGGTGCCCGGCGAGCGCGCGCGCCACCTGCGCCTCCCGCTCGTGCCCCGCCCGCTGCTCGCGCAACGCACCGGCCTGCTCGCGACGCTCGTGCAGCCGCCGCCGGTCGGCTTCGGCCCGCTCCACCGCCACCGTCGCCGCGTGCACCGGGTCGTCCCCGACCGGCACGTCGGCGGCGGCGAAGATGGCCGCGATGGCCCGCTGCACCCCGTCGGCCACCGACTCGGCCGCCGCCACGGCGGCGGCCCGACCGGCCCGGTCGGCGCGGCGGCGGTCCGCCTCGCTGGTCGCCCAGTCGGTCAGCGTCGCCCACGCGGCGGCCACATCATCCCGGTCGGTAGCCGGCGGGCCGAACCGGGCCAACCCGTCCCGAGCGGAGTCGAAGGCCCGCCACGCCGCCCGCAGCCGCTCCTCGGCGGCATCCACCCCGGCCCGGGCCTGGCGAGCGGTCTCGCGGCCGGCCCGGACCGCCGTCGCCGCCTCCTCCAGCGCGCGCCGCAACCGGGCGTGCTCAGCCAACTCCCGGCGCAGCGCGGCCGGCTCGGCCTCCCCGGAGAGCTGCCCGTCCAGCTCGGCCAGCCGGGCCTCCAACTGCTCCTGCCGGGCCCGCGCCTGCACCAGCAGCCGCTCCAGCTCACGCGCCGCCGCGTCCCGCTGCTGCACCGTCGCCTGCGCGGCCTTGGTCGCGGCCCGCGCCGCCTTGCCGGCCGCCGTCGCGGCCGCCACCGCCGAATCGGCCGGCACCGCCGGCACCTCGGCCACCGGCTGCTCACACACCGGGCACGCCGCGCCGGCGTGCAGATGCACCCGCAGGCTCACCGCCAGGTCGGTGGCCTTCGCCTCCTCGTGCGCCCGGAAGGCCGCCTCCAACTCGGCCTCGGCCCGTTCGGCGACCCCGCGGGCGGCAGCCAGGGCCGCCACCGCGGCCGCGTGCTCATCGTTCGCCGTGCGCACCGCCGCGCGGACCGTGTCGGCCTCGTCGGAGAGCCGATCCCGATCGTCGTACGCCCGCAGCAGCAGTCGCAGCGCGCTCTCGTCACCGGCGCCGGCCAGCTCGCCGCGCAGCTTCTCCTCCCGCTCCTCGGCCAGCGACACCCCGGTCACCGCCGACTCGGCCTCCGCCCGCGCCGCGGTGACCGCGCGCGCGACAGCGGTCACCCCACCCGGCGCCCGCACTCCGGTCAGCACCGTCAGCTCGTCGTCCAGGGCGGTCAGCGCCGCCGCCGCCTCCCGTGCGGTGACCCGGGCCGCCGCCAACTCCGGCACCGCCTCGGCCACCGCGGCCGCCAGCTCGGCCATCCGGTCGACCCGGGCGTCAACCTCGGCCAACGCCTCGTCGTCCACCCCGGTCAACCCGGCGAGCACCTGGTCGACCGCCTCCAGCCGGGCCTCCGCCTGCGCGGCACGCGCCGTCGCCTTCTTCTGCACGTCCTCGTAGACGCCGAGGCCCAACAGGTTGACCAGGATCTGTTGCCGGGTCGCCGGCTTGGCGTGCAGGAAATCGGCGAACTGCCCCTGCGGCAGCACCACACAGCTGGTGAACTGCTCGTACGGCAGCCCAACCGCCTCCAGCACCGCCTGCTCCATCTCGGCGGGGGTGCCGGCCACCACCTCGCCGAGATCGTCCGGGCTCAGACCGGTGTCCAGTTTGGTCACGTCGAAGCCGGCCGGCATCAGCTGCAACCCGGCGTTCGCGGTCTTCACGTTGCCCCGGCCGTCCCGGCGGACCACCCGGGTCGCCACGTACCGGGCACCGCCGGACTCGAAGACCAACCGCACCCGCGCCTCGGTCGCCGACGGCGCGAGCGCGTTCGCCAGCCCCCGGGCCCCACCCCAGCGGGGCACCATGCCATACAGGGCGAAGCAGATCGCGTCCAGCACCGTGGACTTACCCGAACCGGTCGGGCCGATCAACGCGAAGAAGTCGGCGTCGGTGAAGTCGACTGTGGTCTCGTCCCGGAAGACAGTGAACCCGGCCATGTCCAACCGCATCGGGCGCATCAGTGATCGACCTCCTCGAAAAGCTCGTCGAAGAGCTCCCGGACACCCTCGTCGGCGTGGCCCCGGCTGTCCAGGTAGTCGGCGAACAACTCCCGGGGCGACCGCCCCGAACGCTGGGCGATGCGCGCGCCACTGCCCGGCGCGGCCAACAGCTCCGGGTCGATCCGGATCTCCAGGGCCCGGGGGAGCAGCTCCTGAACCTCCTCGCGCAGGCCGGCGCGGGGCTGCTCCCGCACATACACCCGCAGCCACGCGTCCGGTGCCTCGATTTCGGCGAGCTGGGCCAGGGTGCCCCGCACCGTCCGCAGCGCGCTCGCCGCCGTCACCGGCACCTCCCGCACCCGGGCGGCGGTGCTGGCCGTCACCTCGACCATCGTCACCGAGGGGATGTTCTCCTGCTCACCGAAGTCGACAGCGAGCGGGCTGCCGCTGTACCGCACCGGACAGGGGCCGGCGACCCGCTGCGCCCGGTGCAGGTGACCAAGCGCCACGTAGTGCGCGGTGGCCGGGAAGACGGTGGCCGGCACGGCGTAACCCAACACGGTGTGCGCGTCGCGCTCGCCGCCACCGGTGGCCGCGCCGGTCACCGTCAGGTGCGCGGTGACCAGGTGCACCCGGTCCGGTTCGGTGAACCCCTCGGTCAGTCGCCCCAGCACCCGGCCCAGGTGGTCGGCGTACGTCTGGTTGGTCTCCGCGGCGGTCAGCTCGTACATCTCCAACGCGCGCACCGCGTACCGCTGGGACAGGAACGGCAACGCGGCCAGCCGCCACCGCTCGCCACCGGCGGTGGTGCCGTCGATGATGTGCTCGTCCGGATTTTCCCGCACCCCGCCGCGCAGCGTGATGCCGGCGGCATCGGCCCACGGGCGCAGCGCGTCCAACGCCGGCCCGTTGTCGTGGTTGCCACCGATCGCCACCACGTCCGCGCCGGTCCGCCGAAGCGCCGTCAACGCCCGGGTGACCAGGCGGGTCGCCTCCGAGCTGGGCGCGGCGGTGTCGTACAGGTCACCGGCGACGATCACCAGATCCGGCTGCTCGGCACGGGCGATCTCGATCACCCCGGCCAGCACGGCCTTGTGCTCGTCGGACCGGGACTGCCCCTTGAGCACCTTTCCCACGTGCCAGTCGGAGGTGTGCAGGATCTTCATGGCTGTGCTGGCCCTTAGCTAGAACGGGATGTCGTCGTCGGTGCTGCCGCCGCCGGAGCCCACCACGGCGAACGGGTCGGCGGACTGGGTGATCGAGCGCAGCGTCTCCGATGGTGCCCGGCCCGCCTCGGAGACCCGGGTGGCCCAGGCCGGGAACGGGAACTCCAGGCAGAGCGGCACCGGGATGTCCGGCTGGTTGACGAACATGGTGCCCGGCTTGGCCAGCAACGCCCGCTGTCGCTGCGCGGGCGGCAGGAAACCGTACTCCGGACGGGACGCCTCGGCCGGATCGAGCCGCCCGACCACCCGGATCGCCGAGTTGGTGACGATCCGCCGCTCCACCTCGCTCGCCGTCTGCTGCGCGCCGATCAGGATCACCCCGAGCGAGCGGCCCCGCTCGGCGATGTCGAGCAGCACCTCCTTGATGGGGGAGGAGCCCTCCCTGGGGGCGTACTTGTTGAGCTCGTCGAGGACGACGAAGAGCAGTGGCTTGGCGGTGCCGGACTTCTCCTTGCGCTCGAACTCGCTCTTCAGCGTCACACCGACCACGAACCGCTGCGCGCGATCGGGAAGGTTGTGCAGGTCGACCACTGTCACCTGCGCCGACTCGCTGGTGTTGATCGAGTGGGGGCGGCGGGTGGCCAGGTCGCCACGGATCAGCCGGGCCAGGTCCTTCTTGCTGCCGATCAACCGGCGGGCGAACGCGTTGACGGTGCCCAGACCCACCGCGCTGCCCGCCCAGTCGGAGCGGGTCTCGTCGTCGTTGAGCTGGTCGACGATGTGGTCGACCAGGTCGCCGTAGGAGCCGAGCCGCACGCCGTCGATGCTCACCCCACCGTCGGCCGGCTGGGCGTAGCGGGCCAGGTGCGCGGCCACCGAGTGGACCACCATCGTGTACTGCTGACGCTCGTCGTCAGCGTCGGCGAACACGTACGGCAGCAGGCGGTCGGAGCAGAACTCGCTCAGCGTCCAGTAGAAGCTGTCGACGCCGGTGAGCCGGCTGCTCACGTCCGGCGTGCCGGCCGCGTCGCCGACCCGGGGCGGGGCGTACACCCGCACGTCGGGGAACGCGCCGGCACTCAACCCGAGCTTCGCGTACGCCGCACGGGTGGGCTCGTCCAGGCGGGTGTTCGGGTGGTCGAGGAAGAGCAGGTCCTCGCCCTTGACGTTGAAGATCAGCGCCTTGGCGTTCACCGCGTCGCCGCCGAGCACTCCGGAGCGGAAGACCGAGTAGAGCAGGAACGTCGCGAAGCTGGTCTTGGTGGCCACTCCGGAGATGCCGGAGATGGAGACGTGCGCGCCCCGGCTGCCGTCGAGGAAGTCGGCGTTGAGATAGACCGGGACGCCGTCGCGACCCATCCCCATCGGGATGCGCCGCTCCATCCGGTCGAAGTGCAGCGCCCGCGCCCGGGCGTCGCCCTCGGCCCGGTGCACCACCGCGCCCGGGGTCGGCGGCACGTACAACTCCGGATCGACCCGGGTGGTGGTGACCTCGGCCGCCTCCTGCACCATCGCGGGCAGTGTGCCGTCGGCGATGGCGAACACGTCGGAGTCGAACTGGGCGCCCTCGTGCCGGGCGCGGACCTGGGTGACCACGCCGGCGATCGTCACCGGCTCCCGGTCGGGCAGCTCGCGCCGGGTGACCACCACGTCGTCGAGCTGGAGATAACTGCCGGGCGCCACTGCCGTCCAGAACTGCAACGGGGTGGCGTCGGCGGTGCCCAACACCCGCCCAACCGCCTCGCCAGGACTGTCGAGGTCGGCGTCGGTCATCGGGCGACCCCTGTCGCTCGGGCATCACGGTCAGCGCGCATGACGTGCATCCTGCCCGAGGAGTACGACAGGTCGCCACGCGACGCGGCGGACGACACCATGCGCCGTCACACTGACGACGGTGGGTATGTGGCCGGACGACGGCGGGTTACTGGCGGGCGTGGCGGAGCAGGAGGACGCCGTCGTCGGCGGCGAGCACGTGGCGCAACGGCAGGTGTCGGTGCGGCGCGGTGTCGCCGGCGGTGATCCGGCCGGGGCCGGGGCCGGCGAGCAGCGGTGCGATGGTCAGGCACAGCTCGTCGACCAGGTCGGCGGCGGTGAGCGCGCCGAACAGGTGCGGGCCGCCCTCGCAGAGCAGTTGGGTGAGCCCGCGTCGGTGCAGTTCGGCGAGGCCGGCGGCCAGGTCGACCCGGTCGGTGCCGCAGCGCAGCAGGTCGGCCACGTCGGTCAGGCCGGGTGGCGGCTCGGCGGCGGCGTGGGTGAGCACGAGCGGTCGGGTCGGCGCGTCGGCGAAGGCGGCCTGCGCCGGGTCCAGGTCGAGCGAACCGGAGACGACCACCAGCGTGGGGTACTCGGCCAGTCCGTTGGCGCGGCGCCAGGCGCGGCGGCGTTCGTCGAGGCGGACCGCCCGGTACCCCTCGTGACGCAGCGTGCCGGCGGCCACCACCAGGGCGTCGCAGGCCATCCGCAGCAGGCCGAACACCCGTTTGTCCGGCTCGCCGGAGAGCCCGGCGGAGTAGCCGTCCACGCTGACCGCGCCGTCCAGGCTGGTCACGAAGTTCACCCGCAGTCGGGGCTGGTCGGCGCGGCCGTAGAGGGCAGTCAGCTCGGTGTCGTCGAGGGGCTGCGTCGACGGTTCGGGCCAGAGCCGTCGGATCGGAATTCCGACGGTCATTCGCCGGCCGGACCGGTGACCGGAGGGGTGGGTTCGGCGGTACGGTGCTGGCAGTCGCACCAGTTCCGGCCCGGGCAGTCGTCGTGTCGCCGGGCCCGGCACGCTCGGCAGATCATGCTCGCAGCCTAAGCCGCGGGAGGACAGGACAGCATGCCGCGTCAGATCTTCCAGCTGAAGATGTCCCTCGCCGGGACCCGCCCGCCGGTGTGGCGCCGGGTGCTCGTGCCGGCCGGCTACACGCTGGACCGGCTGCACCGGGTGGTGCAGCACGCGATGGGTTGGCGGGACTGCCACCTGCACTCGTTCGAGATCGACGCGATGCAGTACGGCGAGCCCGACCCGGACGGCGAGTTGGCGCTGCGCGACGAGTTGGACGTGCGGCTCGACGCGGTGCTCGGCAAGGGCAGCCGGTTCTCCTACACATACGACTTCGGCGACTGGTGGGAGCATGACCTGGTCGTGGAGGACGCGCTGACCGCCGACCCCGACGAGCGGTACCCGGTCTGTCTGGCCGGCGAGCGGGCCTGCCCGCCGGAGGGTATCGGCGGGCCGTTGGGCTACCAGGCGCTACTGGAGGCCCTGGACGACGAGACCGGCGCGGGGGACCTGGTCAACCCTCGTCACGCGATGCTGCGCGACTGGGCGGGTTCCGCCTTCGATCCGTCCGGCTTCGACCCGGACCGGGCGACCACCCTCCTACGCCGCTTCTGCTGAGCAGCGCTCCCGTTCTGCTGAGCCGCCCTGCCGGACGGTGCCGCTGGGGCGCCTGTTGCCCGAGTGATCAGCGGTAACGATCTGGGAACGCTCCCATCGCCCTATTGACACTCCCGTTACCCGGCGGCAATCTCATGGGAGCGCTCCCGGAGGTGGCGTGGCTCACTCACGGACCCCGGCCTGGCGCGACGGGCACCCCCCACCACACCCATCCAGCCTCACCACCGGAAATGAGGGGTCAGCGCATGAGTGTCACCACGCGGCGTACCCGCCTAGCGGCCGCTGCCCTGGCCGCGATCACCGCAATCGGCGGTCTCGCGGCCTGCGGCAAAGACGACGAGAAGCCGGCAGCCGGCGAGAAGCCGGCCAAGCTGGTCGTCGACACCTTCGGCGAGATGGGCTACGACGAGCTCGTCAAGCAGTACGAGAAGGACACCGGCATCAAGGTCGAGCTGCGCAAGACCGCGCAGCTCGGTGAGTACCGGCCGAAGCTGGTCCGCTACCTGGCCACCGGCAAGGGCGCGGCGGACGTCACCGCCCTGGAAGAGGGCATCCTCAACGAGTTCAAGCCCAACCCGCGCAACTGGGCCGACCTCAGCCCGCTGGTCGCGGACCACTCGAAGGAATACCTGCCCTGGAAGTGGGAGCTGGGCAAGGCACAGGACGGCCGGTTGATCGGCCTGCCGACCGACGTCGGCAGCCTCGCCGTCTGCTACCGCAAGGACCTGTTCCAGGCGGCCGGCCTGCCCACCGAGCGCGACCAGGTGTCGGCGCTCTGGCCGGACTGGAAGGGCTTCCACGACGCCGGTCTGAAGTACAAGCAGGGCAGCGGCGGCAAGGCGTTCATCGACTCGATCACCGCCGTCTCCAACGGTGTGCTCTTCCAGGGCAACGGTGACCTGTTCTACGACAAGGAAGACAACATCATCGCGGACACCAGCCCCGCGGTGAAGAACGCCTGGGAGACTGCCACGTCGATGGCGGACATCTCCGCCAAGGCGTCGACCTGGTCGCCGGAGTGGTCGGGTGGCTTCAAGCAGGGCACCTTCGCGGCCACCTTCTGCCCGTCGTGGATGCTCGGCATCGTGGCGGACAACTCCGGTCCCGCCAACAAGGGCAAGTGGGATGTCGCGGCCGTGCCGGGTGGCGGCGGTAACTGGGGCGGTTCGTGGCTCGCGGTTCCGGCGCAGAGCAAGTACCCGACGGAGGCGGCGAAGCTCGCCGAGTACCTGACCAACGCCAAGAGCCAGGTGGAGGCCTTCAAGCTCAAGGGCCCGCTGCCCACCAACCTGGAGGCGCTGAAGAACGAGGCCTTCCTCGGCTACACCAACGAGTACTTCAGCAACGCGCCGACCGGCAAGATCTTCGGGGAGAGCGTCGCCAAGATCCAGCCGATCTACCTGGGTCCGAAGCACCAGGCGGTGAAGGAGAACGCGCTCGAGCCGGCCCTGCGGGCGTTCGAGAACGGGCAGGCCGACAAGAACAAGGCCTGGGAGCAGTTCACGAAGGACGCAAAGACTCAGGGTGCCTTCTGAGTGATTCCCTGCCGGTGGCGTTCGGGGCTTCCCGGACGCCACCGGCCGGTCCCCTCCGCGTAGCGCCCTGCGCGAGGGCCCCCGGGCCTCGCCGGAAAAGGAAATTCGCATGAGCCTGTCGGCCACGACGGCACGGCCGTCGCCAGCAGCACCGCCTTCGCCCGACGTCTCTCGGCGACGTCGACGGGGAAGGTTACTCAACCGCCTCGATGTCAAGTACTCGCCGTACCTCTACATCGCACCGTTCTTCCTGATCTTCGGCGTATTCGGGCTGTACCCGATGCTGCGCACCGCCTGGATGTCGCTGCACGACTGGGACATGATCGGCGAGCACTCGTTCATCGGTTTCGACAACTACACCCGGCTGGTGTCGGACGAGTACTTCTGGAACGCGCTGGTCAACACGTTCGGCATCTTCGCCCTGTCGACCATCCCGCAGTTGTTGCTCGCCCTCTTCCTGGCGAACCTGCTCAACCGGTCCTTGCTGCGCGCCAAGACCTTCTTCCGGATGGCCATCTTCATGCCGAACGTGGTGTCGGTGGCCGCGGTCGCGATCGTCTTCGGGATGCTGTTCCAGCGGGAGTTCGGCCTGTTCAACTGGCTGCTCAGCTTCGTCGGTGTCGACCCGGTGGACTGGGACGGGCACCGGTGGAGTTCCTGGACGGCCATCTCCTCCATGGTCAACTGGCGGTGGACCGGGTACAACACCCTGATCCTGCTCGCCGGAATGCAGGCGATCCCGAAGGACCTCTACGAGGCCGCGGAGATCGACGGTGCCGGTCCGTGGCGACAGTTCTGGCAGATCACCCTGCCCATGCTCAAGCCCACCTTCATCTTCGTGGTCATCCTGTCCACGATCGGCGGCATGCAGCTCTTCACCGAGCCGCTGCTCTTCGGTAACGGCAACATCATCGGCGGCAACCAGCGGGAGTTCCAGACGCTGGCCATGTACATGTACGAGATGGGCATCGTGAACCTGAACACCGCCGGCTACGGAGCTGCGATCGCCTGGGCGATCTTCATGATCATCATCGTGGTGTCGCTGTTCAACTTCCTACTCGTCCGCCGCTCGGCGAAGTGAGGAGAGATCGATGATCTCGGCTTCCCAGCGCCTGTGGCGCACCAGCCCGCTGACGTACCTGGCACTCCTCCTGGCGGCACTGCTGTCGATCTACCCGTTCTACTACATGCTGGTGATCGGCACCCGCAGCCTGGACAACATCAACGACGTGCCGCCGCCGCTGACCCCCGGTGGCGCGTTCGGTGACAACTTCGGGCGGGTGCTCGACAACGACGCCGCCAACTTCCTCACCGGCATGATGAACTCGATCATCGTCTCCTCGGTGGTGACCGTCTCGGTGGTGCTCACCGGTTCGCTGGCCGGGTTCGCCTTCGCCAAGCTGAAGTTCCGCGGCAGCAACGCCCTCCTGCTGGCGATCATCGTCACCATGATGATCCCGACCCAGATGGGGCTCATCCCGCTCTGGGGCATGATGCAGGACCTCGGGTGGTACGACACCCTCTACGCGGTCACCGTGCCGTTCCTGGTCACCGCCTTCGGCGTGTTCATGATGCGGCAGTACGCCAGCCAGGCGATCTCCGACGAGCTGATCGAGGCCGGCCGGGTCGACGGCGCCAGCACGTTCCGGATCTACTGGAGCATCGTGCTGCCCGCACTGCGTCCCGCCGCCGGCGTCCTCGGTCTGCTGACCTTCATGGAGACCTGGAACTCGTTCCTCTGGCCGTACGCCATCCTCACCCCGGAGAACCCGACCCTGCAGGTCTCGCTCTCCTTCCTCTCGTACGCCTACTACACCGACTACTCCCAGGTGTTCGCCGCCACGGCGATCGGCACCATCCCCCTGGTGATCGTTTTCCTCGTGTTCGGCCGCCAGATCATTGGCGGGATCATGGAAGGTGCCGTCAAGTCGTGAGCAACCCCGCCAGCCCACCCGCCGTCGACGTCCTCGACGAGCGCTCCGGGCTGACCTTTCCACCCGGCTTCCTCTGGGGGGCCGCGACGGCGGCGTACCAGATCGAGGGGGCGGCGGCCGAGGACGGCCGCGCCCCGTCGATCTGGGACACCTTCAGCCACACCGAGGGCCGGGTCGTCGCCGGGCACACCGGGGATGTGGCGTGCGACCACTACCACCGCCTCGGCGAGGACGTCGCGCTGATGGCCGAGCTGGGCCTGAAGTCGTACCGTTTCTCGGTCTCCTGGTCCCGGGTGCAGCCCGGCGGCAGAGGTGCGGTCAACCCGCAGGGGTTGGACTTCTACCGCCGGCTGGTCGACGAGTTGCTGGCCAACGGCATCGAGCCGTGGCTGACCCTCTACCACTGGGATCTGCCGCAGCCGCTGGAAGACGCCGGCGGTTGGCCGGTCCGGGACACCGCGGCCCGGTTCGCCGACTACACGACAGTGATGGCCGACGCGCTCGGTGACCGGGTGCGTTACTGGACCACGCTGAACGAGCCGTGGTGCTCAGCGTTCCTCGGCTACGGCTCCGGTGTGCACGCGCCCGGCCGCACCAACGGAGCGGACGCGGTACGCGCCGGCCATCACCTGATGCTCGGGCACGGCCTGGCCGTGCAGGCGTTGCGGGCCGCCCGGCCGGGCGCCGAGGTGGGCGTGACCGTCAACCTCTATCCGGTCGACCCGGCCAGCGACACCTCCGCCGACGTCGACGCGGCCCGGCGGATCGACGGGTTGGCCAACCGGTTTTTCCTGGACCCGCTGCTGCGCGGGTCGTACCCGGAGGACCTGGTGGCCGACCTCAGCACGGTGACCGACTTCGACCACGTGCGCGACGGCGACCTGGCGACCATCTCCACGCCGCTGGACCTGGTCGGGGTCAACTACTACAGCCGGCACGTGGTCGCCGCACCGGTCGAGGGCGTCGAGGCCGACCCGGCCCCGTCGTGCTGGCCGGGCAGCGAGGACGTCCGGTTCGTCACCCGCGGCGTTCCGGTCACCGACATGGGCTGGGAGATCGACGCCCCGGGCCTGACCGAGACGCTGCGTCGGGTGCACGGCTACACCGACCTGCCCTTGTACGTCACCGAAAACGGTTCCGCGTTCGTCGACTCGGTGGTCGACGGGCAGGTCGACGACGTCGATCGGCTGGCCTACTTCGACGCACACCTGCGCGCCGCCCACGAGGCGATCGACGCCGGGGTGCCCCTGCGGGGATACTTTGCCTGGTCGTTGTTGGATAATTTCGAGTGGGCCTGGGGTTACACCAAGCGATTCGGCATGATCCACGTCGACTATGACAGCCAGGTCCGCACTCCCAAGTCCAGCGCCAAGTGGTACGCCTCGGTGATCCGGCGCAACGGTCTGGCCGCACAATAGGCTCGGGCCAGCCATCAGGACGGCCCCGGCGTCCACCTCTCGCAGGTGGCGCCGGGTCCGCCCGCCGTCGGAGGAGCAGACGATGACAACGCAGCGCACCCGGTCGCTCGGGCGCCCGACCCTCGACGCGGTCGCGGCGCGTGCCGGCGTCGGTCGGGGCACGGTCTCCCGCGTGGTCAACGGCTCGCCCCAGGTCAGCCCGGAGGCCCGGGCCGCGGTCCAACAGGCCATCGCCGAGCTGGGGTACGTGCCGAACCGGGCCGCCCGTGCGCTCGTCACCCAGCGGACCGACTCGGTCGCGCTGGTGGTGTCCGAATCCGGCGAGCGGGTCTTCACCGAGCCGTTCTTCGCCTCGATCGTGCGGGGGATCAGCTCCGGGCTGCTGGAGACGCCCATGCAGCTCTGGCTGGCCATGGCGCAGTCGCCGGTGGAACGGGAGCGGGTCGAGCACCACCTCACCAACCAGCACGTCGACGGCGTCCTGCTGTTGTCGTTGCACGACTCCGACCCGCTGCCGACGTTGCTGGAGGAGCGCGGCCTGCCCGCCGTGCTCGGCGGTCGGCCCGCCCGCATGCTGCAACCCGGAGCCCAACCGGCCTGGTTTGTCGACGTGGACAACGTTGGCGGGGCCCGGCAGGCGGTGGAGTATCTGACGGGGCAGGGGCGGCGACGCGTCGCCACCATCGCCGGTCCGCAGGACATGGGCGCCGGTCTGGCCCGGTTGGCCGGCTACACCGAGGCGGTCAAGGCCACCGGGGCCAGCGTCAACCCCGACCTGATCGCGTACGGCGACTTCAGCGAGGGCAGCGGCGCGGCCGGCATGCGTCGGCTGCTGGACGTCTGCCCGGACCTGGACGCGGTGTTCGTCGCCTCCGACCTGATGGCGTTCGGCGCGCTGCGTACCCTGCGCGAGGCCGGCCGGCGGGTGCCGCGCGACGTCGCGGTGATCGGGTTCGACGACGCGACGATCGCCCGACAGGCGGAGCCGCCGCTGACCACGGTCTTCCAGCCGGTGGAGGAGATGGGCCGGCAGATGGCACGCCTGCTGGTGGCCCGGATCCGTGGCGAGGAGCTACCCGCCTCCCACATCCTCCTGGACACCCAACTGGTCCACCGGGCCTCCGCCTGACCCCCACCCCCTGGGGGGTTACCGGGCCCAGCGGCGGAGTTCCCGCTTGGCCAGGGAGTTGCGGTGCACCTCGTCGGGGCCGTCGGCGAGGCGCAGGGTGCGGGTCTGCGCCCAGAGGGCGGCCAGCGGCGTGTCCTGGCTGACGCCGGCGCCGCCGTGCCCCTGGATGGCCTTGTCGATCACCCACTCCGCCATCGCCGGCGTGCCGATTTTGATGGCTTGGATCTCGGTGTGCGCGCCCTTGTTGCCGACGGTGTCCATCAGCCAGGCCGTCTTGAGCACCAGCAGCCGGGCCTGCTCGATGCGGACCCGGGACTCGGCGATCCACTCCCGGACCACGCCCTGCTCGGCCAGCGATCGGCCGAACGCGATCCGTTCGTTGGCCCGGCGGCAGAGCAGCTCCAATGCCCGCTCAGCCATTCCGATTAATCGCATGCAGTGGTGGATGCGACCCGGGCCGAGCCGGGCCTGGGCGATGGCGAAGCCGGTGCCCTCGGCGCCGATCAGATTCTCCGCCGGCACCCGGACGTCGGTGAAGTCGATCTCGGCGTGCCCGCCGTGGGAACCGTCGGTGTAGCCGAAGACGGTCATGCCCCGGCGCACCGTCACCCCCGGGGTGTCCCGGGGGACCAGCACCATGCTCTGCTGGCGGTGCCGGTCGGCGGTGGGGTCGGTCTTGCCCATCACGATGAAGATCTCGCAGCGCGGGTCCATCGCTCCGGACGACCACCACTTTCGCCCGTTGATCACGTACTCGTCGCCGTCGCGGGTGATCCGGGTGGCGATGTTGGTGGCGTCGGAGGAGGCGACGTCCGGCTCGGTCATGCAGAACGCGGAGCGAATCTCACCCTCCAGCAGCGGCATGAGCCAGCGCTCCCGCTGCGCGTCCGAGCCGAACTCGGCCAGCAACTCCATGTTGCCGGTGTCCGGTGCCGCGCAGTTGACCGCCTCCGGGGCGAGGTGCGGGCTGCGCCCGGTCAGCTCGGCCAGGGGAGCGTACTGAAGGTTGGTCAGGCCGGCGCCGTAGCGCGGGTCGGGCAGGAAGAGGTTCCACAGGCCGCGCTTGCGGGCCTCCGCCTTCAGTTCGGTCAGCACCGGGGTACGCGACCACGGGTCTCCGGCGGCCACCTGCTCGGCGTGCACGGCCTCGGCCGGGTAGACGTGTTCGGTCAGGAACCGGGTCAGCTCGTCGCGCAGCTCCTCGGTCCGGGTGTCGTATGAGAAGTCCATCACCGCTCCCTGGCGGCGGTCAGCCCGTGCGTGACCAGCGGTGCCACCATCTCGCCGATCCGGTCGAAGCCCTCGCCGAGCGTCTGCCCGAGCGTGTGGCGGTAGTGGATGCCCTCGCAGATGACAGCGAGTTTGAAACAGCCCAGCGCCACGTGCCAGTGCAGTGGCCCGACGTCGACGTCGCTGCGCCCGGCGTACCTGTCGATCAGTTCGCTGCCGGTGGGGAAGCCGGCGCGGGGGCCGAGCCCGTCGGCGACGGGGTTGCCCGCGGCGGTGTCGCTGCCGCCGAGCACGTCCCAGTACGTCAGCAGCAGCCCCAGGTCGGCGAGGGGGTCACCGAGGGTGGCCATCTCCCAGTCGAGCACCGCGTGCACGGCGACCGGGTCGGCCGAGGCGAGGAGGTTGTCCAGCCGGTAGTCGCCGTGCACGATCCGGCCGGCGTTGGCGCCTTCCGGGGCGGTCGCCGCGAGCAGGTCACGCAGCTCGTCGATGCCGGGCAGTGGGCGGCTGCGGGAGCGGTCGAGCTGCCCGGCCCAGCGGCGCACCTGCCGGGCGAGGTAGCCCTCGGGGCGGCCGAAGTCAGCCAACCCGACGGTGGACGGCTCAACGGTGTGCAGCGCGGCGAGCGTGTCCATCATCGCCATGGCGAGGGCCCGGCGGCGCTCGTCGCCCAGCGGGTCGGTCTGCGCGCGGGTGCGGAACACCTCGCCGGGCATCCGTTCCATCAGGTAGAACGGGGCACCGAGGACGTCGGGGTCGGTGCAGAGCAGCAGCGCGCCGGGCACCGGCACCTCGGTCGGGGCCAGCGCCGAGATGACCCGGAACTCGCGGGCCATGTCGTGCGCTGTCGCCAGCACGTGCCCCAGCGGGGGGCGGCGCAGCACGACCTCACGGTCGCCGAGGCGCAGCAGGTAGGTGAGGTTGGATTTGCCGCCGGCGATCAGCTGGGCGTGCAACGGCCCGGTGGCCAACTCGGGTCGGTGCCGGGCCAGATAGTCGGCGAGCCGGTCCAGGGCCAGACCCGCTGGTGAGACGGGAACGGCCTCCGGCCGCGACGCATCGACGGCCGGATCACTCATCCGACCAGTTGATGGCAGCTCGTTCACGTTGTCAAGGTCAGATTCACTGGACGCGTCGTCGGGAGGGGTTCGACCGCTCGGACGTAGCGCCGCCGTCGACTGAGCCGCCATGGCGGATAATCCCCATCTTTCCGGCAACTGCCTAGATATCGTCTGGGTGGCGGATCGCGGAGGCGGTCTCCGGAGCGGCGGGGGTCAATCGTGGCGAAGGCGAGCAGGGGCACGACGACGGTCGGCGAGCTGTTGCTCAGCCGGCTTCACGACCTCGGGGTGCGCCATGTCTTCGGGTTGCCGGGGGACTACAACATGGACTTCCTCGACCAGATCGAGGCGTTCGACGGGATCGAGTGGGTCGGTAGTTGCAACGAGCTCAACGCCGGCTTCAGCGCCGACGGATACGCCCGCCTCACCGGCGTGGCCGCGATCCTCACGACGTTCGGTCCCGGTGAGCTGTCGGCGGTCAACGCGCTGGCCGGGGCCATGGCGGAGTCGGTACCCATCGTCTCGATCGTCGGCGGTCCGACCGAGGAGATCATGCGGCAGCACACCTCCATGCACCACTCGCTCGCCGACGGCGACTTCGACCACTGGGTACGGGTGGCACGCGAGGTGACAGTCGCCCAGACCTCGCTGACCTCCCAGAACGCTCTGGGGGAGGTCGACCGGGTGCTCACCGAGTGCTGGTCGCAGCAGCGTCCGGTCTACATCCGGATACCCGGCGACGTGGCCCATGCGGAGGTTGCCGTGCCGGGGCAACGGTTCAGCCGCCCCGAGCCGGTCGTGGCGCCCGGGCAGCTCGACGCCTTCGCCGCCGCCGCCCGGCGACTGCTCGCCGGTGCCGAGCGGCCGGCCATGCTGGTGGGAAACCTGCCGATCCGCTTCAACCTCGGCGCTGCCGTCACCGCCATGGCCGCCGAACGGAACTGGCCGGTCGCCGCGCAGTCGCTGGGACGGGGACTGGTCGATGAGTCCGACCCCCACTACGTGGGCATCTACAACGGCGGCGACAGCCCCGACGAGGTCGGTGAGGTCGTAGAGGGCGCGGACGCACTGGTCTGCGTGGGCACCACGTTCTTCGACTGGGACGGCCTGTTCACCGCCGACCTGAAGGTGGACCGGGTCATCAGCCTGCACCGGGACGCCGCCGTCGTCGCCGGCACCCGCTTCGCCCCGGTCGCGTTACCGGCGGCGCTGCGGTGCCTACACGAGATCGCCCCGAACCGTACGGCTGACTGGTCGCGCGCGCCGCTGCTGGCGGGTGACCCGCCCGTACTCGATCCGTCGAGCAACCAACCGATCCAGCAGGCACGGCTCTGGCCGGCGATCCAGAGCATGCTGCGCGAGGGAGACATCTTCGTCCCGGAAACCGGCACCCCGTCCTTCGGCGCGGCGACGATGCGGCTGCCCGCCGGGGTCACCGTCGTGGAGCCGCCCATCTGGGGCTCGATCGGCTACGCCACCCCGGCCGCCTTCGGCGCGGCGGTGGCGGCACCGGATCGACGGACGGTGCTGGTCACCGGCGACGGATCTCTTCAACTGACGGTGCAGGAGATCAGCCGGATGCTCGCCACGAACCAACGCCCGATCATCATCGTCGTCAACAACGGTGGCTACACCGTCGAGCGGGCAATCGATGGACGGCATCAGCCTTACAACGACGTCGACAACTGGCGGTACACGGAACTGCCAGCGGTGTTCGCACGGGACAGGGCCTTCACCGCCCACCTCGCCCGTACCGAGGGCGAGCTGGCCGCCATCCTGGCCGGCATCGACGGACCCCCGGCCCAGTTGACACTCATCGAGGTGGAAACCGACCGGCTGGACCTGCCCGCCGGAATGCCCCAGTGGGGTCGCGAGACGTCCGCCGCCGATTACCACGCACAGCTCGCCACGACACCGATCCTGCCCCTGGGCGGGCTGCCCTGAGCGTCGGCGTCCGCCCCACCTTCCGAAACCAGCCGGTTGCCGGTGAGCGAATTTCCGCTCGGGACATGCCCCTGCAACAGGGACGAAATGGTCAACGACCAGGCTGGGTTCAGCCTGCCGGCCGTCCTTTCGCCGGCCCGCCGAGCGGAGGGACAGACATGTTGCTGCGAGTTCGGGTCACCCTGCCGGACCGTCCGGGCACCCTCGGTCAGGTCGCCCGCACGTTGGGCGTCTCCGGGGCGGACATCGTCCAGGTGGTGGTCCTCGAACGGCTCGGCGGGCGCGCGGTGGACGACTTCACGGTCGTCTGGCCGGGCGCGGCCCGGGTGGAGCGGCTGCTGGCCGGCCTCGCGGCGATACCGGGGGTGCGGGTGGACGGTGTGTGGCGGGCGATCGGCGCGCCCACCACCACCGGCCAGGACGCAGAGCTGCTGGCTCAGGTCGCGGCCAACCCGGCCGACGGGTTGGCCACCCTGGTCGACGCGGTGCCCGGGCTGCTGGCCGCCGACTGGGCCGTGGCCGCGGTGGTGCCGGTCGACTGGGCCTCGCGCACCGGCGGTGGCGGGGCGACGGTGGGGCACGCGAGCTGGCGTACTCCCGTACCCCTGCGGTTGCCGGAGGTGACTCCGCTGCGCGGTCGGTCGATGACCACACCTGAGGGCACCCACCACGCGATCGCGCCGTTCGGCCGGGCGGGCCTGGTGCTGGTGACGGCCCGCGAGCGCAGCGAGACCCTCTCCGCCGCGGCGTTCCACAGCACCGAGGTGGATCGGCTGACCCAGCTCGTCCGTGCCTGCGCGGTGATCCTCGGTGACCGCCTCGATCTCGTCGGCGCGCCGCCGGTGGTCGCCGGCCCCTGACCGTCCCGAGGAGTTCCCGGGCCGACACCGCCGGGCAACCGGGCGGCAACAGGCGGGGGTGAGGCTCTTGTCGGGGAAGGGAGCCAACCATGACGTTGTGGCGGATCCGGGCGACGGTGGACGACCGACCGGGTTACCTGTCGGTGCTCACGGCGAGTCTCGCGCTGCGCGGGGTCAACATCCTCACCGTGCAGGTGCAACCCACCGAGCAGGGCGCGGTGGACGACTTCCTGGTCGACGCGCCGGACGCGCTCGACGAGGCCGAGCTGATCGCCGCCGTTGAGCGGGGTCGGGGCCGGGACTGCTGGGTGGCGCGCAGCGAGGCGCGTGGTCTGGCCGACCAGCCCACCCGGGTGCTCGGGCTGGCCAACCGGCTGGTGCGTGACCCGGACGCGACGGGCGAGGCGTTGCGGGCCCTGCTCAGTGCCGACGTCGTCAGCTGGCGGCCAGCGTCGGTCGGCGCCGAACGGGGGATCACCGGGGCCGGCATGTTGCTGGCCGACCCGGCGGGCGGTTCGTTCGCGCTGCGTCGGGTCGCGCCGGACTTCACCCCGGCGGAGTACGCGCGGGCGCAGGCCCTGGTCGAGCTGGCCGCCACCGTGGCGCGCCGGGCCGCCGAACAGGTCACCCTGGTGCTGCCGCACGGCGCGGAGGTGGCCGTCCGGCCGGCCAGCGCCCACGATCTGTCCGGTGTCGTGGAGCTGCACGAGGCGTGCTCACCGCGCAGCCGGCAGCGGCGTTACCTGGGCGGGGCGGCGCTGCCGCAGCCGGCCCGCCTGCGTCGGCTGTTGGAGCCGAGCCGAGGGCTGACACTGATCGCCACCACCACCGGTTCCGAGGGCGCGGCCGAGTCGGTGGTCGCCATGGCGAACCTGCTCGGCGAGGGCGACGAGGCCGAGGTGGCGCTGCTGGTGCGCGACGACTGGCAGCGGCGCGGGCTCGGCTCGGCGTTGCTGCGCCGGTTGGCTCAGCACGCCGACCGGTCCGGGTACGCGGCGCTGGTGCTGCACGTCGAGGCCACGAACGATCCGATGCTGCGTACGCTGCGCCGGCTGGACCGGCCCGGCGATGTGGAACGCGACGGCGGGTTGCTCACCGTGACGGTCCCGCTCGCCGTCGCCGCCCTGGCGGACCGGAGGGGCACCTCGGTGTGAGACGCCGGTGCCCCTCCTGCCGCCGACGCTCAGGTGGCGGGGTAGCTGCTGTAGTCGGGGAAGTTGCCGTAGAGCCGGCTGTCGCCGCCGACGGTGACGGCCTGCACCAGCAGGTCGCCGCCGACGAACGCGCCCTTCCAGGAGGCGCCCCGGCCGCCGAACGGTTCGTCCCGGTCACCGCGTGAGCGCGGCTTGTTGATGCCCACCTTGAACGCCTGCAGGTCCACCGCGAGTTTGCCGGCCTCCTCGGTGTCGTCGCAGGCCAGCGAGGCCACCAGCGCCCCGTTGGAGGCGTTCATCGCGGCTAGCAGTTCGTCGGTGGTGTCCACCACGACGATCGTGTCGACCGGCCCGAACGGCTCGGCGTGCATCAGCCGGGACCGTCCGGGTGGGGCGAGCAGCACCGACGGCGCCACGTACGCGGACGTGTCCTGCCCGGGTAGGAACGGCGCGGCGGTGAGCTTGCCCCGGTGCAGGGGGATCGCGCCGCCGCGGACCGCCTCGTCGACGGTGCGGCGTAGCTCGTCGGCCTTGGCGGCGCTGATCAGCGGCCCGAAGTCCAGTTCGGGCAGCGGGTCACCGGCGGCCCAGTCGTCGCCGACGGCGAGCGGGTGACCGAAGCGGACCGAGCGGACGACCGGCAGGTACATGTCGAGGAACTCGTCGACCAGGTCACGTTGCACCACGAACCGGGGGTACGCGGTGCAGCGCTGCTTGCCGTACTCGAAGCCCTTCCTCAGGTGCGTGGCGAGCAGGTCCCACTGGGAGAAGTTCCAGATGCCCCAGGCGTTGAGGCCCTCCTGTTCGATGAAGTGCCGCTTGTCGCTGTCGAGGAGCGCGGCGGCCACCTTGCCACCGTTGGACCGGCCGCCGACGAACGCCACCGCGCCGATCTCGGGTGCCCGCACCAGCACCTCGGACAGCTCGGCGCCGCTGCCGGAGACGAGGGTGGCGGGTAGCCCGGCCCGGCGCATCAGCGCGTGCGCGACGGTCAGGCACACCGCGCCACCCTGGGACGGGGTCTTGGCGATGACCGCGTTGCCGGCCAGGAGCTGCACCAGCTCGGCGTGCACCAGGACGCTCATCGGGTAGTTCCACGAGGCGATGTTGCTGACCGGGCCGGGCAGCGGATCGCGGCCGTCGGCGAGCATCCGGTCGATCTCGCCCGCGTACCAGCGGACGCCGTCGAGTGCCCGGTCCACGTCGGCGCAGGCCAGCCGCCACGGCTTGCCGATCTCCCAGACGAGTAGCAGGGCGAGCAGGTCGCGGTGGGCGGTGAGTGAGTCGAGGGCGTCGGCGACCCGTGCTTTGCGGTCGGCCAGCGGGGTCTGCGCCCAGGCCCGGTGTGCGGTGGCGGCGTGTGCGACCGCGGCGCGGGCGGTGTCGGCGTCGAGGCGGGGCAGGTTGATGAGGACGGTGTTGTCCACCGGGGTGCGGACCGGGGCGGGCTGGCCGACCGCCCGCCATTCGCCCTCGACCAGGTTGTGCAGGGTGGTGATCCCGTCGTCCTCGGGGCCGAACGCCTCCGGGGTGGCGGCGACCGCGCGGGCCAGGATGTCGGTCCAGGCGGTGCCGTCGGCGAGTCGTAGTGCCATCGCTTCTCCTCAGGGTTGACCGGGGAGCGGCGGCGTCGACGGCACCGCTGATGAGCGGTACTGTCTCGCGCCCGGTAGCGGGTCAGCAACAGTACGTTTGTCTGGCTGGCCGTGGACGCGTCCGAACGGCGCGAGGATCTTTCCAGGAACGCATGCTGTGAGCTGCGGAAACCTCTGACATCGATTGATGCATATCGATGGTGTGAGATGGTCCGCAGTGGTTACTCGCGAGTACGGAGTCGGCCCCGCGCGACTCGGCCCCGGCCGGCAGGCTTCCCAACCGCCAACCCGACCATTACATTGTCGAATATCCATGGGAGCGCTTCCACGGCCCATGGTCACACCGCCACCCCCGCTGTCGCCGGTGGCCGTGCCGCCCGTACGCCGTCCCGCGTCGGTGCGACCGCCGGCGACGCCTCCGACAGGAGCCCGCCATGCGCCACCTGACCCGGCCGTTCAGCGGCCAGCCCGGCCGGTCACCGGCCGCCGACCAGCCCTGGCCCCGGCGGCTGCTGACCATCGGCGTCGCGCTGCTCACCGGCGCGTCCCTCGCGGTGACCGCACCGCCGTCCGGGCCCGCCTCCGCCGCGCCGGCGGCGACCTACAACTACGCCGAGGCGTTGCAGAAGTCGCTGCTCTTCTACGAGGCACAGCAGTCCGGTCGACTGCCCGACTGGAACCGCGTCTCCTGGCGCGGCGACAGCGCGCTCACCGACGGCGCCAGCGCTGGTGTGGACCTCACCGGCGGCTGGTACGACGCCGGCGACCACGTGAAGTTCGGCTTCCCGATGGCGTTCAGCGCCACCATGCTCGCCTGGGGCGCTGTCGAATACCGCAGCGGATACACCGCGTCCGGGCAACTGCCGCACCTGCTCAACAACCTGCGCTTCGTCAACGACTACTTCATCAAGGCGCACCCGTCCGCCAACGTCCTCTACGGACAGGTCGGCAAGGGCGACGACGACCACAAGTGGTGGGGCCCGGCCGAGGTGATGCCGATGGCGCGGCCCGCGTACAAGATCGATGCGAGCTGTGGCGGCGCGGACCTGGCGGGGGAGACGGCCGCCGCGATGGCCGCCTCGTCGATGGTGTTCCGGCCCACCGACGCGACCTACGCCGACCGGCTGCTCACCCACGCCCGGCAGCTCTACACCTTCGCCGACACGGTGCGGAAGTCCTACCACGAGTGCATCACCGACGCCACGAGCTTCTACCGCTCGTGGAGCGGCTGGCAGGACGAGCTGGTCTGGGGCGCCATCTGGCTGTACCGGGCCACCGGCGACGCCACCTACCTGGCCAAGGCCGAGAGTGAGTACGACAAGCTCGGCACCGAGAACCAGTCCACCACCCGCTCCTACAAGTGGACCATCGCCTGGGACAACAAGCAGTTCGGCGCGTACGTGCTGCTGGCCAACCTGACCGGCAAGCAGAAGTACGTCGACGACGCCAACCGCTGGCTGGACTACTGGACCGTCGGGGTGAACGGGCAGCGGGTGCCGTACTCACCCGGCGGGATGGCGGTGCTCGACTCCTGGGGCGCGCTGCGCTATGCCGCGAACACCTCCTTCGCCGCGCTGGTCTACAGCGACAAGACCACCGACACCACCCGCAAGGCGCGCTACCACGACTTCGCCGTCCGGCAGATCAACTACGCGCTCGGCGACAACCCCCGCAACTCCAGCTACGTCATCGGGTTCGGCGCCAACTCGCCGCGCAACCCGCACCACCGCACCGCGCACGGTTCCTGGTGGGACAGCCAGACCGTGCCCGTCGAGACCCGGCACACCCTCTTCGGTGCGCTGGTCGGCGGCCCGTCCTCGCCCAACGACGCGTACAGCGACAGCCGGTCGGACTACGTGATGAACGAGGTGGCCACCGACTACAACGCCGGCTTCACGTCCGCGCTGGTCCGGCTGACCTCCGAGTACGGCGGCACGCCACTGGCGAACTTCCCGGTCGCTGAGACACCGGACATCGACGAGCTGACAGTGGAGACCACTGTGACGCAGGCCGAACCCCGGGCCACCGGGCTCAAGGTGATGGTCTACAACAAGTCCGCGTTCCCGGCCCGTGCCCTGACCGACGGGAAGTTCCGGTACTACTTCCGGCCCGACGGCACCGGCGCAGTGCAGGTCACCGCCGGCTACACCCAGGGCTGCCCGTCGCCGACCACGGCCAAGCAGTTCAGCGGGGACATCTGGTACGTCGAGGTGGACTGCACCGGTTACACCATCGCCCCGGCGGGTCAGTCGCAGCACCGGATGGAGGTCCAGTTCAAGGTCGGCGTGCCGGAGGGCGGCACCTGGGACCCGACCAACGACCCGTCGTACCAGGCCACCGCCGGGCCCAACCGGAAGGTGCCGCTCTACTCCGGCACCACCCGGGTCTGGGGCGAGGAGCCGGGCCCGGCCGTACCGGACACCACCGCGCCGACCGTCCCCGGCACACCTGCCGCGTCCGCCGTCACATCGAACGGGATCACGTTGACCTGGGCGGCGTCCACCGACACGGGCGGCAGCGGCCTGGCCGGCTACGAGATCACCCAGTCCCAGACGGGCAGCGACGCGCTGGTGCTGCGGACCGCCACCACCAACACGCTCGCGGTGACCGGGCTGCTGCCGGAGCGGACGTACCAGTTCACCGTGCGGGCCCTCGACGGCGCCGGCAACCGGTCGGCGTCGTCGGCTGCCGTCAGTGTCACCACGCCGGCCGGACCGGCACCGGACACCACCGCACCGACCGCGCCCGGCACCCCCGTCGCCTCGGCGGTCACCGCCACCGGACTCACCCTGAGCTGGGCGGCGTCCACCGACAACGTGGGCGTCACCGGGTACCGCGTCTACCGCGAGGCAGGCGCCACCGACGCGCTCGTCGGCTCACCCAACGGCACCACCGTCGCGGTGACCGGGTTGACCGCCTCGACCGTGTACCAGTTCTACGTGGTGGCCGTGGACGCGGCGGGCAACACCTCCGCGGCGTCCACGCCGGTCGCGGTGACCACCGCGCCCCCGCCGGTCGGCGGCACCTGCACGGTGGGGTACGCCACCACCGACTGGAGCACCGGCTTCACCGCCAATGTGTCGATCACCAACACCGGCACCACCGCGATCAACGGCTGGACCCTGCGGTTCAGCTTCCCCGGCGGGCAGACCGTCAGCCAGGGCTGGTCGGCGACGGTCAGCCAGACCGGCGCGGCGGTCACCGCCACCAACCTGTCCTACAACGGCACGCTCGCGCCGGGGGCGTCGGTGAGCTTCGGCTTCAACGGCAACCACAACGGCAGCAACCCGAAGCCGACGGCCTTCACCGTCAACAACACCACCTGCACCATCGCCTGACCCGGATCACGAGATCTTGGACAGTTGCCGTTCTCGCTCGCCGCGGAACGGCGACTGTCCAAGATCCGCTCCCGTCGCCACGACCCCGGTTCGGCCCGCCGCGCCACCCTGGCGTCCCGGCGTCCCGGCAAGATCTCGTCCCACGACCGGGGATAACTTGCCGTGATTCGGGGCAAGGTGGCCTGGTGGCTCAGTTGCTGACCGTCGGGCACGGCGCAGCCGACCGGGTGCGGCTGGGGGAGTTGCTGGCCGGGGCCGGGGTGGCACTGGTGGTGGACGTGCGGCGCTATCCCGCCAGCCGCGCCAACCCCGACGTCTGGCGGGAGGAGCTTGAGCGGTGGCTGCCCGAGTACGGGATCGACTACCGCTGGGAGCCGCGCCTGGGCGGACGCCGACACATCCCGGCCGGCGAGCCCGAACCGGACAGCTGGTGGAGGGTCCCCGCGTTCCGGGCGTACGCCGCGTACACCCGCACGCCCGAGTTCGACGCGGCGCTGACCGAGGTGCTGGCTGACGCGGCCCAACGGATCACCGCGGTGATGTGCAGCGAGAGCGTCTGGTGGCGTTGTCACCGCCGGCTGATCGCCGACGTCGCGGCGCTCGGTCGCGGGACGACGGTGGCGCATCTTCTGCCTGACGGGCGGCTCAGCCCCCACTCACCCGCCGAGGGCGCCCGGAAACTTCCCGACGGGCACCTGTGCTGGGACGGTTGAGGCTTCCGCTCACTCCACGAGGTCGTCGGCGAGCAGGTCCATCAACAGGCCGTCGTGCCAGCGGCCGTCCGCGCCGCGCTCGTATCGGCGCAGCACCCCCACCGGCCGAAAACCAACCTTCGCGTACGCCCGGATCGCGGCGCTGTTCGCCGCCGCCGGGTCGATGGTGAAGCGGTGGTGACCGTACTCGTCGATCAGGTGCCGGGCCAGGGTGCGGATGGCGTCACCGCCGAGGCCGGCGCCGCGATCCGCTGGATCGAGGAAGACGTCCAGGCTGGCGTGCCGGTAGTCCGGGTCCGACTCGGCGTACCACTGGATCGCACCGATCACCCGGCCGTCGTGTTCGATCGCGTACACGTGCAGGTCGTCGTCGGCGAGGTCGGCGCGGACGGATTCGGTCAGGTCGTCGCCGCCCCGCCACCACCGGCGTACCTCCGGGTTGGCCCGGATCGCCGCGAGGGCCGGCACGTCAGCGACCGTCGCCGGTCGTAGGGTCACCGCCCGCCCTCGCAGCACCGGCTCAGCCCCGGATCTCGCCGTGCTCGACGCAGACCGCCGACCAGCCCACCGGCAACACCTGCACCTTCATCCGGCGTCGGCAGTCGGGGCAGAACCGGGGCGGCTCCAACTGGCGGGCCGAGGCGCAGGCCGGGTGGGCGGCGGCCGTCGCCGCCTCACCACACCGGTCACACCACAGCGGGGTCGTCGTCATGGTCGTCACAGCGTGGCGGAGAGAGCCTTGACCGGCATCTTCAACTCGTTCAGCAGCTCCAGGTCGGCGTTGGCCGGTCGACCCAGCGTGGTCAGGTAGTTGCCGACGATCACCGCGTTGATGCCGCCGAGCAGACCATCGCGGGTGCCGAGGTCGCCGAGGGTGATCTCGCGACCGCCGGCGTACCGCAGGATGGTGCGCGGCATGGCCAGCCGGAACGCGGCGATGGCCCGCAGCGCGTCCTTGCCCTCCACCACCGGACGGTCACCCAGTGGGGTGCCGGGGCGCGGGTTGAGGAAGTTGAGCGGCACCTCGTGCGGGTTCAACTCGGCGAGCTGCGCGGCGAACTCGGCCCGCTGCTCGACG
This sequence comes from Micromonospora inaquosa, assembly GCF_003857055.1. GTDB lineage: Bacteria > Actinomycetota > Actinomycetes > Mycobacteriales > Micromonosporaceae > Micromonospora > Micromonospora inaquosa. The sequence continues at coordinate 58,117 of NZ_QGSZ01000203.1, read as the reverse complement.
GTCTCGCCGAGGCCGAGGATGCCACCGCAGCACACCTCCATGCCGGAGTCGCGAACCATCCGCAGCGTCTCCCAGCGCTCCTCCCACGAGTGCGTGGTGACCACGTTGGGGAAGTACGACCGGCAGGTCTCCAGATTGTGGTTGTAACGGTGCACACCCATGTCGACCAGGTCGTCGACCTGCTCCTTGGTGAGCATGCCCAGCGACGCGGCGACCTGGATGTCGACCGCCGCCTTGATGGCGGCCACACCCTCGCGCATCTGCTTCATCAGCCGGGCGTCCGGACCGCGTACCGCGGCGACGATGCAGAACTCGGTCGCACCGGTCGCGGCGGTCTGCTTCGCGGCCTCGACCAGCGACGGGATGTCCAGCCAGACCGAGCGCACCGGCGAGGTGAACAGGCCCGACTGCGAGCAGAAGTGGCAGTCTTCCGGGCAGCCGCCGGTCTTGAGCGAGACGATGCCCTCGACCTCGACCTCCGGGCCGCACCAGCGCATCCGCACGTCGTGAGCGAGCTGGAGGGCGGCGGGCAGGTGCTCGTCGGGCAGGTTCAACACGGCGAGGACGCCGGCCTGATCGAGGCCGACACCGTCACCCAGGACCTGGGTCCGGGCCTGGTCGAGGATCTCTGGCATGGCTCGTACCCTACTAGGCCTGCGTTGAAGTCCCAGGCCGGCCAGGCGCGTCGAAACCAGCCTCGGGCCGCCCCATCAGCCGCGACGGCCTGGCGGCCCGTCGGCCCCCGCACCGAGTGGATTCGTCGGGCCGGTGGTGGCGGGTGGTAATTTCGCCCGGCGGGTGTCGGGCTGACCGGCACGCAAGCGGGGAGGGTGACGGTGGCGGACTGGCTGGCGGCGCTCGACCGCCGCGCCGAGCTGCGGGCGAAGGCCGGGCTCACCCGGCGACTGCATCCGCGTCCGGCCGAGGACGGGATGACCGATCTGGCCGGCAACGACTACCTCGGCCTGGCCACCCACCCGGAGGTCGCCGCCGCGGCTGTGGCGGCCCTCTCGGCGTACGGGCTGGGGGCGACCGGGTCGCGCCTGGTGCGGGGCTCCACCGACGCGCACCGGGCACTGGAGGAGGACCTGGCCCGATGGCTGGGCACCGACGGCGCCCTGGTCTTCTCCTCCGGCTACCTGGCCAATCTCGGCGCGCTGCGGGCGCTCGTCCAACCTCGGACGCTGCTCGTCTCCGACGCGCACAACCACGCGTCGCTGATCGACGGCTGCCGCCTCTCCGGCGCGGAGACGGTGGTCACCCCGCACGCCGACGTCGACGCGGTCGCCGCCGCTCTCGCGGCCGCTCCCGGTCGCCCGGCGGTGGTGGTGACCGAGTCGGTCTTCTCGGTCGACGGTGACCTTGCCCCACTGGCTCGGCTGCACGCCGTGGCCCGCCGCCACGGCGCGCTGTTGCTGGTCGACGACGCGCACGCGCTCGGCCTGACCGGCCCGGCCGGCGCGGGCGCGGTGGCGGCCACCGGGCTGGCCGGCGAGCCGGACGTGGTGGTCACCGCGACCCTGTCCAAGGCGCTCGGTGGCGCGGGTGGCGTGGTGGCCGGACCGGCCGAGTTCGTCCGGCACCTGGTGGAGACCGGGCGCACGTTCATCTTCGACACGGCACTGCCACCGGCGGTCGCCGCCGGTGTGCACGCCGCGTTGCGGCTCGCCCAGGTCGGCGACGACCTGCGCGCCGAACTGTCCGACCGGGTGGCGCTGGCGGTCGGTCGACTGCGGGCGGCCGGGTTGACCGTTTCCGCCCCCGACGCGGCGGTGATCTCGGTGACCGCCCCCGGGCCGGAGGCGGCGACCGCCTGGGCCGCGGACTGCCGGGACCGGGGCGTCGCGGTGGGTTGTTTCCGGCCGCCATCCACCCCGGACAGCCGCTCCCGCCTGCGGCTCACGGTCAGCGCGGGGGTGCCCCGGGCAGCGTTCGAGCGGGCGTTGGACGTCATCGTGGACTCTGCCCCGTGAGCGCGAGGAGTGAGCCGGGTTTGCGAGCCCCGCAGTCGCGAACAGATGGTGTCGCCGTGAGCGCGAGGAGTGAGCCGGGTTTGCGAGCCCCGCAGTCGCGAACAGGGGTGGCCCCATGACCGGGTGGGTGGGGCCGGTGTTGGTTACCGGGACGGACACCGAGATCGGCAAGACGGTGGTGACCGCGGCGATCGCGGCCGCCGCGCAGGCCTCCGGCCTGCGGGTGGCGGTGGTGAAACCGGGCCAGACCGGTACGGCCGGTGGTGAACCTGGTGACGTGGACGTGGTCAACCGGCTGGCTGCGCCGCTGACCGGTCGGACCTTGGCCAGCTACCCGGATCCGCTGGCCCCGTTGGCCGCCGCGCGGGTGGCCGACCTGCCGCCGCTGGAGTTGTACACGGCGGTGGACGCTGTCCGTGCGGAGGCCGACAAGCACGACCTCGTGTTGATCGAGGGCGCGGGTGGGTTGCTGGTTCCGATGGGGCTGCGGCCGTCGGGTGAGCCGTGGACGATGGCCGACCTGGCGGTGTCGCTGGGCGCGCCCGCGGTGGTGGTGGCCCGCGCCGGGTTGGGCACGCTCAACCACATCGCGTTGACCATGGAGGCGCTGGACCGTAGGGCGGTGCCGGCCGGCGTGGTGATCGGTGCCTGGCCGGCCCGGCCGGAGCTGGTGCACTGGACGAATCTCACCGACCTGGTGCCGAACCTGCTCGGCGCGCTGCCCGGCGGCGCGGGCGCGATGGACCCCGGTGTGTTCCGGCGTTCCGCGCCGGGTTGGCTCACCCCGTCCCTGCACGGCGTGCTCGACGACTGGCGGGTGTGGGCCGAGGAGAGCAGCTGAACACCTGACCTTTGTCGAGTGTCCACGCGGGTCGGGCTCCTCCCCGGTTGCGGGCCGTCATCGGCCGGCAACCGGGGATGTCGAACGTCGGAGCGCGGCGGGCCCGGTCAGGCGGCGGACAGGAACCGGTTGACCTCGCCAGCGAACTGGTGCGGGTACTGGAAGAGGAACCCGTGGTTCGCGTCCGGGTAGATGATCAGCTCGGCGTTCGGCAGGTGCCCGGCGAGCAGGTACGAGTTCGAGGTGGGCACCAGGATGTCGCGGTTGCCGTTTGCCACCAGCGTGGGCTGCTGGATCGCGGCCAACCTGTCGAACTTGGTGGTGCTGGGGATGCCCCAGTCGGCGATGGCCTCGGCCTGCGCGTCCCGTACGGCGAGCGTCGTGGGCGCGTCGCGGTCCTCCTGGCGGCTGAAGATTCGGCCGACGTACTCCATGCCCTTGGCCCGGCTCTCCTCGCTCGGGGCGAAGAAGAGGTAGAGCAGGTCCTCGGCGTCCTGTGCCTCTCGGTAGGCGTGTCCGCGGGTCTCTTCGGACCAGGCGTGGAAGTCTCGTCCGCCCTCCGGCCCGGTGCCGGCGAGGATGAGCCGACGCACCAGGTAGGGACGCTGCAGGACGATGCTCTGCGCGACGAAGCCGCCCATCGAGAAGCCGAACAGGTCGACGTTGGTCAGCGCGAGCGCGTCGATGAACGCGATCGCGTCGCGGGCGAACTCCCGTACGGTGTTGGGCACCTGTCCGGTCGATCCGCCGACCCCGCTGGCGTCGAAGAGGATGACCTCGCGCTCGGCGGCGATGTCGTCCACCAGTGCCGGGTCCCAGATGTCGATGTTGCCCCGGAAGCACTGCAGGAACACCACAGGCGTGCCGCCTGTCTTGCCGAATCTCCGGTACGTGTAGGTCGTCCCGCCGTTGGCCTGCACTGTCTGATTGGGCGCGGTGAGCAGTGACATGGTCTTTCTCCCGTTCGGAGCTGTCGTAGGTTGTTTAGATGACGACCATAATCTAACACTGGCAGAAAGATTGGCCGCGTAATCTAAATCTCAGCTGCGAGGGGTCTTCGCGGAACGGGGTGGGCTACCGCTCTGGTGCGGTGAGGGCCTCCCTGACGACGTCGAGGATCTCGTCCGACAGCGGTGTTCCACTCGTCGCCCGCGCCAGGGTGAGCGCCCCGACCATCGACGTCAGATCGACAATCGCGCGGCGACGGGCCTCCCCGCCCTCCGCGTCCTGATACTCGGCAACCTGGCCGAGAATGGACTCCAGCCCGGCCACGTACGCCTTCCTCAGCGGGCCTTCGACCGGGCCCCGGGCGGCGTCGGAGGCCAGCGCCGTGATGGAGCACCCGTCGCCCGGCGAGTCGCGGTGCGTGGCGGCGAGGTACTGCGCGAGGAGTTCGGCGCGAGCCTCCGCCCGGTCCGGGATCTCGCCGAGAAGCTTGTCCAGCAAGCTCTGGATCTCGTGGTGGGCCGTCCCGGTGGCGATGCCCATCAGCTCGTCCTTCGAGCTGAAGTGCTTGTAGAACCCGCCGTGGGTGAGCCCTGCCGCCGCCATGAGGTCCTGCACGCTCACGTCGGCGGCGCCGCGTTCGCGCAACAGCCGTGACGTCGCGGCCACCACCTCTTCGCGATGCCTCGCCGCGTCAGCCCGTGACGATCTACCCATCGAGCCGTCTCCTTCCGCGCTGTCCATTGGGCGAACCCGCGTCGTTTAGATTAGCTCTCTAATCCAAAGGCGGTGGGCCACTGGCGGGTCCGGGCCCCGGAGAGAGCGGCCGAACACCTGACTTTCGTCGGTGTCCGGGCAGGTCGCGCGTGGGTAGCCTGGCCGCCGTGCGGATCCTCGACTCCGCGCCGCCGGCGTGGTCGCACCGGCGGCGTCGCCTGCTGCTGGACGTGCTGCTCTGGGCGGTGGTAGCCGCTCCGGTCGGTTATGCCGGGGCCAGCCCGCCCTACCCGCCGTACGCGTTGCCGCTGCTGGTCGGCAAGCTGCTGCTCCTGGGTGTGGCGGTGGCGGCGAGCCGACGGCAGCCGTTGGTCGCCCTGGTGCTGGTGGTGCTCGGGTCGCTGGTCGATGGCAACTTCGTGTTCGCCATTCCGGTCTTCAGCTATCTCGCCGGACGGCGCAGCCCCACGGCGGGCCCGGTGGTCGCGGTCTTCGTCCTGATCGCGGCCGGCGGCACGGCGCTCAACCTGCTGCTGCTCGGCACCGGCGCGGCCACCTGGTTCCTGCTTGCCTCGGTGTTGCTCTTCGCCGCAGTGTTCCCCTGGCTGGTCGGCCGGTATCGGCGTCAGCAGCAGGAACTCGCGGAGGCGGGTCGCCGGCACGTCGACGCCTTGACCCGGGAGCAGCGCGGTGCCGCCGAGCGGATCCGGCTCCGGGAGCGGGCTCGGATCGCCCGCGAGATGCACGACTCGCTCGGTCACGACCTCAGCCTTATCGCGTTGCGCGCTGGTGCCCTGGAGGTCGCCGCCGACCTCGACGAGCGGCACCGGGCCGCGGCGGCGGAGCTGCGGGCCAGCGTCTCCGCCGCCACCGAGCGACTGCACGAGATCATCGGCGTGCTCCGCGAGGAGGGTGGCGCGTCGCTGCGCCCGAGCGGGGAGACCGTCGCCGACCTGGTCATGGGTGCCCGGGAGGCCGGCATGGCGGTACGGCTGGACGCCGCCCCGGCGGTCGCGGAGCTGCCGGCGATGACCGGTCACGCGGCGCACCGGATCGTTCGCGAGGCGTTGACGAACGCGGCCCGGTACGCGCCCGGCGCCCCGGTCGACGTGCGCCTCACCCGCGACGGTGACCGGGTCGAGGTGACAGTGGTGAACGACCCCCCACCGGCCGGGCCGCTGCCCGCCCCGCCGTCGCAGGGCAGTGGGCTGCTCGCCCTCGCCGAGCGGGTCCGTCTCGCCGGCGGGACGCTTGACGCCGACCACCGCCCCGACGGCGGTTTCGCGCTACGCGCGGTGTTGCCGGCAACCGCGCCGCCGCCTGAGGCGATCGGGTCGGCGGCGGAGGCCGAGTTGGCGCCGTGGCCGGAACCGTCCGGTTCGGCGCAGCGGCCGACCGATGCCGAGCGGCGGCTGCACGACGCCCGGCGGCGGGTTCGGCGCAGTCTGCTGGTGGCGCTGGTGGCACCGGTCGGCTTCGCCCTGGTGCTCTCGCTCGTCTACTACCCGGTGGCGACCGCCGGAACGGTGCTGGACCAGGCCACCTTCGATCAGATGCGCGTCGGCACCGCCCGCTCGGAGCTGACCGGGCTGCCCCGGCGGCAGTTGGAGGCCCCCACGACGGTTGGTCGGGCCGGCTGCGAGTACTACACCGACGGTAACTTTCCTCTCGCGGAGCCGACCTGGCGACTCTGCTTCACCGATGGCCGGCTGGTCAGCAAGGAGTGGATCGCCTAGTGGACACCGACACGACGGGGGCGTCGCCGATCCGGGTCGTGCTGGCCGACGACGAGGCGATGATCCGGGCCGGTGTCCGGGCCATCCTCGCCAGCGATCCCGGCATCGAAGTGGTCGCCGAGGCCGGCGACGGGCACGCGGCAGTGGAGTTGGTCCGGGCGCACCGACCCCGGGTAGCGCTACTGGACATCCGGATGCCGCGACTGGACGGGTTGGCCGCCGCCGCCGAGATCCGCCGGGTCGTGCCGGACACCGCGACGATCATGCTGACCACGTTCGGCGAGGACGACCACGTGGCCCGGGCGCTCGGGCATGGTGCCAGCGGATTCCTGCTCAAGGCCGGCGACCCGCGTGAGCTGATCGCCGGTGTGCACGCCGTCGCCGACGGCGGGGCGTACCTGTCACCCAGGGTGGCCCGCCGGGTGATCGAGCTGGGGGCCGGCCGGTTGGCCCGCCGACCCGCGGCACGGGACCGCGCCGCCGGGCTGACCGAGCGGGAACGGGAGGTGCTGGCCCTGGTCGGGGCAGGCCTCTCCAACGCCGAGATCGCCCGCCGGCTGCACCTCGTGGAGGGCACCGTGAAGAGCTACCTGACCAGCATCTTCACCCGGCTGGATGTGCGCAACCGGGTGCAGGCGGCGATCCTCGCGTACGAGGCGGGGTTGGTCGACGGCTGAGCGGGGACCGGCCGGCCCCCGCTCAGCGCGCCGTTCCTACGCGTCGCGGCGGCGCAGTGCGGCCCGGCCCAGCAGCAGCGCGGCGGCGGCCCACCCGGCGAGCAGGAGCAGCCCGACCGGGCGCGGATACGGCTCGGTGTCGCCGGCCAGGAAGTGCCCGCCGGCCACGCCGGGGAACACGTCGGCGATCCGGTTCAGCACGTCGATGTCCGGCTCCTGAAGCGACAGCGGCACGATCATCAGGGTGGCGAGGAGCACGGTGAGGGTGAGCACCGCGCTGCGTAGCGCGGCGCCGAGGCCCAGGGCGAGGACGCCGATCAGCGCCAGGTAGGCCGCCACCGCCACGATGTCGCCGATCGTGCCGGCGGTCGGGGCGCTGCCCCACTCGCCGAGCACCGGGCGGGCGACCAGGGCGCCGACGCCGCCGAGCAGCAGCCCGAGCGCGAAGGTGACCGCGCCCGTGACCGCGGCCTTGGCCAGCAGTACGCGACCCCGGGACGGGGTGCACTGCAACGTCGTCCGAATGGTGCCACTGGTGAACTCGGCGGTGATCGCGAGCAGACCCAGCGCCAGCACCACGTACTGGGTTAGCTCGACCGAGTCGATCAGCACGCTGCCGACGGTGACGATCCCCCGATCGTCGGTCGGGTCGTCGTTGGTGTTGTCGTTCGCCGCGTAGATGGCCAGTTGTCCGGCGCTCGCGGCCATCACCAGCAACCCGGCCAGCGCCGTCCACCAGGTGCTCCGCACCGAGGAGAGCTTGGTCCACTCGGCGGCCACGACGCCGTGACGGGTGTTGGTGCTCATCGCGCCCCACCTCCGGTCGGGCCGCCGGCGTACTCGACGCTGTCGGCGGTCAGTTCCATGAACGCCTGCTCCAACGACGCGGCGTGCGCGCTCAACTCGTGCAGTCGTACCCCCAGCTCGTGGGCCAGGTCGCCGACCTGGTCCGCGGTGACGCCGGTGACGGTCAGCTCGTTGCGGTCGGCCGCCTCGACGCTCGCCCCGGCGGTGGTGAGGCGCGCGGCGAGGGCGGCCAGCCCGTCCGGGTGCGGGCTGCGGACCCGGACCGCGACGGTGCTGCGGGCGATGACCTCGCCGATCGGCGCGTCGATGAGCAGCCGTCCCCGGCCGATCACCACGAGTTGGTCGGCGGTGAGCTGCATCTCGCTCATCAGGTGACTGGAGACGAAGACCGTCCGCCCCTCGTCGGCCAGTGAACGCATCAGCTGCCGCACCCAGCGCACCCCGTCCGGGTCGAGGCCGTTCACCGGCTCGTCGAACATCAGCACCGGCGGGTCGCCGAGCAGCGCGCCGGCGATGCCGAGCCGTTGGCCCATGCCGAGGGAGAGCGTCCGCCCCGGCTTGCCGGCGGCCCGTCCGTCCAGCCCGACGGTGTCCAGCACCTCGTCGACCCGGCGGGTCGGGATGCCGTTGCTGTGCGCCATGGCCCGCAGGTGCGCCCGGCCGGACCGGGCCGGATGGATGGCCCGGGCGTCGAGCAGCGCGCCCACCTCGTGCAGCGGCCGGCGCAACTCCCGGTACGCGCGCCCGCCGACCAGGGCCTGCCCGGCGGTGGGACGGTCCAGCCCAAGGATCATCCGCATGGTGGTGGACTTGCCGGCGCCGTTGGGGCCGAGAAAGCCGGTGACCCGGCCGGGCGCGACGTCGACTGTCAACGCGTCGACCGCGACGGTCGACCCGAACCGCTTCGTCAACCCACGTAATGTGATCATGCGCTGACGCTAGGCGAACGGCAGGTTGCCCCACCGCGCCCGAACGGCACCACCCACCCCTCACTTTCGTCAGGTCGGTGGCGGGCTGATCACCGTACGTACTGCTCCAGGAGTGCCGGGGTGAGCCCGGCCCGGTGGATCGCCTTCAACGCCGCGAGGAGGTCGTCCATCAGCGCCGGCCGGAAGTGCATCAGCAGCACGTCGCCAGGTTGGACCACCTTCTCCGGGGTCTGGTAGCGCACCTTCCCCTCGTGGACCGTCTCGGTCCAGTGGAAGACCGCCTTCGCGCCGCAGTCGTATGCGGCCTTCAGCGTGGTGCTGTCATGCTCACCGAACGGTGGCCGGAACAGGGTGGGCCGCTTGCCGAACAGCCCCTCCAGCCGGTCGGCGCCGCCGCAGATCTGCTGCTTCTGATAGTCGTACGACCGGCCGGCCAGCGAATTGTGCGCGATGGTGTGGTTCTCCACGACCCCGCCCACCGCCTCGATCTGCCGGAAGTAGTCGGTGTGCTCCGCCGCCGCCGGCGAGTTGAGGAACATGGTGACCGGGATACGCGCCTCCCAGACGAAGTCGATCACGCCCGGTGGGCGGGCCAGCCCACCGTCGTCGATGGTGATGAAGGCGACCTTCTGGTCGGTCGGCAGACGGTGCCAGAACGGGGCCGAACCGGTCGTCGGCAGCTGCACCGGCTGCGGCAGCGGCGCCTCGGGAAACGTCGGCACCTGGGACACGTACCAGGCCAGGCTCTTGAACGCCGGTTTCGTGGTCGCCGACGGCGACGCCGAAGGGGTCGGAGCCGACGCGGACGCGGTCGCCTCGGCCCCGGTGACCTGCCGGGCGTGGGCCGGGTGGCCCGGGCCGACTGTGCAGGCGGTCAACGCCAGCAGGGCCAGAAGCGTTACGACGACAGGGATCCGGCGGGTGGGGATGGCTGACACGCCCGGAAACATACCGACCTGAGATCAGGATCCGGTCAGCCCGGTGACCCTGGGGATCGGCGGACCACGAACGCGTCCGGCATCCGGAAGGTCAGATTGTCCGGGCACCACGGCGGGCGGAGCACTGTCACCCCGTCCAGCAGCGGCGCGGCCTCGGCCACCACCACGGCCGCCTCCATCCGGGCCAGCACGTCCCCGACGCAGCGGTGCGCGCCCGCCCCGAACGCCAGGTGCCGGCGTGACCCACGCTGACCCGGTCGGAACTCGTCGGGCGACTCCACGACCGCCGGGTCCCGACCGGCGCGGCCCAGCCACAGCACGAGGCTGCTGCCCGCCGGCACCACAGTCCCGCCCAGCGTGCTATCCGTCGCGGCCACCCGACGCCACGTGACGATCGGTGGTTCCAGCCGCAAGCCCTCCTCCACCACGTCGGCCACCGCGACCTCGCCGGTGCGCAACCCGGCCCGTACCAACGGCTCGCCGGCCAGCCGGTGCAGCAGCAGGGTGAGGAACTGCGAAGTGGTCTCCTGCCCGGCGACCAACAGGAAGAAGAGCGCGCCAACCACCACGTCCGGCGGGTGCCCGGCCGCGCGCAGCTCCGCGGCCAACCCGCCACCGACGGCCGCGAAGTCCCGCAGTACGTGGTGGAACCGGCCCACCTCGGCGGCGAGCGCCAGTTGCCGGTCGGCGTCCAGTGGTGCCCAGAACAACTCCAGCGCGGCGCGGGCGAACTCCTTGACCGCGCCGACCGGCGCGTCCGGCAACTCGACCAGCCGGGCCAGCACCAGCAGCGGCAGGTCCGCGGCGAGGTCGGCGTACAGGTCGACCGGCGCACCGGTGTCGAGCGCGGCGCTGAGCCGGGCCACCCGGTCCCGGACCAGCGCGGTGAGCCACTGCCGCTGCGCGGCGACCCGGGCGGGGTGCAGCGCGTCGGCGACAATCGCCCGGATCTGCGGATGGCTCGCGCCCGAGTTGTTCGCCAGGGTCGGCGGCAGCCGGAACCGGTGCCCGGCGAGCACCCGCAGCGCGGTCACCGGCATCGGCGTCACCGCGTCCAGCGCGTTGTCCGGCCGGTAGGTGACCGGGTCGGCGAGGACCTGGCGGACCAGCGCGTGCCGGGTCACGACCAGGTGGGTGCCGCCGACGTGGTCCGGCACCCGGGCCACGTCCGGCCATGCGGGGTCGGCCACCTGCGCCCAGCTGCGGAACAGCACCCGGACACGCTAGCTGGCGGCCCCCGGCAGCCCGGCCCGCAGCCGCCAGACGGTGGTGCGCTTCACCCGCACGCTCTCCAGCGCCTCCGGCACCGGCACGTCGTACGCCGCCACCTCGTCGAAGCGGTCCCGGGGCAGGAACGCCCGGCCGGGATCACCGACCAGCGCCGGCGCGCCGGCCCGCGCGGCGCGCAGCAGGAACCGCAGAACCCGGCGGGCCATCGCCTCGCTGTAGAAGACGTCCCCGGCGAGCACCACCTCGGCGTCCCCGGCGTCGCCGTCGAGGATGTCGCCGAACTCGGCGTCGACGCGTACCCCGTTGGCCTCGGCGTTGAGCGCGACCGCCGCCACCGCCAACTCGTCCACCTCCACGGCCCGCACCGACGCCGCGCCGGCGCGGGCGGCGGCGATGGCCACCAAACCGGAGCCGGAGGCGAGGTCGAGCACCCGCCGGCCGGCGACCAGCTCCGGGTGGTCGGTCACGTAGCGGGCGAGGGCCTGGCCCCCGGCCCAGGCGAACGCCCAGAACGGCGGCGGCCGGTCGCTGGAGAACTCGCCCTCGGTCAGCTCCCACAGCCCGATCGGCTCGTCGGCCTGGTGCAGCCGCACCTCGGGAACGAAGGCGACCGGGGCCAGCCGGGCGTGCAGCCGGACGAACGTGCTGGAGAGCTCGGACACGGCGTGATTCTCCCAGCGGCCCGACTGCCGGCGTGTCGCGGGGGAGCGGTGACCGGTTCACCACGGTCGGTGAAAACCCACACCAGCCTTGCCGTCCGGTGCGAACACACCCGTCTGGTCGGGCCGGTGCCCCGCTTCTAGCGTTGCCCAGTGGAGGCGACCGAACGGAGGACGGCGGTGGTGACGGTGTGGCGGTATGCGCTGAGGGCAGGGGTGGTGCTGGCCTGTCTGAGCGGGGTGGAGCTGGCGGCGGCCGCCCCGGCACAGGCGGCCTTCACCACCGAGATGAGCGGCCTGCCGGGACGGTTCACCGCCGGCGAGCAGGTGCGGACGATCTCCGCGGTGGTCTCCCAGACGGATCGGCGCGGCGGGTGCGCCAAGGTGCGCTGGTCGATGGTGCTCAGCGTGCAGGGCCTCCGGCTCGACCAGGTGAAGATGGACCGGGTGGAGGAGAACGGCGACTTCCCGCTGGAGATCCGTACCGAGGGTGACGTGGCCCGGCTGACCGACCGGCAGCTCGACCCGGGCACGCTCTGCCCAGGCCGCACGGTCACCGCCCGCTACCGGGTGGCCTTCGCCGAGGACGTCACCCAGGGGCGGGTCACCCTCGCCGCTGAGGCGTACGACGCCAACCTGCGTCTGCTGGCCCGGCAGACCGCCACCCGTTCGGTGGTGGGGGTGGGCGGTGCCCCGACCAGCAAGCCGAAGCCGACGAGGACCCCACCGGAGCCCACCGAAGCCGCGAGTGCGCCGACCGAGGACGAGAGCGCGGCGACGGAGGAGCCGGTCGCCGAGTATCCGGCGGACGCCGCACCACCGGCGGCCAACCGTCCGGTCTCGCAGTCCGGCGCGTTCGGCGTGGTGCAGGTCGCGTTCCTGCTCGGCGGGCTGCTGCTCTTCCTCGGCATGGGGCTGCTGCTGCGGCTGCGGCAGCTGACCCGGGCCGCCGCCGGGGACACCGACGAGGCCGACGAGCCCCCGGTGGACCGGCGCTGGGAGCGCCCGGCCGTGGCCGACCCCTGGCGCCGGGCGCACCGCTGATCTGGCCGTGGGGCCGGCGGGGTGCCGCCGGCCCCACGGTGTCACTTCGAGAACGCCTGGAACTCGGCGATCCTGACCTGACTCCGGGCCGGGCTGGCGGTCGCGCAGTCCGTCGTCGTGGCCGGGTCGTCGTCCTGCTCGCCCGCGTAGTGCGGGCCGCCGGTGCACTGGCTCGCCAGCACCTCGAGTCGCAGGTGGGTGGCGAGGGTGGTGGGTACCGCGAACGTCCGCAGGTTGATGTCCCGGTTGTACGCCCGGTACGCCCCGCCGGGGAACGCGTCCGCCGCGCTGGTGTAGATGCGCTGCCAGCGCGCCGGGTCCGCGCAGTCGGTGGTCTTCGCGTTGCAGGCGGACACCGCGAACGAGCGCAGCGCGGTGAGCGCGTTCTGCGCGCCGGTGTCGGCGTCGCCGGTGATCGCCGGGCGCAGCATCGCGCTGACGTTCACCCGCTTGACCGTCTGCGGGGCGTCCCCGGGCAGCGCCACGGTGAGCTGCCGACCGGCGACCCCGTCCAGGGAGGCCCAGTTCGTCGCCTCGGTGTCGTCGACGACCCGGTCGAGGTTGACCCCGTCGCCGCTGATGGTGGCGCCGGACGCGGCGGAGGCGAGGTTGCGGCTCATCCGCAGGTCGACGTAGCCCTCCTGACCTGCCTTGGCGACCACGCTGAGCCGCTGGTGCCCGAAGCCGGGGGCCACGGCGAGCAGGTCGTACGTGCCGGCCACCAACTCCACAGTGTCCGGGATGGGCGTCGCCGGGTCGGTGTCGGCCACCGGCACGGCCCGCGCCTCGTACGCCCCGACGTACACCCGGATCGGCGCGTCGGCGCTGTCCCCGCGCGGACGCAGGGTGAGCGTCGCGTTGCCGCCGCGCGGCGAGGCGAAACTGGGCGTCGGGTCGGTGTCGCCGGCACCGTTGGTGGCGGCGTCGCGGCCCATCCCGGAGCGGGCGAACTCGGTCCAGATCAGATCCTGGTTCGCGCCGCCGAAGCGGAGCAGGTCGGCGGTGAGCATGTTGTCCCGCATGTCGAGCATGCTGACCTGGCTGGCGGCCTGCAACAGGAACGAGTCGAAGACCAGCTGCGACCAGCGCCGGTTGCCCGGGCACTGGTCGGCCGCGACCTTGCCCTGCGCGCAGTCGAGCTGCCGCTGGGGGGTGCCGAGGCCGTACCGCTTGACCAGGGCGGAGCGGACCCGGAAGTTGGTGGCGCCCCAGATCTCCCCGTCGGCGTGCACGGCGGGGCCGGCGGTGTTGTAACCGATGTCGGAGTAGTTGAGCGGGCTGCGGCTCAGGTCGTAGTTGCGGATGCCGCTGACCAGGTTGCCGGTGACGTAGCCGCCGGTGACGAAGGGAGACTCGCCGGGTGCGCGCAGCCCGTGCTGGAAGAGGTACTCGGCGGCGAGCAGGTCGCCCCACGACTCACCCATCGACCCGCCCTGGTGGCCGCTGATCCCGCTGTCCGGGCCGGCGATCATCCGGTTGGTGATCGCGTGGGTGTACTCGTGGCCGATCACCGTCATGTCGTAGTCGCCGTCCACGCACGGTGGGTACGGCCCGCCGGCCTGCGGCTGCCACAGGTACATGTTGGTGGTCGGCGGCAGCCCGTCGCGCGGGGTGCCCTGGTTGGCGTTGTTCCGGTTGCCGCTCAGCGCGCCCTGCTGGGCGCGGCCCTGCTCGGCGTCACCGCCCAGCCCGGACGGGGTGAGGTTGACCGCCTGGAGGTTCCACGCCGACTCGGTGAAGCCCAGCTGGTACGACCAGTCGTGCATCCGGTTGTGCATGGCGAAGAGGTTGGCGATCGACGCGTCCGCGTCGTTGCGCTGGGCGGAGGTGAACACCGCCGGGTTGCAGCGAGCCTGGTGCCACTGGTCGGTGAAGGGGTACTCGTAGCGGCGTTCCGGGCTGGTGGGGGCCGGAACGACAGGGGTGTTGGCACCCCAGGACAGCACCGTGTTGGCCGAGTTGCCGCGTGAGGTGAAGGTCGGCGTGCCGGTGGCCGCGTCGACGTCCCACTGTTGGCCGGTGGCCGGGTCGCGGAAGGCCGCCTGGCAGCCGGGGGTGGGGTCGCCGCACCAGCGCACCCGGGGGTCCTGCCCGGGGCCGAGGTCGCGCGGCGGGGTGGCCGGGAAGACCGCCCAGCTCGGGTTGTCCGAGTCGAAGTCGACAAGATCCTCGCGGACCAGCACCTGCCCGGTGCTGCCGTCCACGTAGCTGGTGAACGCGGCCGGCTGCTCGGTGTCCGCGCCGATCATGGTCACCTCGTAGCCGGCCCGGGGCCCGTCCAGTGGGGTGGGCACGGCTACCGCACGGATGGTGTGGCTGGCCACCGCGTCGGCGGTCAGCTTGGCGTCGGCGAGCGCGGCGGCGTACGCCTGCTCGGGGGTGCGGGTGGCCGGTGCCGGCGTGCCGGTGTTCCGGGCCAGCGATGAGCTGACCGAGAGCACCTTGCCGTCGGCGACCGCGAGGGTGACCAGGCCGTCCGGCCCGGCGGGCAGGTCGCCGAAGCGTTGCCGGAGGGTGACGACGGTGCCGCTGCCGATCGGCCGGACCAGCACTCGTTCCATGCTGGCCACCGTGGCGGCGTCCATGCCGAACAGGTCGCGGTTGGCGGCCAGGTAGGCGCGGGCGGCGGCCTCCGGGTCGGCGGGCAGCCCGGTGGCGAGCGGGGTGCGACCGGGGCCGAGCGCCTGCGGGGTGCCGAGCCGGTTCCACCGGACGTCGGGGTCGACGGCGCGGGCCAGGCCGCGTTGGCGGGCGTCAGGTGCCGCCGTACCGGTGCGGTTGTCGGCGTCGGCGGGCGCGTGCCCTTCGGCGAACGGCCCGGACCGGCGCTCGGCGGACGCCGCGCCGCCGGTGGGAGCCGCGGTGCTCACGCCGCTGGGGAGCAGCGCGGCGGCCGTCGCCGTCGTCGCCAGGATGGCGATGAGCCGGCGTCGACGCCGGCTCATCGGGGGTGACCACTCCGGTCGTGGCACGGGACCTCCTCGTGGGAGCGGGATGGCCGGCGAGTCGCCGGCCACAGATGCGCGGTGACGCATGCGCATCTGTGGATATCAGTCTCCCGAGGTCACGGCAAGGTCCCGAGCCGCTGTCGCACCACCAGATCGAGATTGGTCAGGCGCCCGGCGCCCAGTCGGGGTCGCGGCCGAACGCGGCCAGCAGGTGGTCCTGTTCGTCGGCGTCGTCGGGCACCCGTACCCCGGTGTGCACCAGGTTGTTGCTCCGGTAGGCGTCGATCTGGCCGGCGAACCACTGGGCGGCGGCGTGCACCGCGTCCGGGTCGAGCCGCGGCTGCGCGCCGATCGCCACCGCCACGTCCCAGCCGTGCACGAGGTGCTCGGCGAGGAGTTGCTGGAGGTACTCGGCGGCCGGGGTGTCGCCGCCGGAGAGCTGCACTGTGCGGTCGATCGTGCCGGGGTGGGTGGCGGCGATCTCGGCCTGCGCGGCGGCCTCCCGCGCGGCCGCGATCGGGTCGGCGCCGAGCTGGTCACCGTCGAGCCGGTCGCCGACCTCGTTGATGGTCCGGCCGGCGAGCAGCGGAACGCTCCACCGGTCCTCGGTCACCACGTGGTTGACCAGGGTGCGGACGTCCCAGTCCGAGCAGGGCGTCGGGTCGGACCACTGGCCGGGCGTGATCTGCTCCACCCGGTCGATGAATTCGGCCAGGCTCCGGCGGTACGCCTCCAGGAGATCCATGCTGCCGATTGTTCCGGTCGGCGGGGCGGTTCGAGCCTGTTTTGCCCGGCCTGGTGCCTGGGTTCGGTGCCGGTTGCGTAGCTCAGTCCAGATCGGTCGGGTCCAGGCCGAGCTCCCGGGCGGTGACCAGCCGGACCCATTCGCCGAACTGCCGGCGGGAGATCACCCGGTCGTGCACGGCGAGTTGGACGGCGAGGCCGTCCATCACCGCGCTGATCCGCCAGGCGGCCCCGTCGGGGTCGGCGCACTGGAAGGTGCCGTCGGCCACCCCGGCGGTGATCACCGCAGCCAGGTCCTGCCGCCAGCGCAGGTCGAGCCGGCGGGAGACCTTCTCCAACTCGGGTGTACGCAGGGATTCGGACCAGCCGTCGATCCACATCGACCAGGAGGTCGCACGCCCGGCCGGGGTGTAGAGCTTGAGGATCCGGCGGAGCTTGGTCAGCGGTGGGGCCGAGGAACGGGTCACCGCGTCCAGCCGGGCCAGGTCCTGTTCGACCGCGTACGCGAAGGCCTGCGCGAGCAGCCGTTCCTTCGTGGCGAAGTGGTAGAAAACCAACGCCTGACTCACGCCCGCGGCGTTCGCCACGTCCGCCGTTCGGGTGTTGGCCAGACCGCGCTCGACGATCACGTCGCAGGCGGTGCGCAGCAGGGCATCCAGGCGGATCTCGGCCGCACGTCTCGTCACGACCGTTACCGTAGCCCATCCGACCGAACACGAACAGTTACCACCACGCGCTGATCCGCGCGGTGACAGTCGGAAGCCGGACACTTCCTCCGGGCGTCCTCGGTCGTTTCATTGGGGGTGTTCGTCGAGGTCTACTGCCCAGCTCCGGGGCGCACAGGCATCGACGGTCGGGACTGCGACGCGACGATGACGATCATTGCCTATTGATGTCGGAGGGTGACGGTCGGTGTGGGATCGGGGCATCAGGTCAGCCCCCTAGGAAGCCTGCCGAAGGTGGGCTCCGATCCAGCCCCGACCACCCCGGGACGCGCCGAGGCGACCCCGATTTGGCAGTCAAACACCTACTCGGCTAAAGTTCTCATCCGTCACCCGGGAACGTCCGGGGGCGTGCGGACGTAGCGCAGCTGGTAGCGCATCACCTTGCCAAGGTGAGGGTCGCGGGTTCGAATCCCGTCGTCCGCTCGGAGCTGCCGCCACGCATGACGGGGGCAACCTCGGTGGGGTGGCCGAGAGGCGAGGCAACGGCCTGCAAAGCCGTGTACGCGGGTTCAAATCCCGTCCCCACCTCGGCAACAAGCACGGGCGATTGGCGCAGTGGGAGCGCGCTTCCTTGACACGGAAGAGGTCACTGGTTCAAACCCAGTATCGCCCACCAGGAGAACGGCTCGTCATCGGAAGACCCGGTGACGAGCCGTTTCGCTTGTGGTGCCACTGTCGTCAGCCGACGCTGAGCCGATAGCCGATGCCCCGCACCGTGTGCACGCGCAGGGCGTCGTCGACGGCCTCCAGCTTGCGACGTAACCGCTTCACGGCCGAGTGCAGGATCGACGTGTCGCCGAGGAATGCGCAGCCCCAAACCGATTCGAAGAGCCGCTCGTACGTCCAGACCCCGACCGGCGCGGTGGCGAGTTGGGTGAGCAGGTTGCGCTCGAGTCGGGTCAGGGCCAGTGGTTCTCCACGCCACATCACCAGGTGCTCAAGCGGGTCGATGGTGAGGTCACCGAGGCTGATCCGGCCAGCCGCGCCGACGGGTGTGGCGGGGATCGGTGTGGACGCGGCGGTGGGGGGCCGGGCCGGCCCGCCGATGACCGGTCCGGCGATCATCGCCTGCAACTCCGCGAGGTCGGTGCAGATCACCAGGGTGCCGAGGCCGTTCAGCCGCCGGACCATCCGTTCGCGCACCGACACGTCGGCGGTCACACAGAACACGAGGGACACATCGTCGATCACTGTCGTACCTCCCCAGGTGCCAGTAAAGACAACGCTGTCTGAACCGCGTAGTCAATGGTTTCCGGCGCACCGTGGGCAGTCGCCTTCAGAATTTCAACAGGCGGAACTCGCCCACCTGCCGGAAGCCGAGGCTGCGGTAGACCGACTCGCCGACCGCCGACGAGGTGAGCGCGGCGGTGCGGACGCCCCGTTCGCCGGCCAGATCGAGCGCGGCCCTGGTCATCGCCGCGCCGATGCCCCGGCGGCGCTGCTCCGGCTGGGTGCCGACGAAATAGAGCGTGACCAGACCGTGGCTGATCCAGGCGACGGCAGTGGCGACGACCCGACCGTCATCGAGGCGGCCGGCCAGCCGGAGCACTGTGCCGTCACCGCTGAACGCCTTCTCCCGTTCGATCGTCGCCGCCACACCGTCCGTCGGAATTCCAGACACCCGGGCATAGGCCGGGACGAACGTGGCGAGGTCGGTGCTCTCGGCGATCTGCACGCCGGCCGGAGTCGGCACCTCGGCCACCGCGCCGATCTCCACAGTCATGATCGGCATGCGGGCGACCTGCGCGGCGCCGAGGGCGACCAGACCGTCAGCGGTGCCGGCGTCGCTGTCCGGGCCAACCCACCAGATCCGGGGTACGCCGTGCAGGCGCTGCCGGGCCTCGGCGAGCGCGTCCTGGGGGGTGCGCCCGGCCACCCGCAGCACGCCGTTGAGGGGCGCGTGCGGCACGTCACTGCGGTAGGTCGGGAGGTCGGGGCCCCCGGCGACTCCGATGTTCCAACCGAGCAGGTACGCCCGGTGCGCGGCCAGCACCGTGTCGAGAGGCTCCATGATCTGGATGGTAACGCGCGGCCGGCACCCTCCCGGCCAGCGGAAACGGCTCGTTTCGACAGGCTGTGACCAGCGGTACTTTGTCGATCGTTCCAGATAGTGGGTAGGGTTCGGTCATGGCCCGTACCCGTGAGTTCGACCTCGACGCCGCGGTCAGCGCGGCCATGGACGTGTTCCGGAGCAAGGGTTACGAGGGCACCTCCATGCGTGACCTCTCCGAGGCGACAGGCCTGGGCAGCGGCTCGATCTACGCCGCGTTCGGCAGTAAGGACGGCCTCTACCTGGCGGTGCTCGACCTGTACCGGCAGCGCTACGCCACCCCGATGGTCGATCTGCTGCGTTCCGGCAACGACCCGCGAGCGGTCATCCGGGAGGTCTTCATCGGCACGGTGGACGACATCACCGGCGACGGCCGGCACCTCTCCTGCCTCATCGTCGGCGCGTCGATGGAACGGGCGCACCAGGACGTGCGGGTCGCCGAGCGGCTTCGCTCGACCACCCAGTCCCTGGAGTTGGCGCTCTACGACCTGCTCGCCGAGGCGCAGTTGCGAGGTCAGATCACCACCGACCGCAGCGCCACCGACCTGGCCGGCTTCCTCGTGACCAGCCTCCAGGGCCTGCGGGTGATGGGGGCCATCAACCCGGACCGGGCGGCGCTGACCCGGTACGCCGAGGTCGCGCTCACCTGCCTGGACTGATTGACGAGCCGGCCGCCCTCAGGAAGGCGGCCGGCCCGGAATCGCGGTGATCGCCGGCTCCGCCGGCGTTGGAACAGGTCGGGTCACAGCGGTGGCGCGATGTCCCGCCGCTCCTCGACCTGGCGGTACTCCACCGGCTGCTCGGTGGTGGTGACGACCTGGCGGCGGCGACCCCAGATCAGCGTGGTCATGATCAGGCCGAGCACGCCGGCGCCCATCAGGATCCAGCCGACCACGTCGAGGTTGATGCCGCCGACGCTCGCGTCCATCGCGAAGGTGAGGATCGCGCCGAGCGCGATCAGGAAGATGCTGGTGCCGATACCCACGACAGCCTCCTTAAGGGGGTGTGGTGCGCTGTCGAGCCCCTCATTACCCCGGGAGGGAGCGGCGCAACCGCGACCGTCGGGGTGCCGTGCCAAGCGATCTTGGCATCGGGTAGGGTTCACCTGTCGCCGACGCGAGTCGGGGACGTGCGGACGTAGCGCAGCTGGTAGCGCATCACCTTGCCAAGGTGAGGGTCGCGGGTTCGAATCCCGTCGTCCGCTCGCGATCCGCCCCCTTGGGGCTTGGCTGCCGGGTTCGGCGGTCGCCACGGGCGATTGGCGCAGTGGGAGCGCGCTTCCCTGACACGGAAGAGGTCACTGGTTCAAACCCAGTATCGCCCACCAGGCATTACCGATGCACACCAGGTTGGACACGATCAACGTCCGATCTGGTGTGTTTTTTGGATCAAGTTCGCCCTCTGGCGATTCGACCATCGGAGCGACGTCTCTGCGTCGAGCTGAGGACCTGCGGGCAGCCGTTTCGAGAAGCTGCCGGAGCGGTCCTCTCAGATCGCACCGTTCGATGCTCCTGTTTGGTCAGTAGAGCTTCTTGAAAGCCCCTGCTTGATCTGATGTCGGAGCGGTAGCGCGAACTGCGGCCTCATGACGCCGACAGGAGCCAACGACCACCAGGGCACCCTCCAGAATCTGACCCGATCTACCGCCTTAACCCTTCCCGCTGCACAAAAATCTCTCGCCGCTCAGTGGCCTGCCCCTTTCCATCGAGCACGTACCCCGTGAGCCACAGCCATCCCCAGTAGGTCGGCTTCGGGCAGGCCTGGATGACTTTGAACCGGAACCCCCGGTCGCCCGCAAACTGGACGCTCGCGGCCCCGCCGATCTGCAGGACATCGCCCGGCTTGGGAGTCGGCGGCTCCAGCGAGGCAGGCAGGTGTTCGTGGCGTTTGCTCGGCCTACCGCTCGCGGTCATCGTGCTGACGAGCGAACGCACCCGCCGCGCTGGGAGTTGAATTCCGCGGTCTACGAACGTCGGCTGGCACCTCTCGCAGAGTGGATGCTCCGCACTCCGGGCACCATCGCTGCTTGACCTTGAAGCTGAGCAATCCTGTTATGAATCCCAGAAGTACGGCGCTGATCAGTGCACCAAACGTCATCACGGGTCACCCTTCGCCTGCTTGAGGGTGGCTGCCAGACGGACACCGTTGCCGCGGGGCCGTCCGGCAGCCTCAAGGGAACCTCGTCATCGAACGGGCAGACGTTGATGCGTCATGGCTGGGCGAGTGGTCGGCCGTTCGTCCGTTACCAATGGGCATCCGGCTTGGTGCTGTCGTCGGATCCACTGCAACGGCCGCCGTTCGTACCCGGCATCCGTCTTACCGAAGTTCCGCGATGACGGTATGAGCGAGCCAGCAACGGCGTCCACGATGTTGCGAAGTGTTGCGAAGCTACTGGTCGAGTTGATCGATCGTGCGGCCGATTAACGCCCGCGCCTCCGGGCCGTACACAGCCGAGACCTGGAGGCGGTCGAACATCCGGGCGTACAGCTCGATCTCGTGCGGTCGGGTGACCTCGATGCTCGCTGTGGGCGTCTCTAAGGCGACCAGCAGGTTGTCGAAGATCCAAAAGCCGGTGGACGCGACTGCCGGGCGTTCGGTCATCAGGGGGATGACGCCCACCGAGACGGTGGGCAGGGACATCACCGCGAGCAGCCGGTCCAGTTGCCCGGCCTGGGTGGCGGCGTCCCCGAACCAGGTACGCAGCGCCTGCTCCTCCAGCACCACCACGAACCGCTTGCCCCGCTGGTAGAGCACCCGCTGACGCTCCATCCGCACCGCCACGGCCTCGTCCAGGTCGTTCGGCGTCTCCAGAAAGTCGATCCAGAACGACAGCATCGCCGCCGTATAGTCGGCGGTCTGGAACAGTCCGGGGATGGCGTTGTGTTCATAGATCCGGAACACCGAGGTCTGCTCGTACAGGCCAAGGGTGTGCGCGCCGAGCACTCGCTTCATGCCCGCTCGGCTTTGGCGCCGGAACTCTATGTACGCCGATTCGACCGCCCGCAGCGTAGCGGTCAGGTCCGGGGCCTGGTCTTCGGCGTTGCACACCCGACACCAGACCCGGATGTCATGGTCAGTCGGCGGCTGCACGCCATGCTCGATCTTGCTCACGCGGGTGAAATGCTGGCCGGTCAAGGCCGCCAGCGCCCGCCCCGTGAGCCCTGCTTCCTTACGCAGCTCACGGAGGCGGACGCCGAGCGCCTCTTGGCCTTGGCGGTCAGCGCTAGACGGGTTGGTAGTCACGGTGCGGGACAGCCAACTGCCAGACGGCCTCGAACGCGGAGCGGCACAACTTGAGGTCAGCAGGGTCGGTGGACGCCACCCGATCCATAGCCAAACCGTTCCCCGCGTAGATCAGGAAGACCGCCAGGCGGTCGTCGAACAGGTAGTAGTCATTGCCGGGCAGCGCCAGCGATGACGCCAGCCGACGCGGCACCCAGCGGATGTCCTCGCCGGCGTCCACCATGGGCTGCGCGATGCTGTACGACCAGCGCTGATAGTCGCTCAGTGGCTCAGAGACGATGCGTGCCCGGCGAACCGACCGCCCTGCTTTGACGTGCTCGCGCAAACTCTCGCACCAGCTTTCCAGCCATGCCAGGTCGTCCGGCTCACCAGCGGCCCATTTGGCCATGTGCGGCAATTCGACCCCTGTGCCGTAGGCGTCGCGCGTCTCCAGGTGGATGGCATTGCGCTCGAAGGTCACCAACAGCCGCTCGAACTGAGCCTCACTGATCGAGGTCACGATCCCCCTGCCTGAAGAACTGGAGCATCCGGTCCGGGATCTCCACGCAGGACTCACCTTCCGGGATGCTCATCTGGGCCAACACCGTCGGATCCGACACCACCCAACCCTGCACCACCCAGCTCTCCCGGTCAGTGCGGTACACCGTGGGCGAGCCGGTCGGGTTCGACTCCGGATCCTTACCGATCAACGTTAGGCGCATGGTCCACTCCCTGTCCTGACGGTTGCGGGATGTTGCGACGTGGCCATCCTGAGGGCAGGCATGGATGGCGTCAAGGAGTAGACGTCCGATTGCATATGGTGAAGGTCTGGCAAGCCGGAGCCCCGGGCATCGCCCCTGGCGTCGTGACTTCTCGTTGATCAAGAGGTGCGGGTGCGCCAATACCGTCGCGGCCCGCCGTGAGAAACGTCCGCCACGCCGAACCAGTGAGTAACTTGATCTGACTCGCCTGGCTGATTACCGTCGCGCCTCACCCCAGACGCAGAAATGAATGCGCCTTATCGATCTTGACTGGCGCGGCAAGCATTTCAATATCAACTTACGAAGATCAACTAACCGAGCACCGCCCTCCGCTGGGGCGCACGGGCACTCCCTGCTGTCCGTGTTGCCTGTCGGCTGCGGGTCAGTGCCGCAACGCCATCCCAAAGGAGATTCATCTAGACCATGTATTTGTCAGAAATTGTGATCGAGAACTTCAGGCAGTTCGTCAAGACTAACCCTGCGTTCACGCTGAGCTTCAAGCCGGGCGTCACCGCCATCGTTGGCGAAAACGACTCTGGCAAAACAGCGATCATCGACGCGATCCGCTACGCCCTCCTTACGCGCGATACAGACCATGTGCGGGTCCAGCCTGACGACTTCCACGTGGATCCAAGCGGAGTGCCAGCATCAGAAAGCGTCATCCGATGCAGGCTTTCCGACCTCTCTGACGACGACAAGGGCGCTTTCGCCGAACACCTCACATACGAGGACGGCGAACTCTCTCTGTATGTCTACTGGCGTGCCCGGAATCTTACCCTGGCCGAATCCGGCCGTCGATTTGCCGACGTGTCTGTCCGCAGTGGCAAGGACGGCGCAGGGGCGAATATCGAACTTCAAGCCCGGCAGTTACTAGCGGCGGCCTACCTGAAGCCGCTCCGAGATGCCGAGCGGGAAATGGCGCCAGGAAATAGATCGAGACTGTCTCAGGTGTTACTCAGATTTCCCGGGATTGATTCCGGCCGGAGCTTCGAGCCAGGTGCTGCCATCGACTCCGAGGCAGCATCCGCCTTAAGTCTTTCGGGTCTGGCGGAGTACTTTCGGCATCTTGTCAATGAACACGAAGGGGTGCAAGGGGCGCAGTCGGCGATCAATGAGCGCTACCTTTCCAAACTTGCTCTGGGAGGTGAAAACCTGCATGGGCGCGTCTCCTACATTGACAGCGGATCCGACAAGGCACGGCTACGCCAGATTCTCGAACGGCTCCAGCTCAACCTTTTGGCGGGACCAGACGGAGGCTCCAAGGGAAGATATGGGCTGGGGTCTAACAATCTGCTGTACATGGCATGCGAGCTTCTCCTGCTTGGTACCGAGAGCGAAGGGTTGCCTCTTCTATTGATCGAGGAACCTGAAGCACACCTGCAGCCGCAGCGTCAACTTCGTCTCATGGAGTTCTTGGAGACAGCGGCAAGCATCCCGGGCTCCCGCAGCGTACAGGTTGTGCTTACAACGCATAGCCCCAACCTCGCATCCAAAATACCCCTGAACAACCTGGTCCTTCTGCAAGGGCAAAGAGCCTTCGCAATGGCCGAGGGTCAGACAATGCTTGAAAAGGGCGACTACAGGTTTCTTCAGCGATTCCTTGATTCAACCAGGGCCAACCTCTTCTTTGCTCGTGGGCTGATTGTTGTAGAAGGTGACGCAGAGGCAATCGTTATCCCGGCGCTCGCGCGAATGCTTGGTTGTGATCTGACCACACACGGGGTCTCGATCTTAAACGTTGGCGGTACAGGGCTTCGTCGATACGCGCGGATTTTTCAGCGCAAGAACTCCTCCGAGGCCCAACCCTCCATCCCGGTGGCGTGCCTCGCCGACCTGGATGTAATGCCAAACCGCGCCCCTGAGATTTTCGGAATGGTAGAGGGAGATTCAGACTCAAAGTGGGATGACCTTCGCTACCGTAGGTGGCGGGCCAGGCGGGACCTCGCCACTAAAGGTGTCTCGGAAAGCGACGGTGTCGAGCTTCGACGAGCAAAGCTTCGCGGTGGTGATTCCCCGCCCGTCAAGACCTTCGTCGCGGACAACTGGACATTGGAGTATGACCTCGCTAAATCGGGCCTAGCCGAAGAGGTTTACACGGCTGCGCTACTTGCCAAAAACGACGATTCACTCAATGAGGAGCGGAAGAGCCGAGAAGAGGTTATCGCTGGCGCCGAGATCGCGTTCAAAGCCCTCACCAACCAATGCATCGATGACCAGGAGCTTCTATGCATACATATTTACCGACTGTTCAAGGTTGACCAGGTCTCGAAGGCTGTCACGGCACAGTATCTTGTGGAAGTCATCGAGGGCGAGGCTGAGCGCGATTCGGGGTACAAGGATGCCCTGAAGTCGAGGTTGCCTCGCTACATTGCTGATGCTATTGCTTATGTATCCCGCAACAGCGGCCCTTCTTCCGGCGAGGTAGAGAA
This sequence comes from Micromonospora inaquosa, assembly GCF_003857055.1. Classification (GTDB taxonomy): domain Bacteria; phylum Actinomycetota; class Actinomycetes; order Mycobacteriales; family Micromonosporaceae; genus Micromonospora; species Micromonospora inaquosa. The sequence goes on along the minus strand of NZ_QGSZ01000203.1, from coordinate 32,742 downwards.
TGCCTGAGCAAACTCCGGTTACGGGTTCGGTAAGCGATAGCGATATTGCTTGGGTGGTTGACTTGCTTGGCCTCGATCGCCTGGATGAGCCGCGTCGTACATTCCTCCAGCGGCTCGACACCCTCGATGTTGCTGCATGCCCGGGGAGCGGCAAGACGACACTCGTGGTTGCGAAGCTAGCGATTCTCGCCAAAAAGTGGGCAAGCCAGACGCGCGGAGTTTGTGTCCTGTCCCACACTAATGTCGCCCACGAGGAGATCCAGCGGAGGCTATCAAATGCTGCCGTTGGCCATGACCTCCTAGGCTATCCTCATTACATTGATACAATTCACGGATTCGTGAACCGGTTCTTGGCGGTTCCGTGGCTGGCGTCCAATGGGTACAAGGTGACGGCGGTAGATAATGAGATTACTACTTCGATTAGAAGGCGTCTTCTCGGGGGCGCGTGTTCCAAGGTGGAGTTCTTTCTCAGTAAGAGCGGCCGCAAGTTTGAATCATTGCGGATCGGTTCGAGCGACCTGGAGAATCCCCTAGTTGGCGCGGACTTTCCTGCTTCCCCGTCAGCACCCACTCATCAGCTAACGGCAGCCGCGATGCGATTGACGGCCGCGCAGGGTTACTTCTGTCACGATGAGATGTTCATTTTTGCGGAAGCCCTGCTTCGCGATCATCCAGAGATCTCCGCTATCCTCTCGCGTCGTTTTCCGTTCGTATTGATCGATGAGATGCAGGACACTTCGCTTCGGCAGTATGAGCTTCTGAACGCTCTCTTTCGAGGCGATACCGAGAGAGTTACCGTCCAGCGAGTGGGCGACAGTAATCAGGCGATCTTTGAGGACGATGGAGAATCTGGCGCAGGCGTCTTCCCGGACCGTCAATCAACCATTCTTGCGCTGCCGAATAGTTTCCGGTTTGACGGCTCAATCGCCGCATTGGCATCAAATCTGGCCCTTACGCCAGTCGAGCCGAATGGCTTGCAAGGGGTGGAACGCAGCCCATCCCCGCCCGAGCCACAGCATACAGTATTCATTTTTCCCAAGGACGACGTTGGTCGCGTCTTGCCCGCCTATGCGGCGCACGTGTTGCACTGCTTGGATGATGAGGATCTGGCTGCAGGGACTGTTAGTGCGATTGGCTGGGTTCACAAGGCGAAGGAGGGCGTCGAGCCGGGGCACGCGCATTATCCTGCGACAGTCTCGCACTACTGGGATGGCTACAGAGCGACGGCGGCTAGGCGCTCAGCACCACCTGCTCATTTAGTTGAGTGTTTCCAGAAGGCTCGAATGATGGTGGTTAGCAATTTGCCAGTCGGCGAAGCCGTTGACGCGGTAGCGTCGGGGTTTGCTCGCTTCCTCAATCAAGCCGCCAGTGTACCTCTCGTTAGGCTAGGGTTGCGGCCCCATCGCTCACTTGAAAGACTGCTTGAGCCTCACCCTGACGCTCGGAAGCTGTATCGGGAAGTGCTGGTCAGATTTGTACTTGACGGACAGCCGTTGACTGAACAAGCATGGAAAGTGTTGCTGCCATCCTTGATGCAGCTCGGGTTTGCCGTTACCGGCAGTCCCTTGAGTAGAGATTCATCCGCGTACCTAGACTGGAAAGAATATTTTGGCAGTACGATCGATGCGCCCGGATCGCACGCACGCTTAAACATCTACCAGTTCGAGGACTCTAGTCGCACCGTGGACGTCCATCTAAGTTCGATACATGCGGTAAAGGGTCAAACCCACGTTGCGACTCTTCTACTTGAGACATTTAAGCACGACCATTTTTTCGGTTCTATCATGCCTTGGATCGTAGGCGACAAGTCAGGTGGTGACCAAAAAATCGGAGTTCGCAACAGTGAGCGTCTGCGCCTCGCTTACGTCGCGATGACCCGCCCCAGCCATCTGTTGTGTCTTGCTCTTCCGGACTCGTCCCTAGGCGGGAGTAGTGAGCGAGCCACCGCTAAGGAAAAGCTGGTGTCTCGGGGCTGGAAGGTCGTTGAATTGGAGTAGGGACTTCCGGGGTCGCTGCTGGCGTCGTGTCCTAGATCCGACATGACCGGCGACTGTCATGCCGCGTGTTGGCTTGTTTACGTTCGGCTATGGCTCAGAAGCCGCGAAAGCAGAAGATCAAATGTCGGGGTCCGCGTGACGAGGACGGGCGTGCCTGTCAACGGCGGGTCGGCCGCGTCGGCCAGCGGTGTCCGCAGCACGTCGGTCGACCGGAAGTGCCGCCGGGCAAGCGCCTGTCCGAGTACGCCAAGCAGTCTCCCAAGAAGGCCACGCCGAAATCACCGGCGCGAACTCGACGAGCGGCAAGCCCACCGCGTCCAGCCAGGGTTTCGGCTCGGCCACGCCGTAGGCTCTCACCCGCAGCGCGGGACGCGCTGGTTGCAGAAGCGGTCGACTACTTCGAGGCGACGTTGGCGGTCGGAGCGGTCGACGCCGCTGTAGCTCAAGCGGCCAGGTACGCGGGCGACAGGGCCTGGAACCGGCTGACGGTCGACTCGTCAGGGCGGAACTGCAAGGGACTCGCTCGGCTTGCCCGTGCCGCCCTGGACGGCAAGGACTGGCTCCATGACCGGATCGGCGATCTGGTGAGCTTTCTGTTGGAGTGGCTCAGCACGCCCCGCGTGGTCAGGGTCTTCGGCAAGGAGGTCGCCAAGCGGATACCGCTGCCCTGGGATCAGCAGCTCGTAGCGGTGTCGAGAGGTATGCAGATCGCGGGCATCGCAGTGTGCATGATCAACGGCCGGAAGCTGACGAAGTGCGAGTGCTTCATCGATGTCGTGGTCGAGGAGGGCAAGGAGCGCGTGCGTCAGTTGATGGACTGGGCGGCCAAGGACTGGCGGAACCTGGAGCAGTTGGTTCCCGCCGCATGAGGTCGTTTCGCCGGTTTCTATTGGGAGCCTTTGTGTTTTAATGCGCACTTCCTGGCCATGCCAAGCAGGCTCTTTGCCTCCCAACAGGGGTGTGCAAGGGCCTCCACGAGTTCCACCAGGTATTACCGATGCACACCAGGTTGGACACGATCAACGTCCGATCTGGTGTGTTTTTTTGTAGCCGGTCACTCGCCGGCGCGGAGCACCTCACTCAGCCGGTCGCGTCGCCGCAGCGCCGACTCGACGGGTACGACCGCAGTGGCCGCCGCCAGCACCGCCACGCTCAGCAGGCCGAGCAGCCACCACGGCAGGACCGCCGCCGGGTCGGCGGCTTGGCCGGTGAGCAGCCGCAGGTCGAGCGGGCCGAGCGTCAGGCGTGCGAGCAGGGCCCCGAGCAGCGGGCCGCACACCGCGGCGACCACGACCGGCGGCAGCACCTCTCCGGCGGCGACCCAACGGGCGTCGCGTGGCCGAAGGCCGAGGGTCCGCAGCCGGGTCAGGGTCTGCCACCGCTCCGACGCACCGGCGGCGGCGGCGAGCATGAGGCCGAGCAGCCCCAGCGCCAGCAGCACGGCGGCGGCCGTCCACGCCAGCCGTAGGAGCCCCGCGGTCAGCGGAGCCACCCGCTGCGTCCGCAGGACGTCCGCGCGCAGCACGACGTCGGCGGCGACGTCGATGTTCGACACGGCCCGCGCCGCGCCGGGGCCGGTCACCCAGACGGTGTTCGGAACGGCGGGCAGCCCGGCGTCGGCGAGGGCCGCGACGTCCACGATGACGACGTCGCCGGCGCCGCCGACGGAGGGAGCGGTACCGACCGCGGTGAGACGGATCGCCGGGGCGTCATCCCGGGACAGTTGCAGCGGGGTGCCGGCCCGCAGCTCGCCGCGACTCGATCGGACCAGCGCGGGGACGTCCCCGGGGCCGGGTGCCGTGAGCCGGGCCAGCGCCGACGCGTCGGGCAGCGGGGTGGTGGCCAGCAGGCGCTGGAACGCGGCGGTGTCCACGATGACCAGGCGTGGGGCGAGCAGTGTCGATTCGCTGAAGACGCGCGCCGAGTCGGTCACCTGCGCGACGACGACCTGATCCACCCCGGGTGCGGCGGTGATGCGCTCCGCCAGTGCGGGTGTGGCGGCCTCGGCGTCAGCACCGACGTCGACGCGGGCGTCCGCGCCGACGGTGTCCCACGCGCCGTCGGCCAGACCCCGGGTGACGGTGCTGCCGAGGATCAGCGCGAACGACGCGAGCGCCGTGCTGCTGACCAGAACCAGCAGCGGCAGCGCGCGCCCGGCCGTTGTGGCCGCCCGGGCGGCACCGAACACGGCCAGCGGGCGGCGCGAGCGAAGGGCCTGTCGGAGCGCGAACCGGGCACCGAGGGGCACCAGCCGGCGCAGGACGAGCGCGCCGACGAGCGCGCCCAGGGCGAGGGCGCTGATCGGCAGGATCAGGTCGCCGGTCAGCTCACCCGTGCCGCCGTCGTCGGCGGCGGGCACGATCCCGCGCTGGTGCAGTATGCCGAAGGCGGCGACCGCGGCGATCAGGACAGCGACCTCCACGGCGGTGCGACGCAGCTGACCGGTGGCCCGGATCCAGCGCCGAGCGGTCGGGTTGGCGGGTTGGCGCCGGTCCCGGCTGGCGCGGGCGGCGGCGAGGGTGCCGAACGCCGGCCCGGCGGCGGCACCGGCGAGGACCACGGGAACGGCCCAGGCCCAGTGGACGCCCGGCGCGGCCGCGCGGGCGAGCGCGAGCCCGACGGCGGCGGCCGACACGGCCACCACCGTGGACTCGATGACCAGTTCCGTACCCAGGTCGGGCAGCGCCGCCCCACGCTGCCGGGCGGCGCTCAACGCCGGCGTACGGCGGCGTACCAGCAGGTCGGCGGCGAGCAGCAGGACCAGTACCGTGGCGGTCAGCACCCCGACGAGCAGGACGGCGGCCTGCGCGGAAGCGGCGCTGTTTCGGGCACGGGCCGCACGCAGGGTGGTGTCGAGCTGCGATTCCCAGCGCAGGGGCTCTTCGCGGACGCTTGAGCCGGAGACCGCCTTGAGCTTGACCACCTGGCTGGCGAGCGCCGCTGTGGCGTCCCAGGTGAGCGCGTCGGGTTCGGCGACGAAGTGGACGGTGCGCCGCAGTTGGTCCTCGTCGATGGCGAGCCGGGCGTCCGGTAGCGACTCGCGCGACAGCAGGCCGCCGAACCGGGTGGTCCCCACGCCGTCGGCGCCCGGCACGGGTTCCAGCAGCGCCGGAGCGAGTTGCCAGGCGGGGTCGGCGCTGTCCGCGGGTCGGTAGATTCCGCTGATCCGGACGTTTTTGTCGTGACCCTGGCCGTCCTTGACCGGGATTCGATCGCCGGGGCCGAGGCCGAGTGCGGCGGCGTCCGCCTCGGAGAGGCCGACCTGCACCGGCCAGGGCGGTCCGTCGTAGGGGACCTCGATGTATTCGTCGGGGACGGCGGGGCCGGGTGCGTTGCCGGCGACCCAGGTCACGTCCGGGCCGTCGAGGTCACCGGCCAGGTAGGTGAACTGGAAGGTACGCGGCACGTTGCCCTCGCTGACGCTGAGGATCGGGCCGTTGACAACTGCGACGGGCGGGAGCAGCGCGGCGTCCAGGTCGGGCCCGAGCGCGTAGGTCGCCCGGGCGCGGAAGTTCTCGATGTCGTCGGCGAGACCGGCTGTCCGGACCCGCCCGCCGTTCGGGCCGTCGTCGCGTTCCCAGTCCGCGTGTGCGAGGACGTTCGAGTCGTGGCCGGCGCGGCGGACCGTGTCCTGGACGGCGTTGTCGGCGGCGGCGCGCAGCAGCGCCGGCACGGCCCCGGCGAGCAGCGCGACGATCGCGATGACGGCGCCGGTGAGCAGCAGCGGGCCGAGATCGGTACGGCCACGGCCGCGGATGCTGGGCCAGTGCGGCGCCGGCCACCGGCGGGTCAGCCACCGGTTCACGGCGCCACCCGCAGGTGCGCGGCGTCGGCCCGGCGGACCTGGACGGTGACCACGGCGGCGACCGCCAGTACGCATCCGGTCAGCAGTACGACGAGCAGTGTCGCCTCGGCTGGCCACGGCCAGTGTGGCTGGGCGGCCGGGACGGGCGCGGCGCCGGTGTCGGAGCGCACGAGCAGGGGAGCGACGACACGGGTGGTGAGCGCGCCGACGGCCGCGCCCGCCGCGAGCAGGGGCAGCAGCACGCCGACGTGCTGACCGAGCAGCACGGCCCGGATGTCGCGTCGGGACATCCCCAGGCCGCGTAGCCGCGCCACCTCGACGGCGCGGACCTGCACATCGCAGGTGACGTGCAGGACGACGCCGGCGAGCAGCAGCAGGGCCGCGGCCGGGACGATGAGCCGGAGCGCGGCCGGCAGCCCGGCGCGCAGCGGGCCGCCGGCGAGGCGGGCGGTCTCCGCCTCGCGGGTCGTGACCGTGCCCAGGTGCAGGGCGGTGGCCCGCTCGGCGGCACCGGGACCGGCCGGGTGGCCGACCCACCAGGCGTCGACCGGGAACGTCAGGTCCCCGGTGACGACGCGTGCCCGGGACAGCGTGTCCAGGTCGGCCAGGACGGCGACGGCGCCGGGGGCGGACGGTACGGTCGGCACGACCTCGGTGACGACGATCGGGACGGGCGTGGTGCCGACCGTGACGCTGAGCTGGCTGCCGGTGCTGGCACCCGCCTCGCTGGCAAAGCGGGCGGAGACAGCGGCGGGGACCGGGCCGGGGTCCGGGAAGGCGGTGGCGACGAGGGTCCGGGCGGCGTCGTCGGCGCCGCCGAGGTCGACGGTCGCGGCCATCCGTAGCGCGGTTCCCGTCGACGTGTTGGAGAGCGTGACGCTCGGGTCCCTCACCTTGCTCGGGACCGGCGGCGCGGATGTGGCGGTCCAATCCGATCCGTCAGTGGACCTCTCCGTCGATGAGGCGGGCGGCACGGTGAGGGTGACGGTTACGGCGACGGGTCCGCCGGCCGCGTCGGCGCTGACCGGCAGGACGACCGCGACGAGGCGCTGCCCGTCAGCCGTCGCGCAGGCGGGCAGCGGATACTCCCGGCCGTCGAGCGGTACGGCCGGACCGGTGCAGGACGTGCGGAGGCCGGTGGTGTCCTGCAGCAGCAGCCGGGGCGTCACGGTGAGCGAGGTGTCGCCGGCCGCGGTCCCGCTCAGGACGAGCGGGGCGGCAGTCGGAATGGCGATGCCGGTGACCCGGGTGCGGGGCGCCAGCGTGGCACCCACGTCCGCCCAGTCGCGGTCGCTGTCCAGCCGCCCGCGCAGCAGCGCGTCGGCGCGGGTGGTGTCGATGGCGACCAGGCGTGGCGCGTCGCCGGCGGTGCCGAGCCACTGACCGACGGCGGTGCCACGGTCGAGGGCCGGACTCACGGTCCCCGAGGTCGCCGCGCTGACCGCCGCGCCCTCTCCGGCCACGGGTGCCGTGCTGAGGGTGAGGGCCAGGTCGGTGCCGACGGAGAGCGCGGCCTGGTCGCGTTGCGACTGGTGCCAGGTGGTTCCCAAGGCGAGGCCGAAGGTTCCGGCTGCGCAGGTCAGCCCGACCAGCAGCCCGGCGGCGACGGCCTGGGGCCGGCGGGCGGCCTCGGAGACGGCCAGTGGAAGCGCCAACCCGCGGGCGCGGTACGCCAGCCGGTCGACGCCGCGCAGGGCGGGCAGTACCACCCGGAGCGCCAGGGCGGCACCCGCGGTGAGCAGCAGCGCCGGCGCGAGCACCACCGCGTCGGGTGGGCCGGCGGTGGCCGGCTGAGCGTACAGCTGCCACCATCCGACGGCGGCGAATACCGCGAGCATCAGGTCGGCGCCGGATCGCGCCAGCAGTTCGCGGCGGGTACGCCGGTCGCCGGCTGCCGGAACGGGTCGGATCGCCAGGACGGTGAGCACAGCGGCGAGCACCAGCGCGCCGGCGGCGACCGCGAGGATCTGGGCGCTGGTGCTGGCCGGCCGGACGGTCAGGCCGGCGTCGTCCAGCGGCGACAGGTGGGTCAGGCCGGCGTGCAGGGCCGACGAGGCAGGTATCGCGAGCGCGGCGGCGACGACGGCCACCAGCCCCGCCTCGAGTGTCGCGGTGGCGGCGAGTTGGCGACGACTGGTGCCCAGGGTGGACCGCAGGGCGGTCTCGTCGGCGCGGATGCCCGCGGTCAACCGGCCGGCGAGGACGAGTGCCGTCGCGGTCAGGACACCGCCGAGGACGGCGATGGCGAGCACGACGGCGGCGGTGACGTGCAGTTGGTCGTCGGCGGCCCGCAGGGTCAGCGGCAGGTCGGAGGAGACCCGTGCGAGCTGGACGCGGTCACCGAGGGCGCCGGCCAGTGCGCGGTCGGCACGGCGGACGGCCCCGGCCGCGGCCTCCAGGTCCCGGCGGTTGGGGTGCGACAGGTCCGGATGGGCGGTGACCTCCATCCGGTCGATGGTGGCGCCCGTGGTGACCAGGTCGGCGAGGTCGACGAGGAACGGGCCGTAGGCGTTGACCGGCTGGAGGAACCGGCCGTCGCGGTAGCCGGTGGCGGAGCCGGCCGCGGCCAGCGGGTCGCGGTCCCAGCCGCGCCCCGACAGCGGGCGCACCACACCGACGACTGTCACCTCGAGGGCCGGGACGGGCGGGTGGGCCAGCTCGGCGCCGAGGCGTACCCGGCGACCGGGGGTGAGGCCGAGCCGTTCAGCGGTGGGCTCCAGCAGCACCGCGTCGCCGGGGTGCTGTGGCCAGCGCCCGGTGACCAGCTCGGCTCGGGCCGGCAGGTCGTCCAGCCCCGACAGGTACGCCTGGGCCGCGACGGTGGTGCCCGGGGCGAGTTCGGGCGGCAGCGCCCGCAGCACTGTCGACGCCCGCGCGGATGTTGTCACCGCGAACGGCGCGAGCGCGGAGGTCAACGCGGTGCGGGTGTCCGCGGTGACGGAGGACGCGTCCCGGCCCTCGACCGTGCCGGTGTAGACGGTCACGTCGACGTCGGCCGGGGCGGCGCGGGCCATGGCGACCTCCAGCGCCCGCTCGGCGGTGCGGGTGACCAGCAGGGTGCAGGTGCCCAGCAGTGTCGCGCCGATCGTGACGACCCCGAGCAGGGCTGCCAGCAACGGCCACTGCGCGCGGGCGCGCCGGCTGACCAGCCTCAGCATCGTCGCGTCACCCGACGTCCGGCGTGGACTCGTACGGCTGCCCGGCCGCCTGTTCGTGCAGGTGCCCGTCGTGGATGCGGATTACCCGGTCGGCCAAGGCCATCATCACCGCGTCGTGCGTCGACACCAGTACGGTGACGCCTTCGGATTCCACTACCCCGCGCAGCAGGGCCATCACCGACAGGCCTGTCTCGGCGTCCAGTTGCCCGGTGGGCTCGTCGGCGAGCAGAAGCCGGGGCGAGGCAGCCAACGCGCGGGCGATCGCCACCCGCTGCTGCTGGCCGCCGGACAGCTCGGTCGGCCGCTGCCGGGCGTGGTCGGCCAGGCCGACCAGTTCCAGCAGCAACTCGACCCGCCGCTCGCGCTGGGCGGGGGCGACGCGGGCCAGCCGCAGCGGGGCGGCGACGTTCTCCGCGGCCGACAGCACCGGGATCAACCCGAAGCTCTGGAAGACGTACGACACCTTCTCGCGCCGCAGCAGGGACAGGCCATCCTCGTCGAGCGCGGTGACGTCGGTGCCGTTGACGTGCACGGTGCCGGTGTCCGGGCGGTCCAGGCCGCCGATGACGTTGAGCAGGGTGGTCTTGCCCGAGCCGGACCGGCCGACGAGCGCCACCATGGAGCCGGCGGCCACGTCGAACGACACCCCGCGCAGGGCGTGTACGAGGGTCGGCCCGGTGCCGAATCGCCGGTGTACGCCGCGCACGCTGAGCAGCGGCTCGCTACTCATTCGCCGCTTCCCGCATCGGGGTGGATCGTGATGTGGTCGGGTTCCAGGGCGAGTCGGACCCGTCGGGTCAGCGCCAGCGCCTGGCGGAACTCGCGGGGCACCTGGACCCGCCCGGCGCGGTCCATCACGGCGTACTCCTCGGCGATCATGTGGGTGTCGCCCGCCGCGTCGGTGGTGCTGCGGCGCAGCACCTCGCTGCTGGTGCGCCCGTCCCGGATCGCGACGGTCCGTTCGACCTGCCCGCTGACCTCCGGGTCGTGGGTCACCACGACAACGGTGACGCCGTAACGCCGGTTGACGTCGCGCAGCACGCCGAAGACCTCCGCGGACGTGGCGGCGTCCAGCTCGCCGGTCGGTTCGTCGGCGAGCAGGACCCGCGGCTGGTTGGCCAGCGCCACCGCGATCGCGACCCGCATCTGCTGCCCTCCGGAGAGTTGCCCGGGGCGCCGGTCGGCGCAGTCGGCGACGCCGAGGCTGTCCAGTAGCTCGACCGCGCGCTCCCGGCGTTCCTCCTTCGCGGTGCGGGCCGCTCTCATCGGCAGGTCCACCATCTCCCGTGCGGTCAGGTAAGGGATCAGGTTGCTCGCCGTCTGCTGCCGTACGAACCCGACGGTGCGCCGCCGGTAGTCGACCCGGTCCGCGCGGGACATCGCCAGCAGATTCCACTCCTCGACCCGGACCCGCCCGGCGGTGGGGGCGTCGATGCCGGCCAGGATGGAGAGCAGCGTCGACTTGCCCGACCCGGAGGCACCGACGACGGCGATCAGCTCACCGCTCTCCACTGCCAGGTCCAGGCCCTGCAGTGCCTGGACCTCGATCGAACCGGTCTGGTAGATCCGCACCAGGTTCTCGCAGACGATGAGCGCGTCCCGGCCGAACTCGGGCGCCCGCTCGGATGGCCGCGGCAGGGACAGCGGTGTGCTGGACATTCCCCCTCCGTCCGGGTTGTGCCGACGTCGGATCAGCCTCGGGTAGCGGTCAGGCTCACCGATCGGCACGTGGCGTCACCTGGGCGGCACGCCTGGTCACCAAATGCGTCAAGAGCCTCGATTGCCCGTGCTGACGCACATTGAAGCAGTTTCGCAATCGGCGACTTCGTTGACCATGCCCCTGAGCGGCTTTCCTGCATCCTGGACGACTGTCGACCACTGAACGTCTCGGCGGGCGATCGGCGCAGGGATGGCGCTGGCCGGGATGTCGACGGGCGGTGGCTGACCGGCACTCGCCTCGGGGGTTCTGCCAGGGGCAGATCCGCTGCCGGTGAACAGGGGTGTCCTGTGCCGACGCGGGCCGGCAGGGTGGAGCGCATGCGACTGCTGGTGTTGGGTGGTACAGGTTTCGTGGGCGGGGCGACAGTCACCGAGGCGGTGCGCCGCGGCTGGTCCGTGACGGTGTTCAACCGAGGGCTACACGGCGCGGTGCCGCCCGGCGTACACCGGTTGCGGGGTGACCGCACCGCGCCCGACGGCCTGGCCGCGCTGGCCGACGGCGAGTGGGACGTCGCGGTGGACACCTGGGACGGTGCCCCACGGGCTGCCGGCGACGCCGCCCGCGCCCTGGTCGCAACGGTCGGCCACTACGTGTACGTGTCCAGCGGGTCGGTCTACGCCGACCACGCCACCTCCGGATTGCACGAGGACTCCCCGGTGGTGGACGCCGACCCGGGTTCGGTCGACGGCGACTACCCGCAGCTCAAGGCCGGTGCCGAGCGTGCCGTGCGGGAGGTGTTCGGGCAGCGCGCGCTGATTGCCCGGGCCGGCCTGATCCTGGGCCCGGGGGAGGACATCGGCCGGCTGCCCTGGTGGCTGCGGCGGATCGAGCGGGGCGGGGACGTGCTCGCCCCCGGGCCGGCCGACCTGCCGGTGCAGTACGTCGACGCCCGCGACCTGGCGGGGTGGATGTTGGACGCGGGCGCCCGCCGGGTGGGCGGCACGTTCAACGCTGTCGGTCGGCCGGGGCAGACCACGATGGGCGAGCTGCTCGACGCGTGCGTGACCGCCACCGGTGCCGACGCCCGGCTGCGCTGGACCGAGCCGGCGTCGATCCTCGCCGCCGGTGTGCAGCCGTGGAGCGACCTGCCGATCTGGCTGCCGCGCGGCCACCCGTACCGGGGGTTGCTGGAACGGGACGTGACCCGCGCGCTGGCCGCCGGGTTGACCTGCCGGCCGGTGGCCGAGACCGTCGAGGACACCTGGCGCTGGCTGCGCGAGGTCGGTGCGGTTCCGCGGCGCGCCGGGCGACCACACCACAGCTCGATCGGGCTGGACCCGGCGCGGGAGGCCGCCCTCCTCGCTGCCTGACCGTGCCCCCGGCCGGTTCAGGCGGGCACCACCGGCAGGTCCAGCACCTCGTCCACGCCTCGTCGAGGGGTCGGTCGGCCCGGTTGGCCGTACCCGATCCGCAGCGCCATCTGCGGCGTGCCGAACCGGCCCAGTGCCAGGCGCAGCTGCTCCCGCGCCGAGGGCACCTCGATCGGCTGGGAGAGCATCGACACGCTGAGCCCGGCATCCGTGGCGGTGAGCAACAGGCGTTGCAGGGCCTGCCCGGCGATCACCTGGTCAACGGCGGTGTTGCCCACCGAGCCCAGCACCCCCACCAGGGGTTCCGGTTCGAAGTCCCGCCCGGGGGCACGGTCGCGCCCACCGTAGCCGCGGGCCGGCAGGACGTCCTGCGGTTCGCCCTGCGGGCCTGCGGCCGAGCTGGGTACGCCGTCCGGGGCGTACTCGCGACGCAGCCATCGCTCGCGTTCGGCCCGGTATGCGGGGTCGCGCTCCAACACCCGGTGCGCGCCGCGCGCGACCTCGCCGAACGCGGAGACCGCGCTCACCCCGATCAGCAGCTCCAACCAGCACTGTTCCGCGCGGGCCGCCTCGCCGAGGCGCCACCGGGCGTCGGCGGGCACCGGGTCGGGCCAGAACGGCAGACGGTTGCTGAACCGGCGGGGGATGGCCCCGTACAGGCTCTGTTCGACGGGGGTGGGCCGACGCGCGACGTCCGGCACCAGCCGGGCCAGCAGGTCCGGCTCGGCCGGATCGGGGCGCAGCCGCACCTGGGCGGGGATGCCGGCGACGGCCAGGGCGATCCGCAGGTTGAACAGCGCCGCGCCGCAGGCCACCCGGACCCCCCACCCGCTCGGGTCGGTCGCCGGCAGCCGGCGGCCGGGGTCGGCCAGCACCTCGATGCCGCCGTCGCGCAGCCGTAGCCGCCACGGCTGGGTGTTGTGCAGCGACGGTGCGCGAACCGCGTCCACGGCAGCGGTCCGCAGCTGGGTCGCGGTGTAGCCGATCTCCATGGCGGTGCCCCTCTCCCGGTGCGGCCGGCGGCGGGTGGTGCCGCGGTGGTCGGCGTACCTCCACGGTCCATCGTCCGGTCGCCGCCGAGCAGGGCCGGACGTCCCGACCAGTCGGGTCGGAGCGCCCGCTCGCGCTGCGCCGGGTCGGGACCTTCGGCCCGTGTGGTGGGCCACGGGCAGCGGGTAGAAACGAGGGATGATCCGTGTGTTCCTCCTCGACGACCACGAGGTCGTCCGCCGTGGCCTGGCCGACCTGTTGCAGAGCAGCGGCGACATCGAGGTGGTCGGCGAGTCCGGCTCGGCGCAGGAGGCGGCCCGTCGCATCCCGGCGTTGCGGCCCGACGTGGCGATCCTCGACGCGCGACTGCCCGACGGCAACGGCATCGACGTGTGCCGGGACGTCCGCGCCGTCGACTCGTCCATCAAGGGGCTGATCCTGACCTCCTATGAGGACGACGAGGCGCTGTTCGCGGCGATCATGGCCGGTGCCGCCGGGTACGTGCTCAAACAGATCCGGGGCACGGACCTGGTTGACGCGGTGCGCCGGGTCGCGGCCGGGCAGTCGCTGCTCGACCCGGCGATCACCACCCGGGTGTTGGAGCGCATCCGCAACGGCGTCGAGCAGCCACGCGAGCTGAAGTCGCTCACCGAGCAGGAGCGGCGGATCCTGGAGTACGTGGCGGAGGGGCTGACCAATCGGGAGATCGCCGGGCGGATGTTCCTGGCGGAGAAGACGGTGAAGAACTACGTCTCCAGCGTGCTGGCCAAGTTGGGCCTGGAGCGCCGCACGCAGGCCGCCGTCCTGGCCACCCGGCTGCTCGGCAAGACTCCCTGACCCGAGTCGCGCAGGCCAGTCGCGCAGGTCAGTCGCGCAGCGGCACGGCCCAGCGCAGCTCGGTGCCGTGCGGCTCGACGCCCAGGATCGTGAAGGTGCCGGCGAGACGGCTGGCGCGTTCGCGCAGGTTGACCAGCCCACCCCGGGCGGCGGCCGGGTCGCAGCCCACCCCGTCGTCGCTGACGGTCACGGTGACCTGGCCGGCGTCGACGCGTACGGCCACGTCGACGCGGCTGCACCGCGAGTGGCGGACCACGTTGGACAGCGCCTCGCGCAACACAGCGGTGAGGTCCGGACGGATGGCATCCGGCACGGCGCTGTCCACCGGTCCGGTCAGCTCCAGGTGCGGTTTGAAACCCAGCGACTCGGCGGCGGCCTCGATCGCCGCACGGATCTCGGTGCGCAGCTCCGAGCTCATCGGCGTACGCAGCTCGAAGATCGTCCGGCGGATGTCCCGGATGGTGGCGTCCAGATCGTCGACGGCCGCGTTGATCCGCTTGGCCACCTCGGGGCGGGCCATCGGTGCGGCGCTCTGCAGTTGCAGGCCGGTGGCGAAGAGCCGTTGGATCACGACGTCGTGCAGGTCGCGGGCGATCCGCTCGCGGTCCTCCAGGACCACCAGCAGTTCCCGTTCCTCCTGGCCTCGCGCCCGTTCCATCGCCAGCGCGGCCTGCCCCGCGAAGCTGCCCAGCAGCGCCAGGTCCTCCTCGCTGGCGCCCCCGCCGCGCTCCGGCCGGTGGGCCACGATCAGCACGCCGTGCAGGGTTTCGGCGGTGGCCAGTGGTGAGATCGTCGCCGGGCCGGTGTGTAGCAGCGCCGGCCACGGCGCGGCGTGCGCCAGATCGTCCACCTGGTCGTGCCGGCCCTCGGCGACGGCCGCGCCGAAGCTGGTGTCGGCGGCGGGCAGGACCGCGCCGACGAGCGGGTGGGCCTGCTGGTCGGCGCCGTCGACGACCTCCACGGAGAACTGTTCGGTGTCGCCGTCGTAGAGCAGCACCAGCGCCAGTTCGGCCTCGGCGACCTCGCGGGCCCGGCGGGCGACCAACGCCAACGCGTCGGTACGGCGTACCTCGCCGAGCAGCACCGCGGTGATCTCGGCCGTGGCGGTGAGCCAGCGTTGCCGCCGGTGCGCCACGGCGTACAGGCGGGCGTTCTCGATGGCCACGCCAGCGGCGGCGGCGAGCGCGACGACGATCTCCTCGTCGTCCTCGGTGAACTGCGCGCCGCCCTGCTTCTCCGCCAGGTAGAGGTTGCCGAAGACCTGGTCGCGGATGAGCACCGGCACGCCCAGGAAGCTGTGCATGGGCGGGTGGTTGGCCGGGAAGCCGTAGGAGCGGGGGTGCTGGGTGATGTCGGGCATCCGCAACGGCCGGGGTTCGTCGATGAGCAGACCGAGCACGCCCCGCCCGTGCGGCAGGTCGCCGATCTGCTCATGCTGCTCGGCGGTGATGCCGTGCACGATGAAGTCGTGCAGCAGCCGGTCCGGGCCGACCACGCCGAGCGCGCCGTACCGGGCGCCGACCAGCTCGCAGGCCGCCTGCACGATGCGTTGCAGGGTGGTGCGCAGATCCAGGTTGGTGCCGATGCCGACCACGGCGTCGAGCAGAGCCCGCAGACGCTCCCGGCTGGTGACGACCTCACCGACCCGGACCAGCATCTCCTGTAGCAGCTCGTCGAGACGGACCCGGGACAGCGGGCTCAGCCCGAGCGACGGCGCCGTGGACGGTTCCCGACGGGGCGACGGCGCGCTGCTGGTCATCGGGGGATGGTAGCGCTGGCGCCGCTCGTCGTCAGGTCCCGTCAGCGCACGGCCGACGTGTCGACCACCTGAGCGGTGGTCAACCGCGGCGTGTGCGGCGGGCCGGAGTGGGCCTGGTCCGCGATGCCCAACCGCAGCACCAGGTACGGGAAGCCGATCCCGGAGAGCAGCTGACGCAGGGTCTGCCGGGTGCCCGGCACCTCCACCGCCGAGCTGAGCGGCACCGCGGAAACACCGAGCCGGGTGGCGGTCAACCAACCGGCGGAGAGCGCCTCGCCGGCGCGCAACCAGCTGCCCCGTTCGTCCTCGTCGCCGTGCAGCATCGCGTACACCGCCATCCGGTCGTGCCCGGGACCCACGGGCAGGCTGCCGGGACGACCGAAGTCACGGCCCGGGACGGTGGTCTGCGCAGGTTGCTCGGGCAGCACCTCCGCCGGTAGGCCGGTGCCCGAGCCGGCCCGGCTGGTCCAGTACGCCAGCTCGGTGCGCAGCTCCGGGTCGTCGGCTTCGACAGTGTCGGCGTGCCCGGCGGTGGCGGCCAGCTCCAGCACCTGGTCGCGGTCGAGGATCTGCAACCGGCAGCCTTCGGCGCTGACCGCCCGGGTGATCTCCTCGATCGCCGCGGGCGGAACCGGCTCATCGCTGACCGGGCGCCGGTCGGTGTGTCGCACCTGCATGCACTGCACCATGCGCATGGCGTCCGGGTCGGCCGCGGTGCGGCTCAGACTGGTCAGTCGGGCCAGCAGCTCGCTGTCGTCCGGGTCGGGCAGCCGTTGCACCACGACACGCCACCCCTCGGCGGCCAGCGCCAGTCGGGCGTGGTGCAGGGCGGCGCCGCAGCTGACGGCGAGCAGTCGCCCGTCGGGGTCACTGGCGGCGAGCTGCCGGTCGGCGACGGAGCGCAGCTCCAACGCGTCGGGCAGCACCCGCCAGCGCCACGGCTGGGTGTTGTGCACCGAAGGGGCGTGGCCGGCGGTGGTGGCGGCCTCCGCCAGCGCGGTGGTCAGCTGGCTCTCCTGACTCATGGTCACGACCTTTCCGTCTCTGCTCATCGGGTCGTACGGCGTCGCCGTGCCGGGGTTGCCACCTCATCCTCCGACAGTCGGTGATCTCACCGCAGGGCCACAGGTCCCGACCTCGCCGGGCCGTTGCGCCCGCTGTGGTCAGCGTTCGCGGACGACAGCGACAGGGCAGTGGGCGTGTTGGATGAGCTGTTGGCTGACCGAGCCGAGCAACATGCCGGCCAGCCCGCCCCGCCCCCGACTGCCGACCACCACCAGCCGCGCGTCCCGACTCGCCTCGATCAGCATCGCCGCCGGGCTGGTCGACACCAGGTCGACGGTCACCGCCAGCTCGGGGAACGTCCGTCGCCACGGGTCCAGCGCCTGCTCCACGGCGGCCCGCTCGTCGGGCACCCCGGCCGCCCCGCCGGGGCCCGGTGTCCAGGCGTGCAGGACGCGCAGCGGCACCTGGCGCTGCGCCGCCCGTTCGGCCGCGAAGCCGAGCGCCACCAACGAGGGTTCCGAACCGTCCAACCCGATCGCCACCGGGCGGCTCGACGTGTCGGTAGCGGCGCTGCCGGCCCCGTCCCGAACCACCACGACCGGGCAGTGGGCGTGCGCGGCGACCGACACCGCCGTCGACCCGGCCAGCAGGCCACCGAATCCGCCGTGGCCTCGGCTGCCGAGCACCAACAATCCGGCCTCGGCCGAGCGTTCCTGCAACACCAGCGCGGGCGGCCCGTCGTACACCTCGCCGGTGATCTGCAGCCCCGGGTTGGCCGCCGCGGCGTCGGCCGTGGCCTTGCGGACCAACTGGTCGACCTGCCGGCGGGCGGTGTCGTCGGGCCACACGCCGGGCGCCACCCCGGGGCCGACCCAGCTGGCCACGGTCAGCCATTCGAAGACGTACGCCAGCCGCACCGGCTGGCCGCTGCGCCGCGCCTCCTCCACGGCCCAGTTCAGGGCCACCGAGGCGTCGGTCGAGCCGTCGTAGCCGACCAGGATCTCCGCGTCGCGCACGTCGTTCTCCTTCAGGGGGTGGTGGGGTCGGTTTCGCGGATCCAGCGCCATTCGGCGACCTCGGGGTCGTCCTCGCCGTACTGGCGGGTGTAGTCGCGGGCCGCCTGCCGGGCGTCGACCATCCGTTGGCGCAGGTGCGCGGCGCTGGCGGCCAGCCCGGGCACCCGGTCGATGACGTCGATGACCAGGTGGAAGCGGTCCAGGTCGTTGAGCATCACCATGTCGAACGGGGTGGTGGTGGTGCCCTCCTCCTTGTAACCGCGCACGTGCAGGTTCTCGTGGTTGGTGCGGCGGTAGGTGAGTCGGTGGATCAGCCACGGATAACCGTGGTACGCGAAGACGATCGGCCGGTCCTCGGTGAAGATGGTGTCGAACTCTCTGTCGGTCAGGCCGTGCGGGTGCTCGGTGTCCGGCTGGAGTCGCATCAGGTCGACCACGTTGACCAGGCGCACCTTCAAGTCCGGGAGGTTCTGGCGCAGCAGCTCCGCGGCGGCCAACGTCTCCAGGGTGGGCACGTCGCCGCAGCAGGCGAGCACCACGTCCGGCTCGGTGCCGCTGTCGTTGCTGGCCCATTCCCAGATGCCCAGGCCCCGCCGGGTGTGCTGGATCGCCTCGGTCATCGTCAGCCAGTTCGGCGCCGCCTGCTTACCGGCCACCACCACGTTGATGTAGTGCCGGCTGCGCAGGCAGTGGTCCATCGTGGCGAGCAGCGTGTTCGCGTCCGGCGGGAGATAGACCCGCACCACTTCGGCCTTCTTGTTGACGACGTGGTCGATGAAGCCCGGGTCCTGGTGGGAGAAGCCGTTGTGGTCCTGCCGCCAGACGTGGCTGGACAGCAGGTAGTTCAGTGAGGCGATCGGCTGACGCCAGGGGATGGCCCGGGTCACCTTCAGCCACTTGGCGTGCTGGTTGAGCATCGAGTCGACGATGTGGATGAACGCCTCGTAGCTGGTGAACACGCCGTGCCGGCCGGTCAGCAGGTAGCCCTCCAGCCAGCCCTGGCACAGGTGCTCGGAGAGCACCTCCATGACCCGCCCGTCGGGGGAGAGGTGGTCGTCGCCGGGCACAGTGGCGGCCACCCAGACCCGGTCGGTCACCTCGAACGCGGCGCCCAGCCGGTTGGAGGCGACCTCGTCCGGGCCGAACAGCCGGAACGTTTCCGGGTTGGCGCTGATGACGTCGCGGATCCACGGGCCGAGCACCCCGGTCGCGCCGGCGATCGGCGTACCCGGTTCGGGAACCTCAAGGCCGTAGTCGCGGAAGTCCGGCAGGGTCAGGTCGCGCAGCACCACGCCGCCGTTGGTGACCGGGTTGGCGCTCATCCGACGGTCACCGCGCGGCGGCAGCGTCAGTAGTTCCTCCACCGGCGCGCCGGTCGCGTCGAACAGCTCCTCCGGCCGGTAGCTGCGCAACCAGTGTTCGAGTTCGGCCCGGTGCGCCGGGTTGTCGCGGACGGCCGACAGCGGCACCTGGTGGGCGCGGTAGGTGCCTTCGACCTGGACGTCGTCGACCTCACGCGGGCCGGTCCAGCCCTTCGGCGTCCGCAGAATGATCATCGGCCAGCGGGGGCGTTCGACCACACCGCCGGAGCGGGCCCGTCGTTGGATCTCGGCGATCTCGTCCAGCACGCGGTCCAGAGTCGCGGCGAGGGTCCGGTGCACCTGGGCGGGCTCGTCGCCGGCCACCACGTACGGCTGGTAGCCCGATCCGCGCATGAGGTCGAGCAGGTCGGCCTCGGGGATCCGGGACAGCACGGTCGGGTTGGCGATCTTGTAGCCGTTGAGGTGCAGGATGGGCAGCACCGCGCCGTCGCGCGCCGGGTTGAGGAACACGTCGGAGAGCCAACTGCCGGCCAGCGGACCGGTCTCCGCCTCGCCGTCGCCGATCATGCAGGCCACCAGCAGGTCCGGGTGGTCGAACGCGGCACCGTAGGCGTGGCTCAACGCGTACCCCAGCTCGCCGCCCTCGTGGATCGAACCCGGCACGTCCGCCGCCACGTGACTGGGGATGCCGCCGGGAAAGGAGAACTGGCGGAAGAGTCGGGACATCCCGGCCTCGTCGCGTGCCACGTCGTGGTAGCGCTCCGACCAGGTGCCCTCCAGCCAGGTGTTGGCCACGATGGCCGGGCCGCCGTGGCCGGGGCCGGTGACCAGCATGGCGTCGAGGTCGCGCGCCACGATCACCCGGTTGAGGTGGGCGTAGATCAGGTTGAGGCCGGGGCTGGTGCCCCAGTGCCCGAGCAGGCGAGGTTTGATGTCGTCGGGGGTCAGCGGCGCCCGCAGCAGCGGATTGTCCAGCAGGTAGATCTGCCCGACGGTGAGGTAGTTCGCGGCGCGCCAGTAGGCGTCCAGCCGGCGCAGCTCGTCGTCGGTGAGGGCGCGGTGCACGTCGAGAGCGGTGTCCATCATGCTGCCTCTCGCGGGTAGGTGTGGGGCGTCCGGGGTTCAGCCTGGTCGCTGTGGACGCCCCGGGTCAGGGCCGTTGGTCCCGCGTCGGGTGGGCACCAGGCCCGGTCAGTGGCGCCTCGGCCAGGCCACGGACGACGACAACCGGGGCCGGTGAGTGGTACAGCAGGGACTGGGCCACCGCGCCCAGCATGGCCCGGCCCGGTTCGTCGCCGCGGGCGGCGACCAGCGCCACCTGCGCGTTGCGGGACGTGTCGATCAGCACCTTGGCGGGGTCACCGCGTACCACCCGGCACTCGGTCGGCACCGCGCTGTGCCGGTCGGTGTGCCGGGCCACCGCTTCGCCGAGCTGCTCGGCGACCGCGTCGGTGTCCTCGTCGTACTCGACCACCCGCAGCGCCAGCAGTCGGGCGTCCCGGCGGGCCGCGCACTCCACGGCCCACTGCAGGGCGAGGTGCGAGCTGGGGGAGCCGTCCACGCCCACCAGCACCGGGCCCTGCGGCGGCGGCTCACGCCGGACCACCAACAGGGGGCAGCCGGCGCGTGCGGCCAGCTGTACGGCGGTCGTCTCGGCCGGAACGCACTGACCGCTGCCCGCCATGCCGCTGTCGCCGACCGCAAGGAGGAAGCTGACTTCCGAGCGGCGGATGAGGGTGGGCAGTATGGCGCTCTCGACGATCTCGCCGCGTACGGTCAGCCCCGGCTCGGTCTGGTGGGCCAGTTGGGCGGCGCGGGTGATCAGTTCTTCGGCCTGGTCGCGGGGTGCGGCGACGGTGTCCGCGGCGAAGGCCGCGTGCCAGTCGAAGGTGTACAGCAGGTGCAGTGGGCGGCCGTGTCCGGCGGCCTCCTGCGCGGCCTGTTCGACGACCGGGAGGTCGAGATCCGACCCGAGGCCGACCAGCACCGCTGCGTCGGCGGGTGCGGCCATCCGATATCACCTCCCGGGCGTCGCGCCCGGCACGACCAAGCTGTCCCTGACCGAGGGTAGTCGGATGGACGCGGCGGCGGGCGGGATCGGATGGCTCGGCGGTCAGGTCGGTGCGGACCTGAGTATGTCCACGACCGGACGCCGGGTGGCAACCATCGCGGGGATGGCGGTGAGCGCGGCGATGGCGAGCAGGACTCCGAGCGCGGTGGCGAACAGCGAGGAATCGGGTGGGTACTGGACCTCGCCGGTGCTGACGAACGTAACAAGCCCGACGCCGGCCGGGATCCCCACGGCGACGCCGGGTATGGCTGGAAGCAGTTGCGCCACCGCCAGGCCCAGGCCGGCCTGCGCGGGCGTCGCACCGAGCGTCCGCGCGACAGCCAGTGGCTGCCGGGCGTCGAGGACCGCGGTCCAGGCGCTCACGACGGCGTTGATGAGCGCGAGAACGCACAGCACGACGGTGAGCACGAGCGTGGCCTGCTCGCCCCGTTCCACCCGGGGATTGGCGAGTTCGGTGTAGCCGAGGTCGAAGTGCACCGCCTGGGTGTTGACCATGAGAATGCCGACGAGCGTGGTCGTGGTGATCAGGGTGTTCACGGTGACCAGCCGGGCGCGGCGCGGTCGCCGCGCGTTGATACGCATCCCGATCAGCAGGGGGGTGGGCAGCCGCCGCGACAGCCAGATGCGCCACCACCGGCGCCGCGGTGGCGTTGCGGCGTCGGCCAGCGCGTGAACGGTACTGGTGGCGGCGGCGCGCAACACCGGCACCAGAGTCGCCGCCACAGCGATCGCGAGGGCGAGGACCGTGACGGCGACCACCATGCGCAGCGCAGGTGGCTGGGCGTTGACGGAGCCGATGAGTCCGGCGCTGGGGCGGATCAGCGCGGGTGCGGCGAGCCAGCCCGTGACCAGGCCCGTGGCGGCGGCGGCAAGCCCGATCGCGAGGTACTCGGCGAGGTGGATGGCGGCGATCATGGCCGGTCCGGCGCCGACGGCTTTGAGCAGGCCCACCCGGCGACGCTGGCCGATGATCCGGCCCGCGACGATGCCGGCGACGCCGGCCAGCGCAAGGCCGTTGAGTAGCCAGCTACCGACGAGCAGGGCGATCCGCGCGTCGCTGTACAGCCGACCGTTGAGGTAGCTGATCGCCTGCCAGGTGGTGAGTTGGTCGCCGATGGGGTACGTGCTGCTGGCCGCCGGGTCGGCGAGTTTGAGGTTGAGGGTGTACGACAGGGGCTGGTTGCCCGCGAGCGTGGCGATGTCGCTCTGGTCGACCCAGACCAGGCCGCCGCGCTCGACCAGGACGCTCCCGGGGTAGTGCCACCCGGCGTAGGGGTACGTCGCTCTCGCGGCGGTGACCGCGGTTCCGATCACGCGCAGCCGATGGGCACTGATGGTGACCGTGTCGCCGATGCTGATGCCGAGGGCGTCGGCGAAGGCGCGCTCGACGACCACGCCGCCGGGGCGTACCCAGGTGCCGTCGGTCACGGCGGGCCGGTCGATCGATGCGGGCGTGGTGTCCCGGCCCGCTACGACGGTGTGCGCGGACTTGCCACCGGCCGTCATCGTCAGGTAGGCGATCGGAAAGGGGCCGCTGTGATCGGTGACGCCCGCCCCGGTGGTCAGCGATGCGAGCTCGTCCAAGGCGCCCTGGCCGGTGGCCTGGGGTGTCACGATCACATCCGGGCCGGCGGTGGCGGTCCGGGTCTGCTGGTACGGCCGGTCGGCGATTTCGTTGAGGGTGAGACCGATGGTCAGTGTGGCGGTGGCGGCGGTGATCGCGGTCAGGAGCAGGATGGTTTCGGTTCGGCGGCGGCGCAGGTCCCGCATCAGCAGCCGGCAGACGAGCAGGAGGCGGCCGGCCATTCAGCGCCACCCGTCGTAGAGGGTGCCGGCGACGGTGCTGGCAAGTCGGTTGTCGTCGACGAACGCGCCGTCACGCATGGCGATCACCCGGTCGGCGACCGCGGCGATGCGGGGGTCATGGGTAACCACCACGAGGGTCTGTCCTGCGGTGCGCAGTTCCTCGAACAGCCGCAGCACGTCCAGGGTGGCGGCGCTGTCCAGGTTGCCGGTGGGTTCGTCAGCCAGCACGACGAGGGGCTCGTTGCTCAACGCGCGGGCGATGGCGACCCGCTGGCGCTGCCCACCGGACAGCGCCGAGGGCAGGTGCCTGGCGCGGTCGGCAAGCCCCACCCGGTCCAGCAGGTACATCGCCCGCTTGCGGGCCCGCCCCGGTGACCGCCCGGCCAGCAGCGCGGCCAGCTCCACATTCTCCACCGCGGTGAGCTCGTCCATCAGGTGGAACGACTGGAAGACGAACCCGAGGTTGTCGCGCCGCAGCCGGGCCAGGGCCCGTTCGCTCATCGTGTCGATCCGACGGTCGGCCAGCCACACCTGCCCGTCGGTCGGGCGCTGCAGCCCACCGAGCAGGTACAGCAGGCTGGATTTGCCGCAGCCGCTGGGCCCCATCACCGCCAGCGACTGTCCGGCCGGCACGATCAGATCGACCTCGTCGACCGCGCGGACCAGCGCGTGTTTGTCGCCGTACAGCATGCTCAGCCCACGCGCCTGCAACACCGTCGACCCGGTCACGTCCCCGCCTTCCGTTTGGTCGGATCAAGTTCTGCCCACAGGCGCTCACACGCCTCCAGCCATTCCAGGTCGGCCCGCAGCCGCAGCACGACACCCTCCAACAGCAGCCCGGCAACCGGATCCATCGACCGGTCCAAGGCGGCCCGTTGGGCGTCGCGCAGCCGGCGCAGCACCTCACGCCGCTGCGCGTCGACCAGGGCCACCGGATCGGCCAGCCGGGCTGTCACGGCAGCCACCAACTTGAGATGAAACTCGGCGAGGTCCGGCTTCGGCCAGTTCACTTCGGCCAGCCAGGCGGCGACTCGCTGCTGCCCCTCGGGGGTCAACGTGTACACCCGGCGTTCGGGCCGGTCCGGCAGGCCGTCGGCCCGCTGCGAGGTCACCAGCCCGGCCTTGCCCAGGCGGGTCAGCGTCACGTAGATCTGTCCGGCGTTCATCGCCTCGCCCAGCGAACCGAGCGCGGCGCGCAGCCGGCTGCGCAGCTCGTACCCGTGCGCCGGCTCCTTGGCCAGCATGGCCAGCACCACGTCCTGCACCCGAACGCACCCCTCGTCTAGATCGTTAATGGATAACGGTTAGCTATGACACTGTCAAGTCGAGGGCGTAGCGGGCAGCGGCTCGTCAACTGAGGTTGACACGCGTGGAGTTGTCAACGTATGTTGACAGCATGAGTCAGGCGACAGAACTCGCGGCGGCAGCCGGCAGCACCGACCCCCGGGTCGGGCTGCGCGCCGTCCGCGCGCTACGCCGGCTGCTCGAGCGGCTCGAGGTGGTCCAGGTGGACAACGCCCGACGACAGGGCTGGTCCTGGCAGGAGATCGCCGACACGCTCGAGGTCAGCCGGCAGGCGGTCCACAAGAAGCACGCCGGGCGACCGGCGGTCAACTCATCCTGGGAGGCGTGATGTTCGAACGGTTCACCGACCGGGCGCGCGACGTGGTGCGACGGGCGCTGGAGGAGGCGCGGGCCGAGGGCCAGCGGCCGGTCGGCACCGAGCACCTGCTGCTCGCCCTGCTCGCCGACGACAACGGGCTGGCCAGCCGGGTGCTCGCCGACGCCGGGGTGCGCGCCGACGACCTGCGCGAACGCGTCCGCCGGCACACCTCAAGCGGCGGCGCCGGCCTCGGCGACGCGGACGCGGCGGCCCTGCGGGAGATCGGCATCGACCTGGCCGCGATCGTGGCCCGCATCGAGCAGTCCTTCGGCCCGGACGCACTGCGGGAGGCGGTGCCGGCACCGCGCCGCCGCTGGGGGCGTAAGCGCTACCTCGGCGGCCCGTTCTCGGCCCGCTCCAAGAAGGCGCTGGAGCTGTCCCTGCGGGAGGCCCTACGCCTGCGCCACCGTCACATCGGCACCGAGCACATCCTGCTCGGGGTGCTGCGGGAGGGCAACGGGCTGGGCGCGTTGGTGCTCACCGAGTCCGGGGTCGACCTCGACGATCTGCGTCGGCGGGTGGAGCTCGCGCTGCGGGCGGCGGCCTGACAGGTGGAGCCGTCTTGAAACCTGTCTGTGGCACTTCCGACGCGGGCCGGTCGCCGGGTCGCTGAAGCGGTCCGGGTGCTGCACACTGGCGCCGTGGATGCTGGACAGGACAGGCGGCCCGCAGGCGGCGACGGCGGGTTGCGCTCCGCCGTGGTGGTCAACCCAGTGAAGGTCGACGATCTTGACGAGCTGCGCCGTACCGTCGACGACGCCCTGACCGCGGCCGGTTGGCCCGCCCCGCAGTGGTACGAGACGACCGTCGACGACCCGGGGCGCGGTCAGACCGAGCAAGCCGTCAAGGCCGGCGTCGACCTGGTCTTCGCCTGCGGCGGTGACGGCACCGTGATGTCCTGCGTCAGCGGGTTGGTCGGCACCGACGTGGCCCTCGCCGTGCTGCCGCAGGGCACCGGCAACCTGCTCGCCGCCAACCTGGGGCTCTCCACCGACCTGGCCGCCGGGCTCCAGGTCGCCGTGGAACGCGGCCGACGGCTGCTCGACGTCGGCGCCGTCGAGGATCAGTACTTCACAGTGATGGCCGGCATGGGCTTCGACGCCCAGATGCTCGCCGCCACCTCCGAGACCACCAAGGCCCGCATCGGCTGGCCGGCGTACGTGATGGGCGCCGCCCGTCACCTACGGGACCGGCCGATGCGGGTGCAGATCCGCATCGACGACCGTCCGCCGGTGCGCCGCCGGGCCCGGTCGGTCCTGATCGCCAACGTCGGCCGACTGCAGGGCGGCCTGACCCTGCTGACCGAGGCCGAGCCGGACGACGGCTGGCTCGACGTCGCCGTGCTCACCCCCCGTAACCTGCGGCACTGGCTCGCGCTCGGCTGGGCGGTGCTCCGCCGCAGCGGCCAGGTGCCGCAGCTGGAGGTGTTCCGGGGCCGGCGCGTGGTGATCACCAGCAACCGGGCGCAGCCTCGCGAGTTGGACGGCGACCTGATCTCCCCGGGCCGGCAGCTGCGGGCGGAGGTCCGACCCCAGGCGCTCTGGCTCTGCGTCCCCCAGCCCGAGGACGCCCCCGACCTGGCCGTCGACGTGCAGAGCGCCGGGGAGCGGGGCGAGCAGCTGATCGAGGAAGCACGCCGTGAGTAGCACCCGGATCGTGCCGGAGACCCGGATGATGGCCGACGAGGAGCTCTCCGCCGACGACGCCTGGCACACGCTGCGCCGGCAGGGCGGGTGGCACCTGCTGCGAGACGCGTTCATCCGGTTCCGCTACGGCGACGGGTTCAGTCACTCCCGGGCCTTCGCCCTGCAACTCTGCCTCGCCGTGGTGCCGTTCCTGATCGCCCTCACCGGCCTGATCAGCGAGCTGGGCGTCGACGAGGGCGGCCAGGTGGTCGCCGACACCGTCCTGGCGCTCACCCCCGGCCAGAGCGCGCAGATGGTCGCCGAACTGCTCGGGGAGGGCGAACGCGTCGAGGACGCGGGGGAGGTGGCGCTCACCCTCGGTCTGCTCACCGGCCTGTTCGCGCTCACCACCACGATGGCCCAGATCGAGCGGGGTGCCAACCGCATCTACGGCGTCGAACGGGACCGCCCGGCGCTGCGGAAATATTTGCGAGCAGCCGTCCTGGCCGTCACCGCCGGCCTGCCCGCGCTCGCCGGCTTCCTGATCCTGGTCGGCGGCGGCGCGATGGGCGACTCGGTCCGCAGACACTACGAGTGGGGCGCGGTCGCCAACGGCATCTGGGACGTGGTCCGCTTCCCGCTGAGCCTCGGGCTGACCGTCGTCGCCGTCGCCGTGCTGTTCCGGCACGCGCCGCGCCGCAACCAGCCCGGCCTGTCCTGGCTGTTCTTCGGCGCCGGCATCGCCACCGCGCTGTGGTGGCTGGCCAGCCTGCTGCTCGCCGCGTACGTGCGGTTCAGTGACGGTTTCGGGCAGACCTACGGTGCCCTGACCGGCATGATGGCGCTGCTGCTCTGGGCCAACCTGACCGGGATGGCGCTCTTCGGCGGGCTGGCCTTCGCCGCCCAACTGGAGGCGCTGCGCATCGGTGTGCAGGAGCCCGCCCAACCGGACCTGTGGGAGCCCGACCCGGACCGCGCCGAGCTGTACGACACCGGGGACATGTCCGCCCTCTAGGCCCTGGCGGCACCCGGCGTGTACGACGGCCGCAGATCGGGTACTGCGCCTCGCCAGAGGCGACAAAGGAGGTGCGGGGTGACCGCGGTCAAAGAGGTGGCGCGCCGTCCGATCGGTCATTTCGCCGAGCGGAGCATTGCCGGCCTGGTGGCCGTCACCGGTGCCGGGGTGGCCTTCGGGCTGCTGCTGTTGCTCGTCCGGGTGCAGTGGAGCCCTCTACAGGATGCCGACCACGCGCTCGCCGAGTGGTTCAACGGGCTCGTCGCCCCGCACCACCCGCTGGTCACCGTGCTCCAGGCGGTGACGGACCTGGGCGGCCGGCCGATCCTCATCTGGCTGGTCACCATCGCCGTGGTCGGGTTGCTGATCAGGCGGCAGCCCCGACTCGCCGTCTACCTGATCATCACGGGGGTCGGTGGGCTGATCCTCGACCCGTCGCTGAAGACGCTGGTCGGTCGGCTCCGCCCGATCGTGGACGTGCCGATCGCCAGCGCCCCCGGTAACAGCTTCCCGAGCGGGCACGCGCTCGGCTCGTTCGTCGCCTACGGAGCGCTGCTGCTGGTGTTCCTGCCGGCGATGGCGCCCCGCTGGCGCAAACCGGCCATCGTCGGCGTCGGTGTGCTGGTGGCACTGGTCGGCCTCACCCGGATCGCGTTGGGCGTGCACTTCGTCTCCGACGTGCTGGCCGCCTGGCTGCTCGGGGCCGCCTGGCTGGGCGTCACCGCGTACGCCTTCCGACTGTGGCGGCGGGAGCGGGGGCGGCCGGTGCCGCCGCTGACCGAGGGCCTGGAGCCGGAGGCGGGGCACGACATCGCGCCCGCCCCGGCCGAGGAGCACGTGTTGGCCCATCCGCGCTCGGCGGTGGCCGAGCTGCTGGTCGGCTGGGTGATCGTGTTCGGGGCGTTGTACGCCTTCGGCATGTACGTCAGCTACCACGCCAAGGGCACCTTCTTCGACACCCTCGACACCGAGGTGCCGCAGTGGTTCGCCGAGCGGCACACCGAGGTGCTGACCGAGGTCAGCTGGTGGTGGAGCAAGTTCGGTGACACCCACGCCATCCTGCTGATCTCGTTGGTGTTCTGTCCGCTGGTGCTGGCGGTGTGGCGGCGCTGGCGCCCGGTGCTCTTCGTGGCGCTGGCGATGGTGGGTGAGCTGACCCTCTTCCTCGCGTCGGCTCACGTGGTCGACCGGCCGCGTCCCCCGGTGGAGAACCTGGACGGGCAGATGCCCACCTCGTCGTTCCCGTCCGGGCACATCGCGGCGACGATCTGCATCTGGCTGGCGATCACCCTCATCGTCTTTCCGCGTACCGACCGGTGGTGGCGTTGGGTCTTCGTGGCGGTGGCCGTGCTCATGCCGGTCGGGGTGGCCACCTCCCGGATGTACCGGGGGATGCACCACCCGACCGACTTCATGGGCGCGATCCTGCTCTCCGCACTCTGGATCGGGTTGCTCTACCTGGTGATCCGCCCGAACGAGGACCTGAGGGAAGGCAACCAGCCGGCCATCGAGTCGGAGGACGTGGACACTCTCGACGACGAGCTGGCGCGGGCCGGCCGAGCCGACTAGGCGGCGTCGTGCTGCGGGTGATGACCTGGAACATCCGCACCGGCGGGTGGGATCGCGGCGGCCCCGACCGGCTGGATCAGGTGGTTCAGGTCATCGACGAGCAGGCGCCGGACGTGCTGGCGTTGCAGGAGTTGCGCGGCTTCGACCGGGACGGGCTGATGGCCACCGTGGCGGGCCGGGTGGGGATGACGCCCCACCTGGCCCGGTCCTGTTTCGGGCAGCCGGTGGCGGTGCTGGTCCGGCCGCCGTACCGGGTCGTCGACGCCGGGTCGGTGCGCCGCCCGTTCCACCACGCCGCCGCCCGCGTCGTGGTGGCCACGTCCGGCGGCCCGTTCACAGTGCTGGGCACCCACCTCTACCCGTACTCGGGGGGCCGGCGGCGGATGGAGGTCGACTGGTTGGTCGCGGCGATGCGCCGCGACGAGGGGCCGCTGGCGCTGGTCACCGGTGACCTCAACTCGCTCGACCCGACCGTCGACCACACCGCTCGGCTGGCCGGCATGCCCACCCTCTACCGGCGGCGGCACCTGCGTCGCTCCGGCGACGCGGTGGACACCCGTGCGATCGCCCGGCTGCTCGCCGCCGGCCTCGTCGACCTCTGGCCGTCGGCCAACGTCGACGCACCGGAGGCCGACGGCCTCACCGTGCCCACCCGACTGGGCGGGGCCGAGTTCGCCGGGATGCGGCTGGACTATCTGCTCGGCACCCCCGCGGTGGCGCAGCGGGTCCAGGACTGTCGGGTCATCCGCAGCGGTGCGGCGGCCATCGCCTCCGACCACTACCCGCTGGTGGCCGCGCTGGAGTTGTCCGCCGACTGAGGCCGTCGGGTCCTCAGAGCACCAGATTCAGCAGGACGGTCAACACCACCGACGCCACGATCGAGAAGAGGATCATCAGTAGGCAGCCGAGGCCACCGCCGAGCGGACGGATCTCCGTGTTGCCGAAGCGCATGATGTTTCACCTGTCCGTGGGTGCGGGTTGCGGGGCGAGCAGGTGCCGGATCGCGTCCGCGACAACCGTCGGGGCGGTCGTGACCACGTTGTGCGCGGCACCGGGAACGACCACCAGGGCCGCCTCCGGCACCAGCCGCGTGGCCTCCTCCCGCCACCGTTGCGGCACGACCGGGTCGCGCTCGCCGGTCAGGACGACAGTCGGCGCGCTGACGCGGACGAGGTCCGCCTCGATGGCGTTGCGCACCGAGTGCGACAGCGTCGCGAGGGCCCGCCAGGGCCGGGCGTTCCAGACGTCCCGAAACAGGACCGGGGCCTGAAGCGGCGCCTCGCGCAGGTTGTCCACCAGCCAACGACCGAACTGGCCCCGTCGGGACCGGGCCGCCGGGTCACTTGTCGGCCCGGCCAACACCAGCGCGCGTACCGCATCGGGGTGGGTCGCGGCGACCGCGGCGGCCACCTCCGCACCGAACGAGTGCCCCAGCAGGCAGACCGGCGGCAATTGGTACGCGGCCAGCCAGGCGGCCAGGTGGGCGGCGTGCCGGCGGACGTCGTACGCGCCCCGGGGGTGTTCGGACAGGCCGAAGCCCGGCAGGTCCGGCAGGTACACCTGATGGGTGGTGGAGAGCGCGACGGCCAGCGGGGTGAGATACCGGTGCGAGACCGCCAGGCCGTGCACGAGCACCACGGGCGGCGCCCCGGTGGTCGGGCCCGCCGCGTGTCGGGTGTGGGTACGCAGCCCGTCGACGAGCCGCCACTCGCTGGTCAGCCCGGCGGCTGGCCGGGGCGCGGCCATGGCGAGCCGCAGGTCGGCCAGCCCGAACCGGCCGACCGCGGTGCGGTGGGACGACCCGGGCGGCCGAGGGGCCACGACTCGGTTCACAGCTCGCGCAGCCGGGGCAGCAACTGTTCCTGCGCCCAGTCCAGGAACATCGGCTGGGTCTCCCCGCCCACCTGGATGATCGCCACGTGGGTGAAGCCGGCGTCGACGAACTTGCCGAACGCCTCGACGCAGGAGATGCCCTCGGCGACGTCCTCCTCGCGCACGAACTGGGTGGCGGCGGCGAAGGAGTCCGGGTTGGGCAGGTCGGCGTTGACCTTCCAACCCATCCCGAACCAGCGGAACTGGTCGTGCACGAGCTTGCGGCACTCGGCCTCGTCGGGGCCGTAGCAGATGGCCACCTGGCCGTAGCGGGGCTGGCCGGCGCCCCCGGCATCGTCGTACATCTCGATGATGTGCCGGTCGGGTTCGGTGGAGATGAGGCCGTTGCCGTATTCGGCGGCCAGCGTCGCGGACTGTCGACCGGACGCGGCGACGGCCATCGGCACCGGCCGTTCCGGGCGGTCCCAGACGTAGGCGTCGGGCACGTCGAAGTGGTTGCCGGAGAAGGTCAGCGTCTCCCCGTTGAGCAGCGGCCGGATGATCTGCAACGCCTCCTCGAACATCTCGTGCCGCTGCTGGACGTGCGGCCAGCCGCCGACCACGTGTTCGTTGAGGTTCTCCCCGGCGCCCAGCCCGAGGGTGAACCGGCCGTCCGAGAGCGCCCCGATCGTGCTGGCCTTCTGCGCGACCACGGCCGGGTGGTAGCGGCGGATCGGGCAGGTCACGAAGGACATCAGTTGGGCGCGGGAGGTGGCGTGGGCGACCGCGCCGAGCACCGACCAGGCGTACGGGGAGTGTCCCTGGGAGTCGAGCCACGGGTAGTAGTGGTCGGACACCACCAGTTGGTCGAAACCGGCCGCCTCCGCCCGTACCGCGTGGTCCACCAGTTGCTTGGGCCCGGCCTGCTCGCTCATCAGGGTGTAGCCGACGCTGACCATCCTGGTATCCCTTCTCACCGACGGATCGTTCCCGGAATACCCCGGTGCGCGGCGGTCAACCCTCTCGTCCGGTTCGGCTGCGCGCTCGTCCGCTTCGGCTGACGCGATGCTTGACGGATCGCGGTCACCTGCCTACCGTCGCTCTTAACCGGTTAAGAGCCGGGTGTGGCGCACATCCTGTGGTGGGGATGACCGCCCCGTGACGGCCTGCGTCCGCGTGGGCCGTTGCGGCTGTCCGGGCATCGGGGCCGCCAACTGAACCGGTTGCGAGGGCCATTCCATCGCCCTACGCTGATGCCTGCGCCGGGCGCCGGGCGCGGCTGTCGGGCTGCAGCCGCCTTCCCCTGTCACGTCCCCACCCCTGTCGGGCACCGGGGGTCCTCCCTGAGGAAGGCCATGAAGACTCGACTCTCCGCCGCCGGCGCGACAGTGCTCGCGTTGCTCGTCGCCGTGCTGGCGTTCGGCCAGCCGGCGCACGCCGCGGCTGGTTTCTCCGTCGCTGGCGGCAAGTTGTACGACGCCAACGGCAGCGAATTCATCATGCGCGGCGTCAACCACGCCCACACCTGGTATCCGCAGCAGACCAGCTCGTTCGCCGACGTCAAGGCGCTCGGCGCGAACACCGTGCGGGTGGTGCTCTCCAGCGGCGACCGGTGGACCCGCAACACCAGTGCCGACGTCGCCAACGTCATCGCGGCCTGCAAGGGCAACCGGCTGATCTGCGTGCTGGAGGTGCACGACACCACCGGGTACGGCGAGCAGAGCGGCGCGATCACCCTGGCCCGCGCCGTCGACTACTGGCTCAGCCTCGCCGACGTCCTCGCCGGCCAGGAGAAGTTCGTCATCGTCAACATCGGCAACGAGCCGTACGGCAACCAGAACTACGCCTCGTGGGCCACCGACAACGCCGATGCGATCAAGCGCCTGCGTGCCGGCGGCTTGACCCACACGATCATGGTGGACGCGCCGAACTGGGGGCAGGACTGGTCGTTCACCATGCGCGACAACGCCGCGTCGGTCTTCGCCGCCGACCCGGCCCGCAACACGGTCTTCTCCATCCACATGTACGGCGTGTTCGACACCGCCGCGGAGATCAGCGACTACCTGGGCCGGTTCCGCACCGCCGGGCTGCCCATCGTGGTCGGTGAGTTCGGCTTCAACCACTCCGACGGCGACCCGGACGAGGACAGCATCCTCGCCTACAGCCAGGCCATCGGAATCGGCTGGCTGGGTTGGTCGTGGAGCGGCAACGGCGGAGGTGTCGAGTACCTGGACATGGCCACCAGCTTCAACCCGGCCAACC